>DASVVU010000022.1:0-20070 GCA_036386395.1 Beijerinckiaceae bacterium | reverse complement strand
CCCAGGGTCCTCCGGGTCCTGCCGGCCCGCCGGGACCTGCCGGTCCGCGGGGACAAGCCGGAGCCGCCGCGCCTGCGCCGCGCGCGCCGGTGCGTCCGCCGGCGGCCCAGCCGGCAGCGCCCCAGCCCATTGCGCCGCCTCAGGCCGCGCCGGCGCCTGCCGACGAGTGACGCCTACTCGGCCGCGACCTTGTAGGCACGGGCGTATTGGAGGAGCGCGTCGTCGGCGGCGGGCGCGATCGGCGTGAAGTCGCGGTGGGCGATGAACTCGGGGCGGGTGAACTTCGTGATGTGGTTCGAGACCGCGCAGAGCGTCAGGTACACGATCTTGCGCGGGTAGGGCGTCATGTTCGGCGGCGAGGCGTGCACGAGGTTGCCGTGGAACATCAGGACCGAGCCGGGCTTGCCCGTCGGCGCGACGATGCCGGGCCCGCCGCCCGGCGGCTCCGCCTCGCGCACGAGCTTCGTGACGGTCTCGTTGTCGAGGGTCCACAGGGGGTAGGAGGTGGTCGTGGTGTCGTGCCCGGCCGCAAGCGTGCCGGCCTTGTGGCTCCGCGGGATGAACATGAGCGGGCCGTTCACCGCCATGACCTCGTCGAGGAAGACGGCGATGTTCATGGCGCGCGCCTGCGGCATGCCGTCGTCGCGGGCCCAGGTGCCGTAGTCCTGGTGCCACTGCCACAGCTCGCCCTCGAACGGCGCCTTGGCGTTGATCTTGAACTGGTGGACGTAGACGTCCTCGCCGAAGAGCTGCCGCAGCGGCTCGACGAGGCGCGGGTGGCGCGAGAGGAGGCGGAACGCCTCGTTGTAGGTATGGGCCGCGAACGCCGTGCGCGGCGCCCCGGTCTTCTCCCGCCACACCTCCGGCCGCTCGGTCCGGTAGATGCCCTCGGCCTCCGAGCGGAGCGCCGCCACCTCCTCGTCCGAGAAGCAGCCGGGCATGAACAGATAACCGAGCTCGTCGAACTCCTTGAGCTGCTGCAGGGTGAGATGCATGGCGTTCCTCCATGTTTGGCCGGAGCTTCGGCCAAGTCGCGTCTCGGCGCAACGGCCGGGAAAACCCCTCTCCCGCTTGCGGGAGAGGGTAGGGGTGAGGGGGGAGTCACGGGCTGGCCCTCACCCGGTCGGCTTCGCCGACTCGACCTCTCCCGCAAGCGGGAGAGGTGAATTACCCTTCCATCTTCACATTCGCGGCTTTCACGACCTCGCCCCACTTCCTGATCTCGTCCTGGACGAAAGCATCGAAGCTCCTGGGATCGCGCACGTTCACGGCGATGCCGAGCTTGATCGCGGCCTCGCGCACCTCTGGCTTGGCAAGGGCCGCCATCACGGCTTGGGAAAGGCGGGCGAGGACGGGGACCGGCGTGCCGGCCGGCGCCCAGAGGCCGATCCAGGCGTCGGCCTCGCCGCCCTGCACCCCCTGCTCGGAGAGAAGCGGCACGTCGGGGAGCTGCGGCGCCCGGATAGCGCTTGCGACGGCGAGCGCCCGCATGGTGCCGGCCTGGACCTGGCCGAGGACGGAAGGGAGGGTCGCGAAGGCGGCGTCGATGCGGCCCGCCACCAGCTCCTGCGCCATCGGCGCGGCGCCGCGGAAGGGCACGTGGACGAGGTCCGTCCCGGTCTTGGCCTTGAACAGCTCCATGGCGAGGTGCGAGGCCGAGCCGTTGCCGGTCGAGCCGTAGTTGAGCTTGCCCGGGCTCGCCTTGGCCTGGGCGACGAGGTCCGCCACGGAGCGCGCGGGCAGGTCGGTCTTGACGACGAGCACGTGCTGGAGGTCCGCGAGCCCCGCGACGGCGGCGAAGTCCTTGGCCTCGTAGCCGGGGTCCTTCAGAAGAATGTAGTTCGTGGCGTGGGTCTGGTTCGTGGAGAGCACGAGGGTGTGCCCGTCGGGCTCCGCCTTCGCGACCTGCCGCGCCCCGATCGCGCCCGCGCCGCCGCCGACGTTCTCGACGATGGCGCTCTGGCCGAGCGCGCCGAGCTCTGGCGTCAGAAGCCGCGCGAGCGCATCCACCGGCCCTCCGGCCGGATAGGGCACCACGATCTTGATGACCCGCGTCGGGAAGCCCTGCGCGAGGGCGCCGGACGGCGCAAGCGCGGCGCCGGCGAGGAGGGCGAGGGTGCGGCGGCGGGTGGTCGTCATGCGATTCTCACGAGGATTGATGGAAGCCATTCAGGCTTTCGTCTTGCCCAGGCTGGCCCCGGCGACTAGGGTCCGCCCGCGCTCGGGCCGGCCTGAGCCTTCTAGCACCCCGACCGGAGACTCTTGCAATGGGCTTTCTGTCCGACACGCTGTCTCGCGTGAAGCCGTCTGCGACCATCGTCATGACGCAGAAGGCGCGGGACCTGAAAGCCCAAGGCCGGGACGTGATCTCGCTCTCGGTCGGCGAGCCCGACTTCGACACGCCCGAGCACATCAAGGAGGCGGCGGTCGCCGCGATCCGCCGCAACGAGACCCGCTATCCGCCGGTCTCGGGCATCACCCCCTTGCGCGAGGCGATCGCGAAGAAGTTCAAGCGCGAGAACGGGCTCGACTACAAGCCGTCGCAGACCATCGTCGGCACCGGCGGCAAGCAGGTGATCTACAACGCGCTCCTCGCGACGCTGAACCCCGGCGACGAGGTCATCGTGCCGGCTCCCTACTGGGTGTCCTACCCCGAGATGGTGGCGCTGTGCGGCGGGACGGCGGTCCTCGTCGACACCGAGATGGCGCACGGCTTCAAGCTGCAGCCGGAGCCGCTCGAGCGGGCCATCACGCCGCGCACGAAGTGGATCATCCTCAACTCGCCTTCGAACCCCTCGGGCGCGGCCTACAGCCGCGACGAGATGAAGAAGATCACCGACGTCCTCGTGCGCCATCCGCAGGTGTGGGTGCTGACCGACGACATGTACGAGCACCTCGTCTACGGCGACTTCGAGTTCGTGACGCCGGCGCAGGTCGAGCCGGCGCTCTACGAGCGCACGCTGACCATGAACGGCGTCTCCAAGGCCTACGCCATGACCGGCTGGCGCATCGGCTACGCGGCCGGTCCCGAGCACCTCATCAAGGCCATGGACTTCGTGCAGGGCCAGCAGACGTCGGGCGCCTCGACGATCGCCCAGTGGGCGGCGGTCGAGGCGCTGAACGGGCCGCAGGACCACATCGAGAAATTCAAGCGCGCCTTCGAGGAGCGCCGCGACCTCGTGGTCTCGATGCTCAACCAGTCGAAGCACCTCAGGTGCCCGACGCCGGAGGGGGCTTTCTACGTCTATCCCTCCTGCGCAGGGGCGATCGGGCTCCAGGCTCCTTCGGGGAAGACCATCGCCAACGACGAGGACTTCGTCACCGAGCTCCTGGAGACGGAAGGCGTCGCGACGGTGCACGGCTCGGCCTTCGGCCTGGGTCCCAATCTGCGTATCTCCTACGCCACCTCGAACGCCATGCTGGAGGAGGCCTGCAGCCGCATCCAGCGCTTCTGCGGCGCGCTGCGGTAGGAGTCTCGCCTTCGGATCAGGTCCGGGCTCGGCCCGGGCCCGAGGCGCGCGCGGGCTCGAGGGCGTGCGCCAGCACCTTGCGCATCACCCCGGGCAGGGCCTCCTCGGCGAGCCCGCGGCGGGGGGCGAAGCGCATGCCCTCCGGCGCCGCCGTCCCGGCCGCGACCTTGGCGAGGAACACCGTGAGCTCCAGGGGGAAGTGCGTGAAGGTATGGTGCACGACGCCGGGCAGGCGCTTCCAGCGTGCGTCGAGAGGCGCGTCGAGCATCGCCTTGGCGAGGTCGTAGTCCGGCGCCCAGTCGCTCGTCGGCGGCTCGGACATGCCGCCGAGAAGGCCGGACGGGGTCCGCGTCCGCAGGAGCACAGCATCGTCGGCGCGCAGCGCCACGAAGGCGGCGCCGCGGCGCAGCGTCCCCTCCGCCTTCGGCTCCTTGCGCGGCAGCGTCTCCTGGAGGCCGGCCGCGCGGGCGCGGCACGGCGTCATCCACGGGCAGATGCCGCAGGCCGGGCGCTTCGGGGTGCAGATCGTCGCGCCGAGGTCCATCACGCCTTGAGCGAAGTCGCCGGGCCGGTCCGCCGGCACGAGAGTCTGGGCAAGGTCGCGGATCAGCGGCTTCGCCTTGGGAAGCGGCGTCTCGACGAGGAACAGGCGGGAGACGACCCGCTCGACGTTGCCGTCGACGGCCGCGGCCGGCCGGCCGAAGGCGATCGCCGCCACCGCCGCCGCCGTGTAGGCGCCGATGCCGGGGAGGGCGCGCAACGCCTCCTCCGAAGCTGGGAAGCGTCCACGGTGCTCCGCGACCACCGCTTTGGCGCAGGCGTGAAGGTTGCGGGCGCGGGAGTAGTAGCCGAGCCCGGCCCAGGCCTGCATGACCTTCTCGACCGGCGCCTCCGCGAGCCTCTTCACCGTCGGGAAACGCTTCAGGAAGCGCTCGTAGAAGGGTTTTACGGCCGCAACGGTCGTCTGCTGCAGCATGATCTCGGAGAGCCAGACCCGGTACGGGTCGGCGGCCTCGCCGGGCCTCGCCCGCCAGGGGAGATCGCGCCGGTGCCGGTCGTACCAGGCGAGGAGGTCGCCGGCTTCGGGCTTTGAGGCCGGGGGGAGAACCGCTAGCATACGGCCGGCATAGCGGCCGCCCGCCCGCAATCCAAGGCGGCGTTCCGACTCATCCCGGGTTGAATTCCAGGCGCAGACCGATGGCTCGTCCGAAGCCCCTCGCCGACCTCATCGACGCCTGCCTCGGGCCGACGCTGGCGAAGCAGGGCTTCGCGGCCTCCGACGTGATCGTGGCCTGGCCCGAGATCGCGGGCGAGCGGCTCGCCGCCTGGTCGCGGCCGGTGAAGCTTGAATGGCCGCGCCGCCGGCCCGAGCCCGGCGCGCCGCCCGAGCCTGCGACCCTCGTCGTGCGGGTCGAGGGCGCCTTCGCCTTGGAGATGCAGCACCTCGCGCCGCTCCTCGTCGAGCGCGCCAACGCCCACTACGGCTGGCGCTGCGTCGGACGCATCGTCCTCAAGCAGGGCCCAGTGCCGCGGCCGAAGGCGGCGCGCGCGCCGGCGCCGGAGTTGAGTCCCGAGGACCGGGCGCGAATCGCAGCCAAGACCAAAGGCGTCGAGGAGGAGCCCCTGCGCGAAGCCCTCGACCGCCTCGGCAGCGCCGTCGTCGGCAGCACCGGCTCGTCCCGCACGAAGGCGTGACTCCGCCGCGCCTTGCCACATTTCCCCCGAGGTCTTACCGCAACGGGAACCGAACTGTTTCCCGGAGCACCCCATGATCACCCGGCGCGAGGCCCTCGTTCTCCTCGGCTCGGCGACCGCCGCCGCCTTCCTGCCGAGCTTTCCCACCCTTGCGCAGGAGAAGGTCCCGGCAGAGGCCCTCGGATTCGCCGGCCCCCTCGGCGACATCGCGCTCGGCCCGGCCGACGCCAAGGTCACCATCATCGAGTACGCCTCGCTCACCTGCTCGCACTGCGCGGCGTTCCACCGGGACACGTATCCCGAGCTGAAGAAGCGCTACATCGACACCGGCAAGGTGCGCTTCGTCCTGCGCGAGTTCCCCCTCGACCCGCTCGCGACGGCGGGCTTCATGCTGGCGCGCTGCGACGGCAACGAGAAGTACTACCCCGTCACCGACCTCCTGTTCGACCGCCAGAGCGCCTGGGCCTTCACCAACAAGCCCCTCGACGCCCTGCAGCAGATGATGCGCCAGGCCGGGTTTTCCCAGGAAAAATTCGAGGGCTGCTTGAAAGACCAGAAGCTTTATGACGCTGTGGTCGCGGTGCGGAAGCACGCCGAGGAGAAGCTCAAGGTCAACTCGACCCCGACCTTCTTCATCAACGGCGAGCGCAAGACGGGATCGATGTCGATTGACGAGCTCGAGAAGATCCTCAAGCCGATGCTGGGCGCCTGACCTCCCCCCCGGAGGGGGAGGTCGAGTCGCGGCGCAGCCGCGATCGGGTGAGGGGGAAATCACGGCTGTAGACGAGGTGCGCCCGTGAAGCTCACGCGCCTGCGCCTCGTCGGCTTCAAGAGCTTCGTCGAGCCGACCGACTTCCTGATCGAGCCGGGGCTCACCGGCGTCGTCGGGCCGAACGGCTGCGGCAAGTCGAACCTCGTCGAGGCCCTGCGCTGGGTCATGGGCGAGACCTCGCACAAGAGCATGCGCGCGTCCGGCATGGACGACGTGATCTTCTCGGGGAGCGGCAACCGCCCGGCCCGCAACACCGCCGAGGTCCACCTCGCGATCGACAACGCGGACCGCAAGGCGCCGGCGGCCTTCAACGATGCGGAGCAGCTTGACGTCTCGCGCCGGATCGAGCGCGAGGAGGGCTCGACCTACCGCATCAACGGGCGCGAGGTGCGGGCCCGCGACGTGCAATTGCTCTTCGCCGACGCCGCGACGGGCGCGCGCTCGCCGGCGCTCGTGCGGCAGGGGCAGATCAGCGAGATCATCGCGGCTAAGCCCCAGGCGCGCCGGCGCATCCTCGAGGACGCGGCTGGCATCGCCGGGCTCCACGCCCGCCGGCACGAGGCGGAGCTGCGCCTCAAGGCCGCCGAGGACAACCTGCTCCGGGTCGAGGACGTGCTGCGCGAGATCGAGGCGCAGGTCGAGAGCCTGAAGAAGCAGGGCCGGCAGGCCTCGCGCTACAAGAACGTCTCGGCCGAGATCCGCCGCCTCGAAGCCCTCATGCTTGCCATCGGCTACGCCGAGGCTCGCGCCCAGGCGGCGCAGGCCGAGCACCAGGCCGATGCGGATTTGAAGGCCGTCGCCGACGCGCA
Organism: Beijerinckiaceae bacterium; assembly: GCA_036386395.1. GTDB lineage: Bacteria > Pseudomonadota > Alphaproteobacteria > Rhizobiales > Beijerinckiaceae > JAJKJG01. Next base: position 13,324 of record DASVVU010000022.1, on the reverse strand, counting down.
GGTCGCCCAGACCAACGCCGCGACGGCGCAGGCGGTCGCGGCGCACGCGCTTCCGGCCCTGCGCGAGGCCGAGGCAGTCGCGGCGGCGGCGCTGCAGCGCCTGACGCACGCCCGCAACGAGCTCGAGGCCGAGGAGCGCCGCGCGCGGGAGCGCCTGGAGGAGATCGAGCGCCACATCGCCGACATCGAGCGCGACATCGCCCGCCAGACCGCGGCCCAGGCCGACGGCGCCGCCACCATCGCCCGCCTCACGGCCGAAGCCGAGGCGCTGGCGAAGGGCGACGAGGGCGCCGGCGAGGCCAAGGTGGAGGCCGAAGCCCGACTCGCCGCTGCGGAAGCCGCGCTGGCGGAGGCCGAGGCTGGGCTCGGGCAGCTCCAGGCCCAGGTCTCCGACATCAACGCCCGCAAAGCCGCGCTGGAGCGCGCTTTGCGCGAGGAGGGCGAGCGAGCCGCGCGGTTCGCCTCCGAGTGTGCCCGGGTCGAGCGCGACCTCGCCGCGATTGAGGCTTCGTCCGGCGGCCAGTCGGTCGAGGACTTGCGCACGGAACTCGCCGCTGCCGAGGAGGCGCTGCGCGCTGCCGACGAGCAGGCCGGCGAGGCCCGCGCGGCGCTGGCCCAGGCCCGCGAATCGGAGAACCGCACCCGCGGCCCGCTTGCGGATGCCGAGCGCGCGGCGCAGCGCCTCGATACCGAGGTCCGGACGCTCACGAAGCTCTTCTCTTCGGGCACCGGAGACCTGTGGCCGAAGGTGCTCGATTTCATCGCCGTGGCGAAGGGCTACGAGACGGCCCTCGGCGCGGCGCTCGGCGAAGACCTCGACGCCTCCTCGACCGTCTCGGCCCCGGTCCACTGGGCGCTCAACGGCGACGGCGAAGACGACCCGGCGTTGCCCGAGGGCGTGCGCCCCCTCTCCGACTTCGTGCAGGGGCCGGACGCGCTCAAGCGCCGGCTTCGCCAGATCGGCTTGGTGACGCGGGGCGAGGGGCCGACGGTCCGGGCGCTGCTCAAGCCCGGCCAGCGCCTCGTCTCCCGCGAGGGGGACCTGTGGCGCTGGGACGGCTTCACGGCTGCTGCCGAGGCGCCCTCCGCCGCGGCGCGCCGGCTCGCGGAAAAGAACCGGCTCGCCGATATCGAACGCGAGGCCGCCGAGGCCCGCGGCGTCGCCGACCTCCAGCGCGCCGAGGCCGAGGCCGCGCACGCCGCCGTCCGCGCCGCCGCCGCCGCCGAATCCGCCGCCGTCGAGGCCGCCCGGAACGCCCGCCGCGGCTTCGATTCCGCGCGCGAGCGCCTGACCCAGGCCGAGCGCCGCGAGGCCGACGCAGCCGCGAAGCGCTCCGCCCTGCACGAGGCCGCCGAGCGGCTGTCAGCGAGCGAGGCCGAGGCGCGGGAGCGCGCGGCGCAAGCCGAGCGCGCCCTTGGCGATCTCGGCCATGCGCCGGAGCTCGAGGCGCAGCTCCTCACATTGCGCGCCGCCGTGGCTGAGCGCCGGGGCGAGGCCTCGGAGGCGCGCGCGGCGCTCCAGACGCTGATCCGCGAGGCCGAGATGGCGGCGCGCCGCCGCGAGGCCATCGCGGCCGAGGTCCGCTCCTGGAGCGAGCGCGCCGAACGCGCCGCTGCCGCCGTCGCCGAGTACGAGGCGCGCCTGTCGCGCCTGCAAGGCGAGCGCCAAGCCCTCGCCGAGGCCCCCGACACCTTCATCCTGCGCCGCCGGGCGCTCCTATCCGAGATCGAGAGCGCCGAGGCGAAGCGCCGGGAGGCCGCCGACCGGCTCGCCGAGGGCGAGACGTCGCTGGCCGAGGCCGACCGCGCCGCCCGCGAGGCCCTCGAAGGGCTCTCCGCCGCCCGCGAGGCGCGGGCCGGCTCGCAGGCCCGCTTCGACGCCGCGACGGCGCGCGTCGCCGAGATCGTCCGCTCGATCGCCGACAACCTCGAGACGACGCCGGCCGGCCTCGCCGAGCTTGCCGGCCTGAAGGACGGCGCGACCCTGCCCGACATCGCCCAGGTCGAGACCCGCCTCGGCAATCTCAAGGGCGAGCGCGAGCGCCTCGGCGCCGTGAATCTCCGCGCCGACGAGGAGCTTGCCGAGATCGAGACGAAGCGCACGAACCTCGTGACGGAGCGCGACGACCTCGTCGAGGCGATCAAGCGCCTGCGCCAGGCGATCGGCAGCCTCAACCGCGAGGGCCGCGAGCGGCTGCTCGCCGCCTTCGACGTCGTCAACGAGCACTTCAAACGCCTGTTCACGACCCTGTTCGGCGGCGGCACCGCCGAGCTGACGCTCGTCGACTCGGACGATCCGCTCGAAGCCGGCCTCGAGATCCTGGCCCGCCCGCCGGGTAAGAAGCCGACCACCATGACGCTGCTCTCGGGCGGCGAGCAGGCCTTGACCGCAACCGCGCTGATCTTCGCCGTGTTCCTGACGAACCCGTCGCCGATCTGCGTCCTCGACGAGGTCGACGCGCCCCTCGACGACCACAACGTCGAGCGCTACTGCGACCTCCTCGACGAGATGGCGCGCCAGACCGAGACCCGCTTCGTCGTCATCACCCACAACCCGATCACCATGGCGCGCATGAACCGCCTGTTCGGCGTCACCATGGCGGAGCGCGGCGTGTCCCAGCTCGTCTCCGTCGACCTCGAGCAGGCGGAGCGGTTCATCGAAGCGGCTTGAGACACTCCGTGTTGTATTCCGGAAAGGTGCGGGAAACCGAAGCGCGCTAGAGTAATTGCAAGGAGCGAGCCTCCCCGGGAAACGGAGCGAACCCCGTGCTCGCCATATCCCGCGTCGAGCGTGCGACCGTCCAATTCATCGATGACCTGCCGGGGTGGGACCGCGCCCTGCCGACGGCCCTGATCATGGCCGCAGGCCCGGCCGAGGAGCGGCGGGCGCGGCTGCACCGGTTCGTGGCCCGGGCGCTCGCCCTCGATCCGGCCCTCGTCGAGATCGAGCACGCCCCGGACCGGCCGCCGATCGTCGGCAAGCCGCTGTCGTCCGGCCTCTATCTGTCGAGCTCGTCGCGGGGCGCTCTTGCGGCCTTCGCGGCCGCGCGGGCGCCGGTCGGGGTCGATGTCGAGATCGTGGACGAGGCGGGGGAGATTCCCTGGGCGGTGCTGCACCGGGACGAGGTCGCGATGCTGGAGGGCCTCAAGGGACGCCCGCAGGCCATGGCCTTCGCCCGCCTGTGGTCGCTGAAGGAGTGCTATCTCAAGTCCCTCGGCGTGGGCCTCAAGCGTGAGCCGTCGAGCTTCTCGGTCCGCTTCCTCGACGGAGAGGCCGCCACGGTGGCCGATACGGAAGCGCGGGCCGAGGTCGCCGACGCCCGCACGACGTGGCGCGGCACCGGCGGCCTGTGGATCGCCGTCTCGGCTCTCGTCCTCGTCCGCCAGCGCCACTGAGCGTCGGCGCCGTCGGGCGCCGGCGCGCACCTAAAGCAGCTCCGCGAAGGTCGCGAGCGGGCCGGCGCTGCACACGCCCTGCGGCACGAAGCGGCAGCCGATCTGGTGCGAGCCGGTCCAGACCATCTCGAGGGCGACGTAGAGCACGATCAGGAGCCCGATCCAGGCGATCCAGTGGTGGCGCGCGAGGAGCTTCGCGATGTAGTTCGAGGCGAGGCCCATGAAGGCGATGGCGATGGTGAGGCCGATCACCAGGATCCAGAAGTCGCCCTTGGCGGCGCCCGCGACGGCGAGGACGTTGTCGAGGGACATCGAGACGTCGGCCACGATGATGGCGAGGAGGGCGGAGCCGAAGGTCATCGGCTCGCGCTCCTCCTCCAGCGAGCCGGGGGGCGCGCCGGCGACGGCGAGGGCGTGCTGGCGGCTCTCCATCAGCTCGCGGTACATCTTCCAGCACACCCACAGGAGGAGGACGCCGCCGGCGAGGGTCAGGCCGACGATGGCGAGGAGCTGCATCGCGACGGCGGAGAACAGGACGCGCAGTCCGACGGCGCCGGCGACGCCCCAGAAGATCACCTTGGCCCGAAGCTCCGGCGCGACCCGGGAGGCCGCCATGCCGACGATGACCGCGTTGTCGCCGGCGAGCACGAGGTCGATCATCACGATCTGGGCGAGGGCGACGAGCTGCTGCGAGAGGTCCATGGAAACGCCTGCATGTCAGTGGGTTAGCGGCCCTCATGGGGCCCGCCGCGGGCCCTCCAGGAGGGGCAGGACGGCCTCGGGGTCGGTCAGGAAGGCGGCTCCGAAGCCGATGAAGGCGAGGGCCGCCGCGACATAGCGCGCGGCCGTCGGGCGCCCGTCCGGGCCGGTCCGGGACAACCCCACAAGGCCGAAGGCGAGGACGACGAGGAGGACGCTGAGGGCCGGCAGGACGAGGGCGCGGGGCAGCGTCCAGGCGAGGGCCGCCACCCCCGCCGCCGCGACGAGGGCCGCGACCACGGGGGCGTCCTCGATCCCCGGCCCCGTCCGGGCCGGGATGCGACGGTCGATCGGGCGCGGGACGGCCATGCCACCCTCCAGGATCGGGCGCCCCCGCGGGGCGCCCGGGATGCCGGAACCACGGATCGCCCGGCGACGATGACGCGCGCCGACCGCGACGATGATGCGCGTCAACCGCGACGGTGTTGCCGGGCCGGTCCGATCCGTCTAAACTCGATTCCAGTCGTTTCCAGATAGCACGTTTAGTAGTTTTGAAACGTGCCGAACGCAAGAGGGTTCCGGGGCGGCGGGCCTCGATTCCGTTCGGGGCGCAGGTCTCCTTGGCCGGGCGGGGAGAGGTCCGAGGTCCGAGCGGCTCGTTCCGTTCGGGGCAGGTTCTTGGCCGGGCGAGAGGTTCGGAAGGGTCGGGCGGCTCGTTCCGTCGGGCAGGCCTCCCCTGCCGGGCGAGAGAGGTCCGGAGGTCCGAACGTTCGTTCCCGTTCGGGGCAGGTCACCCTGGCGGGCGAGAGGGCACCGAGGCCCGGGCGGACTCGTTCTGTCGGGCCGAGTCTCACTCGTGGGAGAGAGTCGAAAGGCCGCACGCGGCCTCAATGCAATCCCGGCAAGGCGCTCCTTGCCGGGGAGGGTTCAAGAGGGGTCAGGATGGCGGCGGCTTCGATCCATTTCGGCAAGGCGGCGCCGGCCTCAAAGGAGCTGCGCAAGAAGGCGGGCGCCTGGCTCAAGGAGCGCCGCCAAGCGGCCGGGCTGTCGCAGATGGACCTCGCCCAGAAGCTCGGCTTCAAGTACTACACCTTCGTCTCGCAGGTGGAGAACGGCTTCGGCCGCGTGCCCTCCGAGAGCATGGAGGCCTGGGCGAACGCGCTCGGCCTTGCGCCGGCCGACTTCGCCCGCCACCTCCTCTCCTACTACGACCCCGACCTGCACCGGCTCCTGTTCGGAGAGACCGAATGACCGTCGTCCCCTTCGTCCCCCGCCGCGTGTCGCCCGAAGGGTGGCGCCTCGACGAGTTCGTGTGGCTCGACCGCCTCGTGCGGCTCATGGGGCGCCGCGCCGGGGCCGCAACCTGGGAGACGGGCCTGACCGAGCGCGGCGACCCGCAGGTCTACGTGCTGAGGCCCCCGCCCGACGAGGCCTGCGTCGTCTGCGTGACGCGGATCGGGAACGCTTACGTCCTCGAGGACGGCGCCGGCCGCGTCCTCGCCGAGAACGCCTCCCTCCCCGACCTCGTCCGCCACGCCGGCCGCACCATCCCCCGCCCCCGCCGCCTCCCCCTCACGGCCCGCCTGCTGCTGGCCGCCTGCGCGACCCGCGCCATGGTCGAGGAGAAGCTCGCGTTCTTCGAGGAATCGACGGAGATCCTGGCAAGGATCGCGCCGCAGATCGCGGCGTTCGCGTGATCCGAGGCCGGAACCTCGATCGCCCCGAGCCCGGTCCGCAGGTCTCCCGATCGGGAAGACTCGCATGGGAAAGCGCGAATGTGGATGAGAGCGTCGGGAATGGCTGGGTCTTAGTACTTATCGAAATTTGTGTCTCAATCCTATGCCTGAGATGCGCTGGATGCTCGCGGGGCTCAGACCCTCCGAATAGCAGTTCCCGCGTTTTGCTAACGTTTGCCTCTCCGGCAAAAGCCGATCAGAGGCAACGAGAAAATCTTCGAGCAAGATCACTGTCCCCGTTGACTCGGCGAGTATTCTCAATAAAGATAAAACAGCACGTTTCAGATGCGGGGGAAGTAAAGATGCGCCCGTGGTCGGAAGTTGCTGCGCTTTGCATCTTTTCGCATCTTGCCGTCTGCGAGTTCGCGCATGCCGCGGATAACCCTTATCAGAGCAAAACGCTCAACCTGCGTTCCGGGCCCATAACGCTCGAACCCACACAGGCTCCCCCGCCCGTTCAGCCGACTTTATCTCCGGCATCGCCCTCCAATCTAGCTCCGGCAAGCCCTACGCCGAACCGAGGTGCGCGATGGCTCAATCCCCCCAGTAGCGACCTTGGTGCCGCAGCACCGAGTCCTGCCGAGGAGTTGCGTCCAGGCGAGACCGCCACAGTCGACAGTCCACCTCGGCCGACCCCCCAGCCCATTACCAGCGAGCGCGTGATATTAGGTTTTGAGCGACGGGTGACCTCATCCGAGTTACAAGCACTGCAGCGCAACGGGATCGAAGTCGGCGAATATCTCGGGGGTACGTCGTACACTGCGCGGGTTCGTCAGTTGGATGTCGACGAGCTCGTCCGTGCTTCAAAGGACACGAACACGGTCCAACATGCCGTTGCACTCGATGAGCGCAACGCTCGGATCAAGATCGATCCCGCACTGGCCCATGCGCTTCAGGCCAAGTCCGAGGGCGCCGCCACCGCCGAGCCGTCACGGAATATCGTCGTACATCTTTGGCCCGAGGTGGATGCTGCGTCGGCGAAAGGGCAACTCGAAGCGTATGGCACGGTTAGGCGAGTTGACCCGGCGACGCGCAAGATCGAGATGTCGCTCCGCGATGATCAGGGCGTTGGTGCAATTTCGACGCTGAAGGATGTCAAGTACATTACCCCATCGTATGAGTTGAAAGCGCAAAATACCCATATCCGACACAACCTTGGCATCCAAATTGCTACCGCCGAACCGCATCAGTTATCCGGTCGCGGCGTTCGCGTCGGTGTCTATGACGGCGGCCATGTCGCAGCCGATCACCCCTCCTTCACCGGTCGGTTGTTCGTGGACCTCGCCCTTGAAGGACTGCCCGCACGAAAGGATAACGCCCATTCGACGCATGTTGCCGGCACCATTGCCGGTTCGGGAGAATACACGCTGCCGGCCGTCTCCGGCGATGGGGCGTCTACGCCGAGAGAAAGTGAGTTCCCGGGATTTGGCAAAGTGCGGGAGCCGAATACGGCCGCCGCCACTTCGGGGGCCTCCGCGGAGGCGGCAAGTCCCGCCGAAGCAAGCTATCCGGGTATTGCGCCGAATGCGCAAATTCTCTCGGTCGAGTTCAACGGGGCTGCGGACAAGCTCATTCGGCTGCTTGCGCGAGACCCGAATGCGCTCGACCTGATGAACAATTCGTGGAACATCGACTTTAAGGCCTCGACTTGCGGTCAAATGGGGATCTACGGCCCGTTGGGCGGACGGGATTTCGACGCCGTCATCAGCGGCGAAGTCCATGGCCAACCCATTCGTCGCATCCCGATCGTGTTTTCGGCAGGGAACAACCGTAACGACGGCATCTGCGGTCTGAGCACGGCGCCAGGCTTTCCGAACTATAGAACGGTCTTACCCCCAAGCACGGCCAAGAACGTCATCACTGTCGGCGCGATCGATGCCGACACCAACGAGATGACTGATTTTTCGGCTTGGGGCCCGACAAACAACGGAAGAATCAAGCCTGACGTCGTCGCGCCGGGTTGCCGAAGCTTCGGAGACGGCGGCTCGGGCATCATCTCCATGATTCCGGCGAGCGGGATCGGGCGAAACTGTGGCACGTCGATGGCCGCTCCCGCGGTGACCGGCCTCATGGCGCTGATGATCGAGAAGATGGAGAAGCTTGGGCTTCAGAAATCTGCTATTCTTCCCTCCACCTACAAAGTTCTTCTCATTCATGCCGCAGCCGACCTCGGCCGCCCGGGGCCCGATTTCGAATTCGGCTATGGGCGGGTCCAAGCCGCTCCCACCCTCGAATTGATGGATGACCAAGCCTTCCGTCAGCTGAGAATAGACCGGGAGGGAGAGGTTCAAGCCCAGGAGATCGCCGTCGAACCAGGCCTCGACGAACTGAAAGTGACGCTCGTTTGGGACGATCGGCCGGTCGGCATCTTTTCCGACGAGGCGCTCTCCAACGATCTCGATCTCGTTCTCGTCTCGCCATTGGGCAAGGCGCACCTTCCGTTCCTGCTGAATCCCGTCGCCGGCAAGGAGACCGAGGCGGCGCACCCTGGCGTCGACCACATCAACGTCGTGGAGCAGGTCGTCGTCAAACAGCCGAGTCCAGGAGTGTGGCGAATTACGGTTCAAGCCAGCAAGATTGGCAGCCCAACCGGGGGGCAAACTTACTCGCTCGTGATGTCGGCTAAATAGCGGGGTCACGAGGGCGCCAAGGTCACAAAGCTTGCCGATCTGACACGTTCGAAGCTTCAGCATCATGCAGGGAGGTTACGCTATGAAGCCGGCATTGAGATCCTTGAGCCTCGTTTGTCTGACCCTCTCGATACCGTTTGCGGCAAAGGCTGACGGCGCCGACGTTATCCTGGGAGAGTTGTTCGGGACCAGCGTCTACGCGCGGCACAATGGAATCGCTGCAATTTCGGTTGGCACGACATCGTGCAATGCTGGCAATCAAGTGCTGAACTGGAAGGCCCTACCCGATAACAAGCATCCGGTTATCACAATGAACATGTATCGCCTGCTCGATGACAGGATGACCCAGATTGGCCAATCCTGGGTCAAGCACGGGTTCTTCGCTCTGCAGCAGAACGTGTGCAACTTTGGCTGTCAGGCAAATGCGAGCGACGGTCTCGGAGTGGGCTGCTCGGATCCCTACGGAACTGGCACAAACCAAGGCCCTGGCCTAGGCTCCCGTCGGCTGGTTAATCCGACAACGGGGGCTTTCGACGGCGCCAAAGCCCAGCAGGAGCTCAATACCTTCCAACCGACCTCCCCCATCGATCACGGGCTCCAGGTGAGGGAAGCCGACTTGGCCAACCCCGGAGCGCGTTATTTCGTCGAGGGCCACTATGTCGCTGCCGACGATGCCGCAGCGGGCAACGGCCAAAACAACGTGTCGCACATGGAAGTGCTGGTGACCCGGGACAGCGGGGGAAATTTCGTCATCGTGAACGCGAACCCAAGCCCACGTCCGACGGTGCGGGAGAGGCCGGCGATCCGAGCTTGGCCCTATGCCGAGTTCTCGATCCACGACGGCGCGCCGGACGATGGACAGGTCACGGTGGCGCACAAGATCGTGCGCCTTTCACGGACGAAATACCGGTACGAATACGCGGTTTACAACATGAACAGCGAGCGCGGCGTCCAGTCGTTCAGCGTGCCGGTCGGGAATGCGCAGGTCTCGAACGTGGGTTTCAGCGCTGTCTTTTCGCACGGCGAAGCCTGGGAGAACGATCCATGGCAGAACACGGTGGCCAATGGACGCGTGACGTGGTCGACCAAGACGTTCCAGCAAAGCGAGAACGCCAACGCGATCCGCTGGGGAACGACCTATAATTTCTGGTTTGAGGCCGAAGCGGCGCCGGGCCACGCCGACGCTCAGATTACGCGATTCAAACCTGGCAATGGGCCGGCAAGCGTATCTCTCAACGTTCAAGCACCCAAAGGACAATGATGCCGTACCTGTGAGGTTATGGATGGAAAGGGGATAATCATGAGAGGGAAAAGGTTCATCCTAGGTGGGCTCGGCCTTGCGTGCGTCAGCGCGAGCCTGTCCATGCCGCTAGCTCAACCTGCACCTGAAGCATGGAAAGAGCCGCAAGATACATCCACGGCCTTATTCGAGCCCGACCGCTACGCTTGGCGGTTGTTTGTAGCGCTGAATTGGCCGGCCGACATGGCCAAAAGGGCAGCCGATCCCGCAAAGAAGTTCGGCGCCGATGGATCGGTAGTATGGGAGAGTTGGCGCAGCGTGCACCCGCAAGCGCCCGATACCGTGTTCCCTCCGGACGGCTCCGACCCGGGTCCCTGGCTGGGTGGTGCCGGACCTGCCGTCGCCGAGGAGCGGCAACGTTTCATTCCCGTCCTCGCCAAGCAGGACGCGTTCGCCGAGTTCCGCCAACGACGCACGAAAGCGGCGCCCGCACCTTCGTTCGAGGGCGGTGCAGGCAACGAAATCCGTTTGAACTCCAGTTCGCATGAGTTCATCCGAACCGCCAAGCTTTTCAATGTCGAAGGTCAAATCGCGCATTTCACGGCCGGAGAGCAAAACCTCAATTTCCCTGCCAACGCCAAGCTCATCAAGGCAAGGTGGCGCACGATCAACGCATCCGATAAGCCTCGCTACCATTGGGCCGAGATAACCAGAAACGGAACCACGGAGGTTTGGGGCCTGACGGCGCTTCACATCATTACCAAGGACTTGCCGAACTGGTTCTGGGCGACGTTCGAGCACATTGACACCAAGCCACCGAATGCGATCAGCCCGGGGTGGCAACTCCCGTCGGTCGACCGTCTCGCATGCCCCTCGCCTCCGCACGGATGCGAACAAGCCCCGACTGGTCTTGGACTGCAAGGCACAAAATGGGAGCATTATCGGCTGCGCGGCTCGCAGGTCGATTTCGTGACCTCAACGGGGGTGCCGACGACCGTCTCAAACAGCCAGCTTGAGGCGATTCAAAACTCCTCCTGCATGACTTGCCACTCTATGGCGACGATCGACGGAGAGGGCCGCAACGTCGGCTTTCAGTTCGCGAAGGGACCGCCACAGCCGTCGTTGTTCCGCGACCCAGCAGGCAAGCTCTTGTTCATGCAGCAGGATTTCGTTTTCTCGCTGACGCGCGCCTCACGGGTGAACCCATGATCCGCTGCCTTACCCTGGACGATGCCCTATTCGAGGAATGCCCCAATAGGCGCGGTCCGCATGGATAATTTCGGCGGCAGGGGCGATGTCAAGGACGGGCCCGAAGGGCCCGCCGCCTTCGACGGCCCCTGCCGCCGAAACACGAGGCTTCCATGCGATCGACGGACGGCTCCGCACGCCGTCTCGTAGGCAATCGGAAGCGAACCCTCTCCGCAGAGGCCGCACCGACGCCCGCGCAAGCTCCGCCCCCGCGCGTGCAACCCCTCACCCGGTCGCGCTCAAGCGCGACTCGGCCTCTCCCTCCGGGAGAGGCGGCGCGTCATCCCCCCGCGGCCGCGCGCTCCAGGGCGGCGACGTCGAGCTTCACCATGCCTTGCATCGCCAGGAACACGCGGCCCGCAACCGCCGGGTCGGGGTCGGCGAGGAGCCGCGGAAGGGCTTCGGGGAAGACCTGCCACGGCACGCCCCAGCGGTCGCGGAGCCAGCCGCAGGCGATCTCCGAGCCGCCGTTCGCGGTCAGTGCCGCCCACAGCCGGTCGACCTCCGCCTGGTCCGGGCACTCCACCGCGATCGAGGCGGCGGTCCCGTAGTCGACGGGCCTGCCGCCGTTGAGGGCCTGGTAGCTCTGTCCGCCCAGCGTGAACGCGACCAGGATGACCTCGCCGGCTTCCCCGCCGGGCCACGGGCCGGGCGAGCGCAGGACGTGCTCGATTTGCGAGCCGGGCACGAGGGAGACGTAGAAACGGACGGCCTCCTCGGCATCCTTTCCAGACCAGAGACAGGTGCTGACTTTCACGCGATTACCTCCTTTTCCGAACGTGTCGATCCGGACAGGCCGTCCAAGAAATCACCGCGCCGCGATCACGAGCTGGGTCTGCGTCACATAAGCCGCGACGCGGCCGTCCTCGCGGGTGATCTTCGTCTGCCAGACCATGGTGGTCCGGCCGACGTGGAGGGGCGTGCATTCGGCGGTCGCGGTCTCGCCCACGGGGACGGCGGCGAGGAAGTTGGTCTTGCTCTCGATCGTCGTGGTCCACTGCCCGTCGGCGAGGTTCGCGAGCGTCGCGATGGCGCCGAGGCTGTCGGCGAGCGCCATCACGGCGCCGCCGTGCAGCACCGCCGGCACGGTGCACAGCTCGGGCCTGACCTTCAGGCGCGCGACGACCCGCTCCGGCGTCGCCTCCACGACCTCGACCCCGAGATGATCGGCAAACGGCATCGCCTCGCCGCGCGGCATGGTTGAGGGCTCCTGCGTCGACGGCCGACTCTACACGTCTCCGGGCCTGCGCGAGAGGGCGGCGGCCGGTTTGCCGATGCGGCCGATGCACCGGGCCCGGGAGCTTGGAGTCGGGGAAGACCCGACGTCGCCCGCCCGAGGGACGGCGCGCGAGGCGGGCCGGCGCGAAGGTTGACGCCGCCCCGCGCCTTTGCTTGTCAGCGCCCATGCCCGCGCCGCCGCTCCGCTCCTCCGGCGACCTCCTGGCCGACCGCCGCTTCGCCTACGCGCAGGGCGCCTTCGAGGCGGGCGACCATGCGGCGGCGGCGGAGCTTGCCGTCCAGGTGCTGGAGCTCGTTCCCGGCTTCGCCCCGGCGCACGCGCTCCTCGGGCGGGCGCGGGCGGCGCTGGGCGAGGCCGAGGCCGCGGTCGCGGCGCTCCGGGCGGCGCTTGAGGCCGAGCCCGACGACGCGCTGGGCGTGCGGATCGACCTCGCCCGCCTCGGCGCCCTCGACCCCGGCGAGGCGATCGCGCCGGGATACGTGCGGGCGCTGTTCGACGACTACGCGCCGCGCTTCGACCGGCACCTCGTCCGCAACCTCGACTACCGCGGCCCGGAGCTGATCGCGGCGGCCATGCGCCGGGCCTGCTCCTTACGCGGGCGCCCGTTCCGCTTCGCCCGCGTCCTCGACCTCGGCTGCGGCACCGGGCTCATGGGGCAGGCGCTCGCCGGCCGGTTCGAGACGATCGAAGGCGTCGACCTGTCGCCAAAGATGCTGGCCCGGGCGCGGAAGACCCGCCTCTACGAGCGCCTGTACGAGGGCGACCTCGTCGGCTTCCTCGCCGCCCGGGAGGAGGGTTGCGCCGACCTCGTCGTCGCCGCCGACGTGTTCGTCTATCTCGCCTCCCTCGACGCGGCGTTCCGGGCCGCGCGCCGGGCGCTCGCCCGCGACGGCCTCTTCGCCTTCAGCGTCCAGGCCCATGACGGCGACGGCTTCGGCGACGGCTTCGGCGACGACGTCCGCCTCGGCGAGGACGCCCGCTACGCCCACGGCGAGCCTTATCTCCGCCGCCTCGCCGCCGAAACGGCCCTCACGGTCGTCCTCCTCGAGCGCGCCTCGACCCGGCAGGAGCGGGGCGAGGCCGTGCCGGGGTTCGTCGCGGTGCTGGAGCGGTAACTGAAGCGGGCCGGAATGGC
>DASVVU010000021.1:0-7614 GCA_036386395.1 Beijerinckiaceae bacterium | reverse complement strand
GGTGAGCCGGAGGTGCAGGTTCAGGGCCAGGGATTCTGTGCCGGAATGGGACGGGGCGCTTCCCTCCCCCTTGCGGGGAGGGCCGACTCGGGGCGAAGCCCCGAGCGGGGTGGGGGTCGCAGGGTCGAATCCAAGACCTATCTGGTCATGGCCCTGCGGCTGATACAGGGCGCCCTTGTTACAGATGCGGCGCTCTATGCCCGCGACCCCCACCCGGCTCGGCTTCGCCGAGTCCGCCCTCCCCGCAAGGGGGAGGGAACGCTTAAGGCCGCAGCCGCCTCACCCGGTAATAGAAGCGCCGGAGCTGCTCGCGGGCGCGCAGGCGGCGGCGGATGCGCGGCAGGAGGTCGGCGGTAGCGAGGAGGAGCATGGCGGCGCGGAAGCGCAGCGAGGGGCCGGGGCGGACGTCGAGGTGGACGTCGGCGACGGCGCGGCGCTCGCGCCACACCTCCGCCATGATGCCGAACTCGGCGCTGGCGCAGGAATCGACCTCGGCGATCGCCGGATCGGCGAGGAAGGCGGCCGTGTCCTCCAGCGCCAGGAGATAGCCCGGCGAGAACGGCGCCGCCTCCTCGTCGTAGGCGATCTTCCAGGTCGAGGCGGTGGCGCCCGAGCGCAGGACCACGCCCATGCTGACCGGGCGCCCGTCGAGGGCGAGCCACGAGACCGAGGCGAGGCCGTCCTTCGCGAGCCCCGTCACGGCCTCCCGGGTGAAGTCGGCGAGGCGCCTGTCGGAGGCGAGGGCCGTGCCGCGGCGGCCCTTCCAGCCGCGCGCTTCCAGCGCCAGGAAGTCCTCGGTCGCGACGGCGACGGCCTCGGGATCGGTGGCGCGCCGATAAGAAACCTCGCCCTGGCGCCCGAGGCGGGAGCGGAGTTGCCGCAGCTTGCGCCGCCGGCTGCCGGAGACCGAGAGCTCGAGGTAGGCGGAACCGTCGAGGTCGGAGCGCAGCACCGCGCGGCGGCGGCGCTCCTCGACGATGTTGTCGCACCGGCGCCGCGCCACGACGCGGCCGAGGGCGTCGCGGATCGGGCCCTCGTCCGGCATGGCCTTGAGCTCGAGGATCTTCGGCAGGGGGCTCGCCGCGAGCGCGGCGAAAAAGCTCTCCAGCACCGGCTCGATACAGTCGGCCCGCACCACCGGACTCGCGAGCGCCGCGAGCGGGGCGGCCGGCGCCTGGAGGCGGGGCACGAGGCCGCCGGTCACGGCGAAGGCCCAAGCCCCTGCCAATTCCCTGCCGGCCAGCTCCCGGCCGGAGGGGGCGGAGCGCCAGGCGAGGAGGACCTTGATCGGCGTGCCGGGCTCCGCGGCCTGGGCCGCGACGAGCACGGCCGGCTCCATGAAGACGTTCGTCTCGGCGGCGGCCCCGACGAGGTCGCGCCATGCCTGACCGAGCGCCGCGAAGGCGGCGGCGTCGACGATCTCGGTTGCGATGCCGCCGGCGCGCGGCTCGGCGCGCCTGGCCGCATCGGAGGGCAGCGGGAGCGCGGAAGCGCGGTGGAATGCGTGCGTGGCGTGCACCGGCAGGCGTCCGAACGGGAACCGCCGCGTCGCCGCGGCGGCGGGCCCGGCATTTCTTACCAGGGGAGAGGTCAAGAAAGAGGAAATCACCGGCCGGGCCTCGTCCGGGCAAGCCGCAGCTCCTGTCGGGCGACGAGCCAGAGGAAGCGCGGCACCACCTCGGCGTAGCGGCGCCACAGCCGGGCGGGCTCGCGGGCGACGCGCCAGGCCCATTCGAGGCCCGCGGCGCGCACGATCCGCGGCGCCCGGGCGACGCGGCCCGTATGCACGTCGAAGGCGGCGCCGACGCCCATGGCGATGACGCCCGGAAGATGCGGCGCGTTCGCCGTCATCCACAGCTCCTGCTTCGGCGAGCCGAGGCCGACCCAGAGGATGTCGGTGCCCGAGGCGGCTATGCGCCGGCGCAAGTCGTCGAGTTCTTCCGGCGTCTGCTCCCGGAAGGGCGGGGTCTCAACCCCGCCGACCAAAAGCCCGGGAATCTTCTCGGCCATCGCCTCGGCGAGGGCCTGGGCCACGCCCGGCCCGCCGCCGAGGAAGAAGTGCCGCCAGCCGTGCGGCGCGCCCGCCCGGCACAGGACTTCCAAGGCCTCGATCCCCGGCACCTGGCCGACGCCCTCGATGCGCCGCAGGCGGGCGATCAGGGCGAGCGGCTTGCCGTCCGGGGCGACGAGGAAGGCGTCGCGGTGCGCGGCGCCCAAGGCGGCGTCGTCCTGCGCCCGCACGACCCCGTGGGCGTCGCGGAAGCAGACGAAGGCGCCGGGCGTTTCAGGGCCGCGCCCGTCGAGCCAGCGCGCGACCGCCGCCACGAGGCCGTCCATGTCGATGGCCGAGATCGGGACGCCGCCGACGTCGAAGCGGCGGGACTGCGGGTCATGCCCCACGGTCGCCTCCCACAGGCTCCAGCCCGAGGGGCGCCGGCTCCTCAGCGTCCCGCGCCCGGAACGCCGCGAGCGCCTCGGCATAGATCCGCATGAGCGCCGCGACGTTCGCCCGCGGGCTCCATTCGGCCTCGTAGAGAGCGCGCGCCCGGCGGCCCATGAGGCGCGCCGCAGCCTTGTCGGCGATGACGCGGTCGAGCGTCCGGGCCAAGTCCGCGGCGTCGCCGGGCTGCGCATGCAGCCCCGTGCGCCCGTCCTCGACGAGGCCTTCGAGGGCTCCGATGCGGGAAGCCACGACGGGGGTCGCGGCCGCGAAGGCCTCGGCGATCACCATGGGCGAGCCCTCGTAGCAGACCGAGGGCACGACGAGCGCCTCGGCGGCGGCGATCCGCTCGCGCACGGCGGCGCGCGGGAGGGGGCCGCGGAAGAGCACGTTCGGGGGCGCCGCGGCCTGAAGCTCCGCCGCGAGCGGCCCCTCGCCGATCGCCATGATCCGGGTCGTCGTGCGCCGCGCCGCCTCGATCAGGACGCGCACGCCCTTCTCCTCGCTGAGCCGGCCGGCGTAGACGATGCCGGCGCGCTCGCGCTCGCGGGGCTCGCCCGGATCGTCGACGCTGTTCGGCTTCACGGTAATCTTTTCGGCCGGGAAGCCCGCGCGCTCGAAACGCTCCCGGGCGAAGTCCGACATCGCGACGAAGCGGTCGACGTCGTCCTGCCATGTGCCGGCGCGCCGGTGCGCGTCGATCATGCGGGCGACCGCGAGCGAGCCGGCCGTCGAGCCGCGGTAGCAGGCGTGCCAGGCGCCCCAGAAGGGCGAGGCTCCGATGCAGGTCTCGCACGGGCGCCCGTCGCGCATGAGGAGGCCGCCGGCGCAGACGGTGCGGAAGTTGTGCAGGGTCTGGACCGTCGCGACGCCCTCACTGTGCGCCGCGGCGTGGACGGCGGGCGAGATCAGCGGGAAGAAGTTGTGGACGTGCAGCACGTCGGGCCGCGTCTCGCGGATGGCCTCGCGCACGAGCCGCACGCCGGCGGGCGAGCGGGCCGCGCCGAGGGCCGCGCCGAGCTTTCCCGAGAGGCCCCGGACGGCGTCGTTCGTGACGATGCGCGCGACCACGTCGACGCCGGCTCGGCTCAGCGCCTCGATCTCGCCGTCGACCGCCACGTCCTCGCCGCCGCGGATCTGGTAACGATTGTGGACGACGAGGATGCGCACGCGCGGGCTTTCGCTGAAGGGTCCCGCCGCCAGTCGAGCAAGGCCCATGCCCGGGCCGGCCGTCCCGTTCCGGGACAAAACCGCTGGCACAAGGCTCGCAGCCCGCCGGGCGGCATGACCGAACTGATCCACCCCCGCAGCGAGCGCCGCGTCACGCGCCTGCGCACCGGCATCGTGAGCTGGCGCGCCTTCGCGACCGGGACCGTCGCGGCCGAGCTCCTCATCATCGTCATGGTGTCCGTCGCCTGCGGCGTCGCCTACCACGTCGCGGTCTACGGCGACCGCGGCGAGATCGTGAACTTCGTGGCGCTCGGCGGCGTCGTGGCGCTGATCTTCATCTCGGCGAACGCCTTCATCGGCGACTACACCCTGCCGTTCTACATCGCGCCGACGAGCCGCATCCGCCGCCCGCTCGCGAGCTGGAACGTCGCGTTCCTGTACACGCTTGCGATCAGCGTCATGGCGAAGGCCGGCGCGGTGCTGTCCCGCGGCAACGTGGTCCTGCTCTACGCGGCGGGGCTCGCCGCCATCGTCCTGTGGCGCTGGCTCGCGATCCGCCTCGTCCACCGGGCCGTGACGTCCGGCCGGATGACGGCGCGTCGCGTGCTGCTCGTCGGCGAGCGCGAGGCGATCGACGCCTTCGCGCGCCGGTACCAGCCCTGGAACCTCGGTTTCGAGATCGTCGGCCGGGCGGTGCTGCATCCCGGCGGCGACATCGGCCGCGACCTCGACCGCGCCGCCCTCATCGGGCGCACGCTCCACCCCGACGACGTGTTCGTGATCCTGCCCTGGTCCGACACCGAGACGATCGAGCGCGTCGTCGACCGGCTCATGACCCTGCCGGTGTCGATCCACCTCGGCCCGGAGCGCATCCTCGACCGCTTCGCCACGGTGCAGATCATCAAGGTCTCGGACATGGCGACGCTGTGCCTCGCGCGCCCGCCGCTCAACTTCCTCGAGGTGGTGGCGAAGCGCGCCCTCGACCTCGCCGCCTCGGCGCTCGGGCTCGTCCTGCTGCTGCCGTTCTTCCTGATCGTCGCGTTCCTGATCAGCCTCGACAGCCCGGGGCCGGTGGTGTTCAGGCAGCTCCGCTACGGCTTCAACCAGAAGCCGTTCCGGATCTGGAAGTTCCGCACCATGCGGGTGCACGAGGACCACGACGTGCGCCAGGCGACCGAGGACGACGAGCGCGTGACGCGGATCGGCCGTCTCTTGCGGCGCTGGAACATCGACGAGCTGCCGCAGCTCGTGAACGTGCTCGTCGGCGAGATGTCCCTCGTCGGGCCGCGCCCGCACGCGGTGCCGCACAACCAGGCCTTCGAGCGCCGCATCGACCTCTACGCCCGGCGCCACAACGTCAAGCCCGGCATCACCGGCTGGGCCCAGGTCCACGGCTTCCGCGGCGCGACCGACACCGAGGACAAGATGCGCGCCCGCCTCGAGCACGACCTCTACTACATCGACAACTGGTCGCTCGCCCTCGACCTCAAGATCATCGGCCGCACGATCCTGTCGCGGAAGGCCTACCGCAACGCCTACTAGGGCATGATCCCGAAAGGCGGGAGCCGGTTTTCGGAAAAGATCATGCCCGACCGAAGCGATAGAGCGGATGACAGCTCGAAGAGAAGTCATCCCGCTCTAGGCGTTAGCCATTCGAATCGAATCGGCAGGTGCCGCGGCGACAGGCGCGCTTCCTACTCGGCCGGCGCGGGCACCGGCGTCTCGCCTTCGCGCGGCCCCTCCTTCCGCCGCTCGCGCGGCTTGCGCCGGAACAGCCCTTTCAGCCCCGTCTGCAGCCGGTCCATGTAGAGGTACAAGACCGGCGTGATGAACAGCGTCAGGAGCTGGGACACGACCAAGCCGCCGACGACGGCGATGCCGAGCGGCTGGCGGAGCTCCGAGCTCGCGCCGGCGCCGAGCGCGATCGGGAGCGTGCCGGCGATCGCCGCAAGCGTCGTCATCATGATCGGGCGGAAGCGCAGGAGGCACGCCTCGCGGATCGCCTCGAAGGCGGAGGCGCCCTCCTCGCGCTGACGCACGAGGGCGACGTCGATCATCATGATGGCGTTCTTCTTCACGATGCCGATCAGCATCAGGATGCCGATGATCGCGATGACCGAGAGGTCGAGCCTGAACAGCTCCAGCGCCCCGAGCGCGCCGACCGCCGCGGCGGGGAGGCCCGTGAGAATCGTCAGCGGGTGGACGAAGCTCTCGTAGAGGATGCCGAGCACGATGTAGATCGTGATGACGGCGGCGGCGAGGAGCAGGCCCTGGTTCGCGAGCGCCTCCTGGAACACCCGCGCCGTGCCGGCAAACGTGGTCGAGATCGTGGTCGGCACGCCCTCGGCGGCCTTGATCGCGTCGATGCGCTGCACGGCGTCGCCGAGCGACACGCCGGCCGGCGTGTCGAACGAGATCGTCACCGCCGGGAGCTGGCCGAGCTGGTTGATGGAGAGCGGCCCCGCCGTGCGCTCGACCGTCGCGAAGGCGGAGAGCGGGATGAGCTTGCCGTTCGCCGGCGCGCGGATGCGCACGAGGTCGAGGCGGTCCGCGGTCCAGTTGAGGGTGGGGTCGAACTCGGCGATGACCTGGTAGCTGTCGGCGGTCTCGTAGATGGTCGAGACCTGCCGCGAGCCGAAGCCGGTGTAGAGGGTCGAGCGCAGCTGGTCGGCGGTGATGCCGAGGGCGCGGGCCTTGTCGCGGTCGATCTTCACCGTCGCCTGCAGGGCCGTGTTCTGGAGGTCCGTGGTGACGCCGGTGAAGACGCCCGTGTCGCGGGTCATGGCGTCGGCGAGGCGCACGGCCCAGCGGTCGAGCTCGGCCTTGTTCAGGCCCTGCACCACGAACTGGTACTGGGACTTCGAGGCCCGCCCGCCGAGGCGCAGGTTCTGCACCGGCGTGATGAACACCGAGAGGCCCGGCACCTGCGAGAGCTGGCGCCGCAGATCGCCGAGCACCTTCGGCAATTCGCCGCGCTGGTCCTTGGGCTTCAGCTCGACGAAGAACGAGCCGGCGTTCATGGTGCCGGAGAAGCCGGTCGAGCCGACGCGGCTCACGACGTGCGCGACGTGCGGCGAGCGCTCGATGATCCGCTGGGCCTGATGCTGCAGCTCGACCATCGCCGGGAAGGACACGTCCTGGCGCGCCTCGGTCGAGACCGAGAGCTGGCCGATGTCCTCGGTCGGGAAGAACCCCTTCGGGATCGCCGCAAACATGAACACGGTCGCGGCGACCGAGGCGGCGAAGATCAGGAACACGGTGAAACGGAAGCGCAGCGCGAGGTCGAGGAGCACGCGGTAGCCCGCCTGCACCCGGTCGAAGCCGCGCTCGAACAGGTTCTTCTTCGGCGCGTGCCCGTGCTCGTGGCTCGCGGGCAGGCGCGCCGCGAGCATGGGCGTGAGCGTCAGCGAGATCAGCGCCGAGGCCGCGATCGCGATCGTCACGACGACGGCGAACTCGTTGAAGATGCGCCCGACGACGCCGCCCATCAGCAGCACCGGGATGAACACCGCGACGAGGGAGACGGTGATGGAGAGGATGGTGAAGCCGATCTCGCCCGAACCTTTGAGCGCCGCCTCGAACGGCGTCATGCCCTCCTCGACGTGGCGCACGATGTTCTCGAGCATGACGATCGCGTCGTCGACGACGAGGCCGACCGCGAGGGTCAGGCCGAGGAGCGAGATGTTGTCGATGGAGTAGCCGAACACGTACATCGCCCCGAAGGTCGCGATGATCGAGATCGGCACCGCGACGCCGGGGATGAGGGTCGCGGCGAGGCGTCCGAGGAAGAGGTAGATCACCAGGATCACGAGCACGATGGTGAGCCCGAGCGTCAGCTGCACGTCGTGCACCGCCTCGCGGACCGAGGCCGAGCGGTCGAGCATGACGTGGATCTGCGCGTTCAGCCCGAGCTCCTCCTGGAACTTCGGCAGCATCTCCTTGACCTTGTCGACGACCTCGACGGTGTTGGCGGCGGGCTGGCGCTGGACGGCGAGCACGAGGGC
>DASVVU010000020.1:0-9529 GCA_036386395.1 Beijerinckiaceae bacterium | reverse complement strand
GATCGCCGACGAGACCGTCTCGGGCGTCGAGCCCGAGGCCTGGGCGGCGCGGGCCGTCGGGCTCTACCGGCGGCTTCAGGCCGACGCGCTCGTCGCCGAGGTCAATCAGGGCGGCGCGATGGTGGCGGCCGTGGTGCGCCTCGTCGACCCTACCGTGCCGGTCACGACCGTCGTCGCGACCCGGGGCAAGCACGCCCGCGCGGAGCCGGTCTCGACGCTCTACCGGCAGGGGAGGGTGCGCCACGCCGGCGCGTACCCTGAGCTCGAGGACGAGATGTGCGGCTTCTCCCCCACGGGCCTCGCGGGCGGCCGCTCCCCCGACCGCCTCGACGCGCTCGTGTGGGCGCTGACCCACCTCATGCTGGAGGCGCCGCCGGAGCCGCGGCTGCGGATGCTGTAGCGGCGCTTCGCGCGGGGCGCGGACGGCCCGCCTTCCCCTCGCCACGATCCGCCGCCATCAGCGCCGCCGACGCAAGAGCCGGCGCGGCCGGCCCAAGGGGCGATGGTTTGATCCTGTCGAAGTTCCTGCGCGTGCGCGCCGCGAAGGCCGGCGCCGCCGTGCTCGTGAGCCTGGCGCTCGCCGGCTGCTTCGCCTCCGACGACGCCGCCGTCACGGGCGCGGTCGGGAGCGGCGCGGCGCTGTCGCGCGCGCCGACCCTCCTCGTCGCGACGACGCGGCGGCCGGCGGAGAACCCCGAGGAGCGGCCGTGGTTCACGGGCGAGCGCGGGCGCGGCCTCGCCTTCGCCGAGGCGCGGCTGTCCGCGCCCGACCGCTCGCTCGTCGGCCGCGTCGCCGCGGCCGTCACCGGCGACTGGGCCGTCCACTCGGTCGGACCCGTGAAGGAAGCGGGCGCGGCGGAGGCCTTCGCCGAGGCCGCGATGGGGCGCGACGTGCTGCTCTCCGTGCACGGCTACCGCGAGAGCTTCGAGTCGGCGGCGCTCGCCGCCGCGCGGCTCTCGGACGGCGTGCGCTTCACGGGCGCGACCGGCCTCTTCGCCTGGCCCTCCGGCGGCGGCGCCTTCGACTACGTCCACGACCGCGAGAGCGCGATGTGGTCCCGCGACGCGCTGGAGGAGCTGCTCCTCGCGCTGTCGCGCTCGTCGAGCGGCGGGCGCGTCCACGTCATGGCGCACAGCATGGGGACGCTGCTCACGCTCGAGACCCTGCGCATGCTGCGCGCCTCCGGCGGCGAGGCGGCGATCGCCCGCATCGGCGCCGTGGTGCTGGCCTCGCCCGACGTCGACGTCGACCTCTTCGTGCGCAGCGTCGAGCGCCTCGGGCCGGACGCGAAGAAGATCACCGTCATCACCTCGACCAAGGACCGGGCGCTCGGCCTCTCGGCGAGGATCGCCGGGGGCCCGCGCGCCGGCGCCGCCGACCGCGACCGCCTCGGAAAGCTCGAGGCCCTGGGCGTGCGCATCGCCGACGCCTCCGACTACGGCGGCGGCCTCGTCAACCACGACCTGTTCCTGTCGAACGACGAGGTCCGCGAGGTCGTCCGCCGCGCGATCGAGCGGGGCGGCTAGGGAGGCTCGCGAGACCGCGCACGCGGCCGGCCAGCTCGGGGACGCGGGGCGTAAGCGGAATGCGACCCGGGACCCGGCGCAAGAACCTGCCGCGAAGCGGCGCCGAATCCTTCGCAGAACTCTCAATAACGGAGTGGACGCGTGACCAAGGTGGCTCTCTCGGGTGCGGGCGGCGGGATCGGGACGGTGCTTCGGCCGCGGCTCCTCGCCCGCGGCGTCGCGCTGCGCTCGGCCGGCTTCGAGCCGCTGACGCCCCTCTCTCCGGCCGAGGAGGTGGTGCACGGCGACCTGCGCGACCCGGCCGCGGTCGACCGGATGCTCGAAGGCGTCGACGTGCTGCTCCACCTCGCCGGCACCAGCATCGAGCGCCCGCTGCCGGAGATCGTCGAGAACAACCTGCGGGCCCTTTACGAGGTCTACGAGGGCGCGCGCCGCAACGGCGTGCGGCGGGTGGTGTTCGCGAGCTCGAACCACGCCTTCGGCATGCACTCCGTCGACGACAGGCTCACGCTCGACGCGCCCTACCGCCCCGACGGGCTCTACGGCCTCAGCAAGGAGTGGGGCGAGGGCATGTCGCGGCTGTACTGGGACAAGCACGGCATCGAAGGCGTCTCGCTCCGGATCGGCAGCGCGCTGCCGCGGCCGACGGAGTTCCGGCACCTCAGCACCTGGCTCGGCCCCGACGACATGGAGCGCCTCATGATGCGCTGCATCGAGGCCCCGAACGTCGGCTGCATGGCGGTCTGGGGCGTCTCGAACAATACGCGCAGCTACTGGGACCAGACCGGCGCCGAACGCCTCGGCTACCGCCCGACCCAGAACGCCGAGGATTATGCGGCCGAGATTCTCGCGCAGGAGAACCCCCTCGACGAGGTCGGCCGGAGATTCCAGGGCGGCAGCTTCGCCTCTCACGACTACACCCCGCCGGAGCGCCGGCCGCGGCCGCTGGGGACGTGAACCCGATGACCGGCAACGCGATCGAGGCCTCTGCGACCCTGTCGCTCCAGGAGATCGCGGAGATCGCCGGCGCGGCGCTGCCGGCGGGCGCCGACGGGGCCTTCGCGGTGCGCGGCGCGGCGGCGCTGGAGGCGGCGGAGCCCGACCAGATCGCCTACATGGACAACGGCAAGTACGCGGACGCGCTCGCGGCGACGCGGGCCGGCGTGTGCCTCGTCTCGCCGCGCTTCGCCGATGCGGTGCCAGCCGGGACCATCGCGCTCGTCACCCGGCAACCGTACCTTTCCTTCGCCCGGGTCGTGACGCGGCTCTATCCCGAGGCCGCGCGGCCGTCGTCGAGCTTCGGCGAGAGCGGCGTCTCCCCCCACGCCCTCGTCCACCCGACGGCGCGGCTCGGGGACGGCGTGAGCCTCGACCCTGGCGCGATCGTCGGGCCGCACGCCGAGGTCGGGGCCGGCACGCGCATCGGCGCCTACTCGGTCGTCGGGCCGCACGTGCGCATCGGGCGCGACTGCGCGCTTTCCGCCCACGTCAGCGTGATCCACGCCGTCCTCGGCGACCGGGTGATCCTGCATCCCGGCGTGCGCATCGGGCAGGACGGCTTCGGCTACGCCATGGGGCCGCAGGGGCACCTCAAGGTGCCGCAGCTCGGCCGCGTGATCCTCGGCGACGACGTCGAGGTCGGGGCGAACTCGACGATCGACCGGGGCTCGAGCCGCGACACGGTGATCGGGCAGGGCACGAAGATCGACAACCTCGTCCAGATCGCCCACAACGTGACGATCGGGCGCCACTGCGTGATCGTCGCCCAGGTCGGCATCGCCGGCTCGACGACGCTCGACGACTTCGTCGCCGTCGGCGGCCAGACCGCCGTCGCCCCGCACCTCCGCCTCGGAAAGGGCGTCCAGATCGCCGCCGACGCCGGCGTCATGACCGACGTGCCCCCGGGCGGCCGCTGGGGCGGCTCCCCCGCGCGGCCGATGCGCCACTTCTTCCGCGAGTACCACGCCGTGAAGAAGCTCGCCGGGACGAGCGGAGGAGGGGGAGGGGGAGAGGGGTGAGGGTGAGGGATAAGGCCGAAAGTCATCTGGGCCATCCTCCCAAACCCCTCATCCTGAGGTGCGAGCCCCGGACTTGTCCGGGGCGAGCCTCGAAGGACGCACCCCGCCGATGCAGCGCCCAACCGCCGTTGCGTGCTTCGAGGCTCGCTCCGCTCGCACCTCAGCATGAGGAGGTTTTGTGGTGCTCCTATAGGCCGGGTGGAAATCCCGCGTCCGGCGTGGCAAGCATCGCGGCCCGCGCCCCCGCCCGAAGAGGTCCCGGATGTTCCCCCTGTCGCACATGCTGAAGTCGTTCGTGCGGGTCGGCACGCTGACCGTGATCGACGCCGGCGGCAACAGGCACGTGTTCGCGGGCGCGCCCGGGCCGCAGGCGACCATGCGGCTCACCGACAGGTCGCTCTACCACAAGCTCTTCCTCAATCCCGAGCTCCATGCCGGCGAGGCCTACATGGACGGGCGGATGTCGTTCGAGGACGGCTCGACCCTGCGCGACTTCCTCACGCTGTTCTCGGTCAACCGGCTCTCGCTCGGCTCCTATCCGCTGCAGAAGGTGCTGCGGCGGATCTCGCGGGGGCTGAAGCGCTTCCAGCAGGCGAACAAGGTCGGCGAGGCGCAGGCGAACGTCGCGCACCACTACGACCTCGGCAACGACTTCTACCGCCTCTTCCTCGACCGCGGCATGCAGTACTCCTGCGCCTACTTCACGGGCGACGACGACACCCTCGAGGAGGCGCAGCGCAACAAGCTCCGCCTCATCGCGGCGAAGCTTCTCTTGAAGCCCGGCCTCAAGGTCCTCGACATCGGCTCGGGCTGGGGCGACCTCGCCCTCTACCTCGCCGCGATGGAGGACGTCGACGTCACCGGCGTCACGCTGTCGAAGGAGCAGCACGCGCTCTCGAACGAGAAGGCGCGCCGCGCGGGCCTTGCGGATCGCGTGCGCTTCGAGTTGCTGGACTATCGCCAGATGGAGGGAAAATTCGACCGCATCGTCTCGGTCGGCATGTTCGAGCACGTCGGCGTGCGCCACTACGGCGAGTTCTTCGCGCAGGTGAACGCGCTCATGAAGGACGACGCTCTGATGCTGCTGCACTCGATCGGCCACATGAGCCCGCCCGGCACCGCGAGCCCGTGGCTCAGGAAATACATCTTCCCGGGCGCCTACTCGCCGGCCTTGTCCGAGGTTTTTCCGGTGGTCGAGCAGGCGAGCCTGTGGGTGACGGACCTCGAGTTCCTGCGCGTCCACTACGCCAGGACGCTTCGGGAGTGGCACAAGCGCTTCGAGGCGAACCGCGAGAGGATCGCGGCGATGTACGACGAGCGCTTCTGCCGCATGTGGGAGTTCTACCTCGTCTCGGCCGAGATGATGTTCCGCACCGGAAGCCAGCTCGTCTTCCACATGCAGCTCGCCCGGAGGCGCGACGCCGCGCCCATCGTGCGCGACTACGTCACCGACGCGCAGCGCCGCTACCGCGAGATCGAGCCGGAGCGGCTCAAGGTCCTGGAGGGGCTTCAAGGCGCGGACGCTTCCGAGCCCGCGGCCGCCTGAGGGCGGAGCGGAGGCCGGTAACCATGTTTCCCGCGCGTGTCGGCCGAGTAATCGGCCGGTAACCGCGACGTGCCATCGTCCTCGACGGTTCCGCCGCTCAAGGCGGCTTGTTCGAGGAGTTAAGTGCCGTGGGGGCCCGAGTCCAGAACGCCATTGCCGTCGCCGCGGTCGCGGCCGCGATCCTGATGCTGGGCCTGACCCTCGTGGCCCCGCGCCATGCGCTCGTGTCGAGGGACGCCGTCGCCTACGCCGACGCGAGCTGACCCGCGCTTCAGCCCCGCTCAGCGCCAATCGCCGAGAACCGCCTGAACGAGGGCGAGCGCCGCGACCGCGGCCGTGTCGGCCCGCAGGATGCGCGGCCCGAGCGACAGGCGCGCGACCCGCGGGTGGCGCAGCGCGAGCGCCCGCTCCTCCGCGGCGAAGCCGCCTTCCGGCCCGACCAGCACCGCGATCCGGCCCGCATGGCCGCGAAGATCCGATAGAGCTTCGACGGGGTTCGCCACGGCCGCGTCCTCGTCGCAGAACACGAGGAGCCGGTCGGGCTCCAGGGCGCCGAGCGCCCGTGAAAGGTCCTCCTCGGGCAGGATCTCGGGGATCGACAGGATGCCGCACTGCTCCGCCGCCTCGACGGCGTTCGCGCGCATGCGGTCGCGGTTGACGCGGGCGACCTGGGTGTGCCGCGTGACGACCGGCTTCAGGGCCGAGGCCCCCATCTCGACCGCCTTCTGGACCATGTAGTCGAGCCGCGCGCTCTTCAGCGGCGCGAAGAGGTAGAGGAGGTCGCCGGGCGGGACTTGAGCGCGGACCTGCTCCCGGGGCACGAGGGCGGCGGCCTTGCGCCCGGCCTCGGCGACCTCCGCCCGCCACTCCCCGTCCCGGCCGTTGAAGACGAGGACGCTCCCGCCGTTCTTCAGGCGCAGCACGTTGAGGAGGTAGTTCGCCTGGCCCCGGTCGAGGGCGACCCCCTCGCCCGCCTCGAGCGGCGCGTCGAGGAAGAGCCGCGGCGCGGAGAAGTCGTAGAGGGCCAAGGGGGCCTCCTTCGGCCCGTCTCAGAACTTCCCGAAGCGCAGGTAGGCCTCCTGCGGGTCGGTGCCGGCGAGGATCGCGGTGCGGACCTTGTTCTCGGTCGCGACCGCGGCCTCGGCCTTGGCGATCACGTCCGCGACGATCCCCTTCGGCACCCGGATGGCGCCGTCGCGGTCGGCGACGAGGTAGTCGCCGGGCCGCACGACCACGTCGCCGATCCGGATCTCCACGTCGAAGCCCGCGGGGCGCCACCAGCCGACGATGTCGCGAGGCGTGAAGCCCCGGCTCCAGGTCTGGAAGCCCATCTCGATCAGGAAGTTCACGTCGCGGACGTAGCCGTCGACGAGGCAGCCGAGGACGCCCTTGTTCTTGAGGGTCTCGGCCGAGAGCTCGCCCATGTGAGCGACCGTGCGGTCGTTCGGCTGGCAGACCCAGATATGTCCGGGCTTGGCCTTCGACAGGAGCCCGGTCCATTCGAGCAGCGTCTCGTGCGCGTCGAAGTCGCCGGTCTGGCCTGCGATGGTGAACACCGGCCCGGCGAGCGCCCGCTCGGGAAAGAGCGGCCGCAGCTCCGCCGGAAACGTGAAGTCCCTGAGCCCCATGCCGCGCATGACGTCGTGCACGACGCCGGTGTAGCAGGCGGAAAGGCGCTCGGTGATCGGGTCGGGCATCGGTGTCCTTGGGCTTGGCAGGATGGCCGTGCGGCGCGGGGCACGAAACCATCCCGGCGGCGCGCCTGCAAGCGCCGATCCCAACGGCCAAGTTCGCCGTTCCCACGAAGGACGCCGCGTGATAGGAGGCCGCGGACGGACCGGCGCCTCCTCGCGGGAACGGCCGGTTCGCGATCAAGTTAACCGACGAACAGGGCCGCTCCTGCAAGCGCGGCCCGACAACGACCCAGGGAGGTCACGCATGAAGAGGATTCTCGCCGCGGCGGTGGCGGCCGGCCTGTTGCTCGGGGGCGCCCCGGCGTCGGCCCAGGACAAGCTCACCGTCTGGTGGGTGAAGGGCTTCTACAAGTCCGAGGACGACGCCCTGTTCGAGGCGGTGAAGAAGTTCGAGCAGAAGACCGGCGTCAAGGTCGAGCTGTCGCAGTACGCCGTCCAGGACATGATCCCGAAGACCGTCTCGGCGCTCGATTCCGGCACGCCGCCGGACGTGGCTTATGCCGACGTGTACGACTTCCAGGTCGCCGGCAAGTGGGCCTTCGAGGGCAAGCTCGAGGACGTCTCGGACATCATCACCCCGATCAAGGACCGCTTCGCCCCGAACACCGTCGAGACGGCGTTCCTCTACAGCGACAAGGCCAAGAAGAAGGCCTACTACGCTTATCCCCTCAAGCAGCAGACCATGCACATCGAGTACTGGGTCGACATGCTCGAGCAGGCGGGCTTCAAGGAGAGCGACATCCCGAAGACCTGGAAGGAGTACTGGGCCTTCTGGTGCGAGAAGGTGCAGCCCGGCCTGCGCCGCGCCGCGGGCTCGCGCGCCTACGGCATCGGCCAGCCGCTCGGCGTCGACTCGAGCGACAGCTTCTACTCCTTCCTCACCTTCATGGACGCCTACAACGTCAAGCTCGTCGACGACGACGGCAAGCTCCTCGTCGACGATCCGAAGGTGAAGCAGGGCCTCGTCGGCGCGCTCACCGACTACACCATGCCGGCGACGAAGGGCTGCACGCCGCCGTCCTCGACGAGCTGGAAGGACCCGGACAACAACGTCGCCTTCCACAACAAGACGACGGTGCTGACCCACAACGCCACGATCTCGATCGCGGCGAAGTGGCTCGACGACATGAACAACCAGACCCTCGACCAGGGGCAGCGCGACCAGGCGAAGAAGAACTACGAGCAGCTGATCCGCACGGCGGGCTTCCCGAACAAGCCCGACGGCCAGCCCATGGGCTACCGCACGGCCGTGAAGGTCGGCGTGATCTTCGCCGACGCCAAGCAGAAGCAGCGCGCCAAGGAGTTCGTCGCCTTCCTCCTCCAGGAGGAGAACCTGACCCCTTACGTCGAGGGCGCGCTCGGGCGCTGGTTCCCGGTGACGAAGGCCGCGCAGGAGAGCCCGTTCTGGCAGGCCGACCGCCACCGCAAGTCGGTCTACGACCAGTACAAGGCCGGCACGGTGACGTTCGAGTTCGTGAAGAACTACAAGTTCACCATCCTCAACAACGAGAACGTCTGGGCCAAGGCGGCGAACCGGGTCATCAACGAGAAGATCCCCGTCGACAAGGCCGTGGACGAGATGATCGCCCGCATCAAGCAGGTCGCGGGCTCTTAAAGACCAAGCTCCGGCCGCCCCTTCGAAGGGGCGGCCGGGCGCACCCGAGGGTCGGGAGGGACCGATGTCGACGGTGGCCGTTCGCGAGGTCCAGGCAGTCGCCCCGCCTAAGGCGGACGACAGGATGTCGTCCTGGCAGGCCTGGGGCCTCATCATGATCGCCCCCTACGTCCTGATCTTCCTCGCCTTCGTGCTCTATCCCGTCGGCTACGGCCTGTGGACGGCGCGCCATCCGCAGAGCTACGTCCACCTCTGGGAAGATCCGATCTTCGCCCGCTCGGTCGTGAACACCCTCGTGTTCATCATCGTCGGCGTGAACCTCAAGATGATCGTCGCGCTGCTCCTCTCCGGGTTCTTCGTCGTGGCGCGGCCCTGGATCCGCTGGCTGTCGCTGCTCTTCATCCTGCCCTGGGCGGTGCCGTCGATCCCGACCATCCTGTCGTTCCGGTTCATGCTCAACCCCGAATGGGGCGTCATCAACCAGCTCATCTTCAAGCTCACCCTCGACGACGGCCCGAACTGGCTCAACGACCCGACGCTCGCGCTGTCGCTCGCGATCCTGGTCCACATCTGGAAGTCGCTGCCGTTCTGGACCCTGATCCTGATCGCCGGCCGCCTCGCGATCGGCGGCGAACTCTACGAGGCCGCCTCCGTCGACGGCGCCTCGGGCTGGCAGAAGTTCCGGTTCATCACCTGGCCGTCGATGCAGACCCTGTATCTGACCTGTCTCATCCTCTCGATGATCTGGACGCTCGGCGACTTCAACAGCGTCTACCTCCTGACCGGCGGCGGCCCCGCCGACCTCACGCACGTGCTCGCGACGCTCGGCATCCGGTACCTTCGGCTCGACCAGGTCGACCTGTCGATGGCTGCGATCGTCTGCGCCATGCCGCTCGTGCTCCCGCTCGTCTACGTCATGATGAAACGGCTGTCGAAATGAGCGCCGCCCCCACCGCCGGAACCGTCCGCACCGTCCCCGCGGCCGCTCCCGTCGAGCGGGACCGCGGCGACACGTGGCGCACCGTCGCGACCGACGCCAAGCTCCTCCTCGTCGGCATCCCGGTCCTGATCTGGACCCTCCTGCCGATCTACCACATGGTCCTGTTCGCGATCTCGCCGAAGCAGGAGG
>DASVVU010000019.1:0-11012 GCA_036386395.1 Beijerinckiaceae bacterium | reverse complement strand
CTCGCGCTCACAGAGCCCGGCCGCGAGTACCTCGGCGTGGTCCGCGACGCGCTGGACCGGATCGCGCTCGGCACCGCCCGGCTCGTGCGGCGCCAGGGCTCCGGCGTCCTGACGGTCAGCACGTCGCCGGACTTCGCCGCGAAGTGGCTCGTGCACCGGCTCGGCCGGTTCGCCGAGAGGCATCCGGGGATTGACCTCCGGATCTCCGCGACGGCGAACCACGTCGACTTCGCCCGCGAGGACGTCGACCTCGCGGTGCGCCACGGCGACGGCAACTGGCCCGGGCTCCAGGCGGTGCGCCTGTGCTCCGAGGAGCTCTTCCCGGTGTGCAGCCCGAAGCTGACGGTGGGGCGAAGGCGCCTGAGGAAGCCCGCCGACCTCCTGCGCGTCCCGCTGCTGCGCCTCGACGAGAGCAGCGACTGGCCGCGCTGGCTCGAGGCGGCGGGCGTCCCCGACGCGCCGGCCGCGCACGGGCCGGTGCTGAACCGGGCCAGCATGCTGATCGACGCGGCCGTCGACGGCCAGGGCGTGGCGCTCGCCCGCACCTCGCTCGCGGCGCAGGATCTCATCGGCGGCCGCCTCGTCCGCCCGTTCGCGACGGCGCTCAAGCTCGCGAAGAGCTACTGGATCGTCTGCCCCAAGGCGACCGCCGCGCTGCCGAAGATCCAGGTGTTCACCCGATGGCTCCTGCGGGAGGCGGCGGAGGATGCGCGACGGTTGAAGGCCCTGGCCTGACGCCGCTACCCGGCCGCGAGCGCGTCCGGCTTCGCCGGGGTGATGGCGACGGATTCGCCGCAGCCGCAGGCGGAGGTCTGGTTCGGGTTCCGGAACACGAACTGGGAGGCGAGCTTCGTCGTCTCGTAGTCCATCTCGGTGCCGAGGAGGAACAGCACCGCCTTCGGGTCGACGAAGACCTTGACGCCCTTGTCCTCGACCACGTCCTCGCCGGGCTTCGGGCTCTCGGCGTACTCCATGGTGTAGGACATGCCGGCGCAGCCGCCGTTCTTGACGCCGACGCGCACGCCGGCGATCGGGCGCTCGGCCTTGTCGATGATCTCCTGGACGCGCCGCGCCGCGGCGTCGCTCAACGTCAGGACCTTGAAGCTGGGCAGGGGCATCTTTTCTCCTCCGTCGCCGGGTTCAAGGCCCGGGCCGAAGCATTTCTTCTTGGAAGATAGGGGCTGGGCTGCGCTCCGTCGAGGCTACCACATGTCGAGGGCCACCCGGGCCTCGTCGGACATGCGGCTCTGGTCCCAGGGCGGGTCGAAGACCATGTTGACGGTGGCGCTCTTGACGCCGGGCACCGCCGCGACGGCGTTCTCGACCCACACCGGCATCTCGCCGGCCACCGGGCAGCCCGGCGCCGTCAGCGTCATGTCGACCGCGACGTTGCGCTCGTCGTCGACGTCGACCCGGTAGATCAGGCCGAGCTCGTAGATGTCGGCCGGGATCTCGGGGTCGTAGACGGTCTTCAGCGCCGCGACGATGTCGTCGGTGAGCCGGTCGAGCTCCTCCGGCGGGAGCGCGGAGCCGAGCGCGAGCTGCGGCGAGTTCGGCGCCGGGCCGTCGGGGGGGCTGGCCTCGGTCATCTCGTTCCTATCCTCTATTGGCCGATCAGGACCACCATCACGAACACCAAGAAGGTGAGCGCCAGGTTGACGGCGGCCATCCAGGTCAGCTGCCGGGCGCTGCGGGGCAGCGAAGCCGCCGCGGTAGGGCGTGCCTCACGGCGCGCCGCATAGACCATATAGGCCTCCTCGGCGGCCGCCCTCGCGCGCTCCTCGTCCGCGCCGGCCTGCTTCAGGGCGATATAGAGGTCTCCCATCATCAGGGCCATAGGCGCCCTTCCCTCTCCTCGCTCGGGCTTCGCCCGAGTCGGCCCTCTCTCTGAACGGGAGAGGGTCACGCGAACAGGGCTTCGGCCCTGGTCAGGGCCTCGGCCAACTTATCCACTTCCGCCATGGTGTTGTAGAGGCCGAAGGACGCACGGCAGGTGGAGGTGGCGCCGAAGCGCGCAAGCAGCGGCATGGCGCAGTGGGTGCCGGCCCGCACCGCGACGCCCTGGCGGTCGATGACGGTCGCGATGTCGTGGGCGTGCGCGCCCTTCATCTCGAAGGAGATGATGGCGCCCTTGCCCCGGGCCTGGCCAATGAGGCGCAGCGCGTTCATCCCCCGCAGCCGCTCGTGGGCGTAAGCCGAGAGCGCCGCCTCGTGGGCCGCGATGCGCTCGCGCCCGAGCTCCATCATGAAGCGCACGGCGGCGCCGAGGCCGATCGCCTCGACGATCGGCGGGGTGCCGGCCTCGAAGCGGTGCGGCGGCTCGTTGTAGGTGATGCCCTCGCAGCGCACCTCGTTGATCATCTCGCCGCCGCCCTGGTACGGCGGCATCTTTTCGAGCCACGCGCGCTTGCCGTAGAGCACGCCGACGCCGGTCGGGCCGTACACCTTGTGGCCGGTGAAGACGTAGAAGTCGCAGTCGAGGTCACGCACGTCCACGTTCAGGTGCACGGCGCCTTGCGCCCCGTCGAGGAGCACCGGCACGCCGCGCTCGTGCGCGATGCGCACGATGTCCTTGGCCGGCGTCACCGTGCCGAGCACGTTCGACATGTGCGTGATCGCGACCATCTTGGTGCGCGGCGAGAAGAGCTTCTCGTATTCGTCGACCAAAAAGTTGCCGTCGTCGTCGACCGGCACCCACTTGATCACGGCACCTTTCCGCTCCCGCAAAAAGTGCCAGGGCACGACGTTGGAGTGGTGCTCCATGATCGAGAGGATGATCTCGTCGCCCTCGCCGAGGCCCATGGTGCCGAAGGAGTTGGCGACGAGGTTGTAGGCCTCGGTCGCCGACTTCGTAAAAATAATCTCGTCGGTCGAACGGGCGTTGAGGAAGCGGCGCACGTCCTCGCGGGCGCCCTCGAACCCTTCCGTCGCGGCGTTCGCCATGAAATGCAGGCCGCGGTGGACGTTGGAATAAGCCGTCTCCATGGTGCGGACCATGGCGTCGATGACGGCGCGCGGCTTCTGCGCCGAGGCGGCGTTGTCGAGGTAGACGAGGGGGCGGCCGTAGACCGTCTGCGACAGGATCGGGAACTCGGCCCGGATCGCCTCGACGTCGTAGGGCTGGACAGGATTGTGCACGTTCATCGATCTCGATCCTATCCCGCGTCATGGCCGGGCTTGGCCCGGCCATCCACGACTTCCCCACGCGCCAAAGTCGTGGATGCCCGGCCCAAGGCCGGGCATGACGGCTCACTCGTCAATGCCGCTCCGCGAGCCACCCGGTCACCGCCTCGATCAGCGCCTCGCGAACGCCCTCGTGCTCGACGCTCTCGATCGCCTCGCCGAGGAAGGCCTGCACCAGGAGCGTCTCGGCCTCGGGCCGCGGCAGGCCGCGGGCCATGAGATAGAACAGAAGGTCCTCGTCGAGCTGGCCGCAGGTGGCGCCGTGGGCGCACTGCACGTCGTCGGCGAAGATCTCGAGCTCGGGCTTGTTGTTCATGGTGCCGCCCTCGGAGAGGAGGACGGCGGCCGACATCATGCGCCCGTCGGTCTTCTGGGCGTGCGGGCGCACGACGATCTTGCCCTGGAAGACGCCGGTCGCCTCGCCGTCGATGACGGTCTTGAACAGCTCGCGGCTGTCGCAGTGCGGCACGGCGTGGTCGACGAGGAGCGTCGTGTCGGCGTGCTGGCCGCCCTTGATCATGGTGGCGCCGTTGACGTTGGCCTTGGAGTGCTCGCCGGCGAAGGCGAGAAAGACCTGGTGGCGCGAGACGGCCGACCCCGTCACGACGTTGAGGGTGTCGAAGGAGACGTTGGCGCCGAGCCGCGCGGTCAGCGTCGAGAGGGCGAGCGCGCGCGGCCCTTCGGCGTTGAGGCGCACGTGGCGCACGGTCGCGCGGTCCTGGGCCACGATCTCGACCACGTCGTTGAGCTGGTGCGCCCCCTCCCCTGTCCCTTCGTGCGATTCGACGAGAGTGAGGGAGGCCCCCTCCTCGACCACGGCGAGGACGCGGGTCGCGGTCGCGAAGGCAGCGGAGCCGTCGTTGACGAAACGCAGGTGCAGCGTCGCCTCCGCGCCGGCCGCGACCCGCACCACGGCGCCGTCGTTCATGAAGGCGGCGTTGAGGGCATAGGCCGCGTTCTCGCGGGCGGCCTCGACGGGCGCGAGCGCGCCGAGGAGCGGGTGTCCCGACGCGAGCGCGTCGGCAAAAAGCACGACCTCGACTCCGGCGGGCCGCTCGGCGTCCGAGATGTCCGGCGCGAAGTGGCCGTTCACGAAGGTGAGGCGCGGGGCCTCCAGCCCCGGGAAGGCCCGCGCGCCGTTGAAGGCGGCCGCGACCGCGGCGGCGTCGGGCTTCTCCGCGAGCGGCGCCGCCTCGCGCATGAGGGCGCGAAGATCGGTGTACTTCCATTCCTCCACGCGCCGGTGCGGCAGGCCGCGCTTCGCGAAAAGCTCGAAGGCGGCGTCGCGCAGGCGCACGACCGCGGCCCCGCCGGGGAGCGAGGCCTTCACGGCCGGGAAGCGCCTGACGAGCGCCTCCTCGGCCGGCGTGCGGACGACTTTCAGCTCGGCGGCCATGGCGTCACGCGGCCTGCTGGCGGTAGTCGGCATAGCCGTTCGCCTCGAGCTCGTGCGCGAGCTCCGGCCCGCCCGAGCGCACGATGCGCCCGCCGGACATCACGTGCACGCTGTCGGGCACGATGTAGTTGAGGAGCCGCTGGTAGTGGGTGATGACGAGGAACGAGCGCTCGGGCGAGCGCAGCGCGTTGACGCCCTCGGCGACGACGCGCAGCGCGTCGATGTCGAGGCCGGAATCGGTCTCGTCGAGGATGCAGAAGGACGGCTGCAGGAGCGCCATCTGCAGGATCTCCATGCGCTTCTTCTCGCCGCCGGAGAAGCCGACGTTGAGGGCGCGCTTGAGCATGTCCTTCGGGATCTCGAGCTTCGCCGCCGCCGCGTTGACGCGCTTGATGAACTCCGGCGTCGTCAGCTCCGTCTCGCCGCGGGCCTTGCGCTGCGCGTTGAGCGCCGCCTTGAGGAAGGTCATGGTGCCGACGCCCGGGATCTCCAGCGGATACTGGAAGGCCAAAAAGAGGCCGGCCGCGGCGCGCTCGTTCGGCTCCATCTCGAGGATGTTCTCGCCGTTCAGGAGAATCTCGCCGTCGAGGACCTCGTAGTCCTCCTTGCCGGCGACGACGTACGACAGCGTCGACTTGCCGGACCCGTTCGGGCCCATGATGGCGGCGACCTCGCCCTTGTTCACGGTGAGGTCGAGCCCGTCGAGGATCGTCTTGTCGTCGACCCGGACGGTGAGGTTTCGGATTTCGAGCATCGTCATACCTTCGAGTTCAGAGGCCCGCGAAGGCCATGATTTCGTCGACGAGACCGTCGAGGTCCCGCTCCTCGGCTCCGCCGCCCTCGTCGAGGAGGTTCGTCGATCCGCTGGCCGCCGCCGTCTCGGCGACGCGGAACCGGTTCTCGCCCACGCGCCGGACGAGCAGCCGCCGCGTTCCCGATTCGACCAGGATGAGGTCGTCGTTCTCGCGGAAGGCGCTCAGGTCCGGCAGACGGCGCGCGATCGCCTCGCCGAGATCGGCGGCCGCGACCGGCCGCGCGAGGAGCGCGGAGAGTTCGTTCCGAAGAGCCTGCGTGTCGTCCACGGTGTTCTTCCATTCTCAATCAGGTCGTCATCCTCGAGCGAGCGAAGCGAGACCCGAGGACCTCGCTCCACAGAAGGCGCCCTACACTCCCAAGCCCCTCATCCTGAGGTGCCCGCGAAGCGGGCCTCGAAGGACGCACTCTGCCGATGAAGTGCCCAACCGCCGGTGCGTGCTTCGAGGCTCGCTCCGCTCGCACCTCAGCATGAGGAGGGTTGTGGCGGCTCCTCCATTTTGGTTGCGGCGGCGAGGTGCTGCCGGATCGCGGTCATCTCATCGCTGATGGTCTGCATCCAGCCGGCCATCCGCTCCATCTCCGCCCGGATCGCGCGGAGGTGCTCAAAAACAAGGTTCGATGGCTCCGCCATCAGCCCACGCTCCCCTCGAGCGAGATCGCGATCAGCTTCTGCGCCTCGACGGCGAACTCCATCGGCAGCTTCTGCAAGACGTCCTTGACGAAGCCGTTGACGATGAGGGCCGTCGCCTCCTCGGGGTCGAGGCCGCGCTGCGTGCAGTAGAAGAGCTGGTCCTCGGAGATCTTCGAGGTGGTGGCCTCGTGCTCGAAGACCGCGGAAGCGTTCTTCGACTCGATGTAGGGCACCGTGTGGGCCCCGCAGTTGTGGCCGATGAGGAGCGAGTCGCAGTTCGTGAAGTTGCGCGCGCCCGTCGCCTTGCGGTGGGCCGAGATCAGCCCGCGGTAGGTGTTGTCCGAGTGCCCGGCCGCGATGCCCTTCGAGATCACCCGGCTCGTGGTGTTCTTGCCGAGGTGGATCATCTTGGTGCCGCTGTCGACCTGCTGGCGCCCGTTCGAGATCGCGATCGAGTAGAACTCGCCCCGCGAGCCGTCGCCGCGCAGGATGCACGACGGGTACTTCCAGGTGATGGCGGAGCCGGTCTCGACCTGGGTCCAGGTGATGACCGAGTTCCTGCCCCGGCAGTCGCCGCGCTTCGTCACGAAGTTGTAGATCCCGCCGCGGCCTTCCGCGTCGCCGGGGTACCAGTTCTGCACCGTCGAGTACTTGATCTCGGCGTCGTCGAGAGCGATCAGCTCGACCACGGCGGCGTGGAGCTGGTTCTCGTCCCGCTGCGGCGCCGTGCAGCCCTCGAGGTAGGAGACGTAGGAGCCCTTGTCGGCGATGATGAGGGTGCGCTCGAACTGGCCGGTGTTCTTCTCGTTGATGCGGAAGTAGGTCGACAGCTCCATCGGGCAACGCACGCCCGGCGGCACGTAGACGAACGACCCGTCCGAGAACACGGCCGAGTTGAGGGTGGCGTAGAAGTTGTCGGTAACCGGCACGACCGAGCCGAGGTACTTCTGGACGAGCTCCGGGTGCTCGCGGATCGCCTCGGAGATCGGCATGAAGATCACGCCGGCCTTCTTCAGCTCCTCCTTGAAGGTCGTCGCGACGGAGACCGAGTCGAACACCGCGTCGACCGCGACCCGCGACGACTGCACGCCGGCCAGCATCTCCTGCTCGCGCAGCGGGATGCCGAGCTTCTTGTAGGTCTCGAGGATCGCCGGATCGACCTCGTCGAGGGACTTCGGCGCGGCGTTCTTCTTCGGCGCGGCGTAGTAGTAGATGTCGTTGAAGTCGATCTGCGGATAGTGGACCCGCGCCCAGGTCGGCTCGCGCATGGTGAGCCAGCGCCGGTAGGCGTCGAGGCGCCACTCCAGCATCCAGGCGGGCTCGCCCTTCCGGCCCGAGATGAAGCGGACGGTGTCCTCGGACAGGCCCTTCGGGGCCTTGTCCATCTCGACTTCGGTCGCGAAGCCGTACTTGTATTGGTTCACGTCGATCGAGCGGACCTGCTCGATCGTCTCCTGCACGGCAGGCATCTTACGTCTCCTACCTCTCACGGCTTCAAGGGCCGCGGGTCGACGAAACTCTGGAGGGCGGCGCGGCCGCTTCAGGCCGCCGTCGCCCTCCGCTCATATAGGGTGGCGACGAGCTTTTCGCACGCCGCCATGAAGCGATCGACGTCCTCTTGCGTCGAATCCCACCCGAAGCTCACCCGGATCGCGCCCTCGGCCAGCGCCGGCTCGACCCCCATGGCGGCAAGGACGTGCGAGCGCCGCACCTTCCCTGACGAGCAGGCCGAGCCGGAGGATACGGCCACGCCTTCGAGGTCGAACCGGATCAGCGCCGTCTCGGCCCGCAGGCCCGGGATCGCAAAGGCCAAGGTGTTCGGCAGCCGCGCGACCTTGTCGCCGAACACCACCACGTCCGGCGCGAGCCGCCGCAGCCGCGCTTCCGCCATGTCCCGCAACATTGCAGCATTGGATGCGAAGCCGTGTGCAGGTCCGTTTGCGGTCCCGTCTGCAGTCCCGGTTTCGGGGCCGGTTGCGACGCCGGGTGCACTATGGCCGGCGAGCGCGGCTGCGACGCCGAACCCGACGATCCCGGCGACGTTCTCGGTGCCGGCCCGCCGTCCCCGCTCCTGCCCGCCGCCCCGGATCAGCCGGTCGCCGATCTCGATGGCGTCGGAGGCGAGCACGATCGCGCCGACGCCCTTCGGGCCGCCGAGCTTGTGTGCCGACAGCGTGAGAACGTCCGCCCCGATGGCCTTGATGTCGCAGGGAATTTTCCCCGCCGCCTGAACCGCGTCGACGTGCAGGAGCCCGCCCCTGGCATGCACCAGCGCGGCCGCCTCCGCGACCGGCTGGATCACCCCGGTCTCGTTGTTGGCGGCCTGGATCGAGACGAGCGCGCGTCCCGCCCCCTCCATTTGCGCGGCAAGCCAGGACAAGTCCACAACCCCTTGCCCGTCCACGGGAATCGTCTCGAACGCTCCCGCCGGGAAACGGTGACTCTCCAGTACGCAGACATGCTCCACGGCCCCCGCCAGCAGCAGCTCCGCCCCCTCTTCCCCGATCCGCCTGAGGGAGGGCGTCAGCACCGCGTTCGCGGCCTCCGTCCCCCCGCTCGTGAAAACCACGTTCTTCGGCTCCGCCCCGACGAGCGCCGCCACCTCCTCACGCGCCCGCTCGACCGCGGCCCGCGCCGCCCGCCCCTCGGCATGCACCGAGGAGGCGTTGCCGGTAAGCGTCAGCGCGCGCGCCATCGCCTCCGCCACCTCGGGCCGCACCGGCGCCGTGGCGTTGTGGTCGAGGTAGCTGCGCCTGCCGTCCATCGCCTTCGGATCACGCTCGCGAATCAAAGTCTTGCACCCGACCCCGGTTGCCGTGCTACACACCCGCCACCACATCAACGTCGGGCGCACGGAGCGGCTTTCCGCACCGCCGGCCGCCCACTTTAGAACCATTCTAAAGCGGTATTGGAAGGCCCGGGGCGTCGAGTCAAGGCCGCAAGGCTCCGCTGCACGCCCGGCCGGCCGGATTCGCCGCTAGAACCGAGGCCAAGGAAGCCCGAGCCGGGCCGAAGAGGTTGGACGCATGCCTGAAGTCATCTTCACCGGGCCGGCAGGCCGCATCGAGGGCCGCTACCAGCCGGCGAAGCAGCGGGGCGCGCCCATCGGGATCGTGCTGCACCCGCACCCGCAGTTCGGCGGCACGATGAACAACCAGATCGTCTACAACCTGTTCTACGGCTTCGTGAACCGCGGCTTCGCGGCGCTCCGCTTCAACTTCCGCGGCGTCGGGCGAAGCCAGGGCGCCTTCGACCACGGGGCGGGCGAGCTGTCGGACGCCGCCGCCGCCCTCGACTGGGCCCAATCGGTCAACCCCGACGCCCGCAACTGCTGGATCGCCGGCGTCTCCTTCGGGGCCTGGATCGGCATGCAGCTCCTCATGCGCCGCCCCGAGATCGAGGGCTTCATCTCGATCGCGGCGCCGGCGAACCGCTTCGACTTCACCTTCCTCGCCCCCTGCCCCTCCTCCGGCCTCTTCGTCCACGGCTCGGAGGACCGGGTCGCGCCGGTCAAGGACGTGATGGGCGTGATCGAGAAGGTGAAGACCCAGAAGGGCATCCAGATCGAGCACCAGGTGGTGGACGGCGCGAACCACTTCTTCGACGGCAAGGTCGACGACCTCATGGCGACCGTCGACGCCTACCTCGACCGCCGCCTCGGCCAGCCGAAGGTCGCGCCGAAGCCCGCCGCGAACGCGAAGAAGAAGAAAGAGGCGGCGGCGTAGCCACACGCCATCATCCTCGGGCGGCGCTTGCGCCGACCCGAGGACCTCCCGCCACAGAAGGTGCCCACTCCCCACGGGGTCCTCGGGTCTCGCTCCGCTCGCCCGAGGATGACGGCTGTGGGTTACGGCCTTGCGACCACGCCGCCCGTCATCGCTTCGCACACCCCTGTCGTCGTCGGAAAGGTGATGGGCAAACCCTGCAGGCTGCGCACGGCCATGTAGGCGAAGGCCTGGGCTTCGAGGAACTCCGGGGACCAGCCGACCTCCTCGGCCGGAACGACCTCGGCTTTCAGCTCGTGCCTGAGGAGCCGCATCAGCTCCGGGTTCTTCGAGCCGCCGCCGGCGACGATCCAGCGCTTCGGCTCGTCCGCCGCGAAGGCGCGGGCGCGGGCGACCGCCCGGGTCGTGAAGGCGGCAAGCGTCGCGGCCCCGTCCTCCAGGGAGAGGTGGGCGACCATGCGGTGCGAGAACCAGTTGCGGTCGAGCGACTTCGGCGGCTCCTTCGGGAAATAGGGGTGGACCAGGAGCCACGCCAAAAGGGCCTCGTCGGGCTTGCCCCTGGCGGCCGTCTCGCCGTTCTCGTCGAAGGCTTTTCCCGCGCGCTCCCGCATCCAGTCGTCGATGAGCGCGTTGCCGGGGCCGGTATCGAAGGCGAGGAGCTGGTTCGCCGCGTCGATGAAGGTGACGTTGGCGACCCCGCCGACGTTGAGGACCGCGAGCGGGGTTTTGAGCCCCGAGGCGTGGGCGAGCGCCCGGTGGAACACCGGCACGAGGGGCGCCCCCTGCCCGCCCTCGGACACGTCGGCGGCGCGGAAGTCATGGACGATCTTGATCTTGAGCCGCTTCGACAGCGCCGGGCCATCCCCAAGCTGGACCGTGAGGGCCCGCTCCGGCCGGTGCAGGACAGTCTGCCCGTGAAAGCCGACCACGTGCACGCTCTCCGCCGTGGTGCCGTGCTCCTTGAGGAAAGCCTCGACGGCTTGGGCATGGGCCGCGGTGACGAGGTCCTCGGCTTCGCGGAGGCGCCCCGGACGGTCGGTGCGCTTGTCGAGGCTCACGGCGTCGGCGAGCGCCCCTCGCAGAAGCTCCCGCTCCGCTTCGGAATAAGGCCGATAGCCGGTCGGCCCGAGGGTCACGGCGCGCTCGCCGTCGGTCTCGACGAGGGCCACGTCGATTCCGTCGAGGGACGTGCCGCTCATGAGACCGATGGCGCGCAGGAGGGTCATGCGGCTTCAAATCCCGTGAAATCGCGGTGCGAAGC
>DASVVU010000018.1:0-8320 GCA_036386395.1 Beijerinckiaceae bacterium | reverse complement strand
GGGGGCGGCCCGACTCGGGGCGAAGCCCCGAGCAGGGAGAGGGGCGCCGGGCATGGAGCGCCTCGCCGACGGGAACTCGGAGTCCTGTCAGCCGCAGGGTCAAGGCCGTACGAACCGCTTATGGACAGCCCTGCGGCTGATAGGCGGTGCGCCAGCTTCGACTTGAGAGCCCTATGCCCGGCGCCCCTCTCCCCGCTCGGCCTTCGGCCGAGTCGGCCCTCCCCCTCTAAAGGGGGGAGGGGCAATCGCGGCGCTCTTCCGCAGAGACTTCCGAACACTCGCCGCCTCACGCCTTAAGCCGCGCCACGACGTCGCCGAGCGGCAGGAGCTCGCGCTCGCCCGTCGCGCGGCGCTTCACCTCCACCTTGCCTTCGGCGAGGCTCTTCGGGCCCACAAGGATTTGCCAGGGGATGCCGATGAGGTCGGCGGTCGCGAACTTCCCCCCTGCCCGCTCGTCGCGGTCGTCGAGGAGCACGTCGAGGCCGGCGCCCTGGAGCTCCAGATAGAGCTTTTGCGAGGCGCCGTCCGTGCCGGCGTCGCCGACCTTCAGGTTGAGGATCGCCGCGTCGAACGGCGCCGCCGCCTCGGGCCAGACGATGCCGGCGTCGTCGTGGCTCGCCTCGATCAGGGCCGCGACGAGGCGGGTCGGGCCGATGCCGTAGGAGCCCATGTGGACCTCGCGCTCCTGCCCGTCCGGTCCCATGACCTTCGCCCGCATGGGCGCGGAATACTTCGTGCCGAAGTAGAAGATGTGGCCGACCTCGATCCCCCGCGCCGACATCCTTTGGGTCGCCGGGATAAGGTCGAAGGCGGCTGGGTCGTGCATCTCCGAGGTCGCGGCGTAGAGGGAGGTCCACTTGTCGACGATGGCCTGGAGCCCCGCCACGTCGTCGAAGTCGGTGTCGGCGGGGGGCGTCTCGAAGCCGAGGTAGTCGGCGTGGCAGAAGACCTCGCTTTCGCCGGTCGAGGCCAGGATGATGAACTCATGGCTGAGGTCGCCGCCGATCGGGCCGGTGTCGGCCCGCATGGGGATCGACTTCAGGCCGAGGCGGGCGAAGGTGCGCAGGTATGCAACGAACATCTTGTTGTACGAGTGCCGGGCGCCGGCCTGGTCGAGGTCGAAGCTG
The DNA here is from genome assembly GCA_036386395.1 of Beijerinckiaceae bacterium. Classification (GTDB taxonomy): domain Bacteria; phylum Pseudomonadota; class Alphaproteobacteria; order Rhizobiales; family Beijerinckiaceae; genus JAJKJG01. The sequence goes on along the minus strand of DASVVU010000018.1, from coordinate 7,193 downwards.
TAGGCGTCCTTCATCAGGAACTCGCGCGAGCGCATGACGCCGAAGCGCGGGCGCACCTCGTCGCGGAACTTCCACTGGATGTGGTAGAGGTTGAGGGGCAGGTCCTTGTAGGAACGCACGTAGGCGCGAAAGATGTCCGTGACCATCTCCTCGTTCGTCGGCCCGTAGAGCATGTCGCGCTCGTGCCGGTCGACGATGCGCAGCATCTCCTTGCCATAGGCGTCGTAGCGGCCCGACTCGCGCCACAGGTCCGCCGACTGGATCGTCGGCATCAGGATCTCGATCGCGCCCGAGCGGTCCTGCTCCTCGCGGACGATGCGGTTGATCTTATTCAGCACGCGCAAGCCGAGGGGCAGCCACGAGAAGCTGCCGGCCGCCTGCTGGCGGATGAGGCCCGCCCGCAGCATCAGCCGATGCGACACGATCTCGGCCTCCCGCGGCGTCTCGCGCAAAGTGGGCAGGAAGTAGCGGGACAGGCGCATGGGGGGTCCGATGCGGGCGGGGAGGCGGGCTCGATTCTCGCCCGGCTAACAACACGTCCGCCGGCCAAAAGACAAGCCGAGCTTGTGCGCCGCCGCCGTCCGCCGTGATCCTGACGGCCGGTGTCGGGGCCGACGCGAGGCCCGCGGGAAACCCGATGGGGGAGCCGGCGGCAAGAGCCGGTTTGATGGCCGGCTGCAAAAAATTTCACCGCGGCCTGCCCGGACAGGTGACAAGCTGCCCGATTTTTCGTAAGCGGCTGCCACCGTTCGCGGTTTGCCGAGAGGCGGTCCGAGTCTCGGGAGGAAACCAAAAGGCCCTCGTCCGCCGCGCCTCGTCGGCGGCCGGCACCGATCAAGCCGGGGCTTAACAATCTGGTGCAACGCACCCCAGCAAGGCCTTGGCCTTGCTTTTTTATTCACAGCCCAGCGAGCGGCAGAAGCCACGCCACCGCGACGAGGATCGGCGCCGCCACGACGGTCGTCCACACGGCCTTCTCGACGAGCCGCGGCGCCGCCGGCGCCCCCGGATCGCTGCCGCGCACCACCTCCCCGGCCTCCGCCTGGCTTTGCGCCCCGAAGGGCAGGACGGCGAAAAGGGAAATCCACCAGATCACGAAATAGAGCGAGACGGCCCCGGCAAGGGTCAGGCCGAAGAACCTGACAGCCAGGAAAATCGCGAGCGCCGACAGGGAGATGAGGGCGAGCGCTGCCGCAACGGGTGAAGCCGTGATGCGCCGGACCATGGCCCTTCAGGCCTGCTCCAGCTCGACGAGCGTCCCGCAGAAGTCCTTCGGGTGCAGGAACAGCACCGGCTTGCCGTGCGCCCCGATTTTCGGCTCCCCTCCCCCCAAGACCCGCGCCCCCTCGCTCACGAGCCGGTCGCGCGCCGCAAGAATGTCGTCGACCTCGTAGCAGACGTGGTGGATGCCGCCCTCGGGGTTGCGCTCGAGGAACCCGGCGATCGGCGAGTCCTCGCCAAGCGGCTGAAGAAGCTCGATTTTCGTGTTCGGCAGCGCGATGAACACCACCGTCACCCCATGCTCCGGCTCGGGCTGCGGCGCGGACACGGAGGCTCCGAGCGTGTCACGGTAGACACGCACGGCTGCCGTCAGGTCGGCCACCGCGATCGCCACGTGATTCAGCCGTCCGATCATGGACTTAAAGCCCTTTCCGGCCCGGATTCGCCGCCGAAAATGCGCCGCCGGGCTGCCACGGCCGATTTCGGCCTATCCGTCATGGGCTTAGCACGAATTTCAGGCCGCCGTGGGCGCGAAAATGGCACACGCCCGTCCGATCCGCTTTCCCGGGCCGGATTCCACAAAGAGATCATGGGCTTGACGCCCGCTGCCGGCCGCCGCGGCCGTGAAAAGGGGCGACAAGCCGCCTGCATGGCAGGGCCCGGCTGCCACGCGCCCTCACACCTCGACCACGAGCACATGGCAGGCGGGCTTCTTGCCCCACACCCCGTTGACGGCCGAGCGCACGGCCCGCGCGACCGAATCCTCCACCGCCTCCGGATCGCGGCGGCGGGCCTTCGGCAGATTGTCGAGGGTCTGGGCGACGGTGTCGGCGATGAGGTCGGGGATCGATTCGCCGCGGCGGTCCTTGTCCGGCAGGCCCATGATGTCGACGACGGGGTCGCCCGCGACCTCGCCGCGCTTGTCGAGGGCGATGGCGACCGAGACGATGCCGGCAAACGACAGCTTGCGCCGCTCGGGCAGCGCCCGCTCCCCCGCTTCGATGACGATGTCGCCGTCGCGGTAGATGCGGCCCGCCGGCACGTCGTCGACGATCTCGGCCCGGCCCGGCGCGAGCCGCACGACGGTGCCGTTGCGGGCCCGCACCACCTCGGGCACGCCCTGGGCGCGGGCGAAGGCGGCGTGCTCGGCCAAGTGCACGTCCTCGCCGTGGGCCGGCACGGCGATGCGCGGCCGGGTCCAGCGGTACATGGCGGCGAGCTCGTCCCGGCGCGGGTGGCCGGAGACGTGGACGAGGTCGTGCCGGTCCGTGATGATCTCGATGCCCTGGCGCACGAGGGCGTTCTGGATGCGCCCGATCGCCTTCTCGTTGCCCGGGATGGCGCGGGACGAGAAGATCACCCGGTCGCCCTTGGTGAGCGTGACCTCGGGGTGCTCGTCGTCGGCGACGCGGGCGAGCGCGGCGCGGGGCTCCCCTTGCGAGCCCGTGAGCAGGCACACGACCTTGTCGCGCGGCAGGTAGCCGTAGGCGTCGGGCGGGCGGAAGTCCGGCAGGCCGTCGAGGTAGCCGCACTCGCGGGCGACCTCGATCACCCGGTCCATGGCGCGCCCGACGGCGATGCACTCGCGGCCGCACGCACGCGCGGCTTCCGCCACCGCCCGGATGCGGGCGACGTTCGAGGCGAAGGTCGTGACCGCGACCCGGTGCGGCGAGGCCGCGATGATCTCGGCGAGGCGCCGCGCGACGTCGCTCTCGCTCGGGCTCCGGCCCTCGCGCACGACGTTGGTGCTGTCGCAGACGAGCGCCAGAATCCCCTCGTCGCCGAGCGCCCGGAACACCGCCTCGGACGTGGTGTGGCCGACGAAGGGGGTGTCGTCGAGCTTCCAGTCGCCGGTATGCACGACGAGGCCCAGCGGCGTGCGGATGGCAAGCCCGTTCGACTCCGGGATCGAGTGCGCGACCGGCACGTACTCGACCTCGAAGGGCCCGAGCGCGATGCGCCGGCCGGGCTCCGCCTCGCGCAGCTCGACCTTCGGGGCGCCGGGCTCGCCGAGGCGGCGGGTCTCGAGGAGGCCGACGGCGAAGCGCGTGGCGTAGACCGGCACGCGCAGGCGCGGCCACAGCTCGGCCACGGCGCCGATATGGTCCTCGTGGGCGTGGGTGATGAAGATGCCCAAGAGGTTGTCGCGCTCGCCCTCGATGAAGGAGAGGTCCGGGAACATCAGATCGACGCCCGGCATCCCCTCCTCGCCGGCGAAGCCGAGCCCGAGGTCGACGAGGATCCACTTGCGCGCCTGCGGCGGCCCGAAGCCGTACAGCGCGGCGTTCATGCCGATCTCGCCCAGGCCGCCGAGGGGAACGAAGACGAGCTCGTCGGGACGGGGCATCAGGCGGACTTTCGGAGGAGCATCGACATGGAATGCCGGGGCCACCCTCCCCCACCCTCATCCTGAGGTGCGAGCGGAGCGAGCCTCGAAGGACGCACCCTGCCGATGCAGCGCCCCACTGCCGGTGCGTGCTTCGAGGCTCGGCCTGTGGCCTCGCACCTCAGCATGAGGGGATAGGAGCTGGGCCCAGCAAGACGAGGGAGTAGCATCGTCGTCACGCGATCTCCCGCACGGGATTGAAGTGGACTTCGCCGGCCGCAATGGCGCGGACGGCACCGCCGGGGAGGCGCAGAACGAGTTGGCCCGCCTCGTCGATGGTCTCGAAGGTGCCGACGAGGGTCGAGGAGCCGAGGCGAACGGCGATCTCTTCGCCGACGCCCGCGGCGGCGGCGAGCCAGCGGGGGCGGAGCGCCGCCATGCCGCGGCCCTCGTTCCACAGGCTCTCGCAGGCGATCCAGGATTCGGACAAGGCTTCGAAGACCTCTGGGGCGGTGACGGGGTGGCCGAGCGCCGCAAGCGACGTCGTAGGGTACGGGAGTCCCTCTGGGGAGGAGGCGACGTTGACGCCGATGCCCGCGACGATGAGCCTGTGATGCCGTGACGCCGTCATCCTGTGATCCTGCGAAAGAGTCTCGGTCTCCAGGAGGATGCCGGCGAGCTTCGCGCCGTTGGCCAAAAGATCGTTCGGCCACTTCAGGGCAAAGGCCGTGCCGGGGCAGATCGCCGCGAGGGCGTCGTGGAGGGCGAGGCCGGCGGCGAAGCCGAGGGTTGCGGCTCGCTGCGGTTCCCAGGCGCCGGTCAGGAGCAGGCTCGCGGCGAGGTTGCCGGGCGGCGAGGACCAGGCGCTGCCGCGCCGGCCGCGTCCCGCCGTCTGGCGCTCGGTGACGACCCAGAGGCGGCCCGCCTCCCCTGCCCTGCCCAGCGTCATGGCCTCGGCGTTGGTCGAGCCGAGGCTGTCGTAGTCCCGAAGGCGGTATCCCGCCTCGACGGCGGAGGGCGAGAGGGCAAAGGCCATCCGGTCAGAACAGGGACCGGGCCGCGGCGTTGGCCGCCGCGACGAGGGGGGCGGGCACGAGCCAGAACAGGAGCACGACGGCGCTCGTCAGCGCCAGCACGAGCTTGACGCCGGGCGCCATGGGCTCGAAGGCGGCGCGGGGCTCGTCGAAGTACATGACCTTGACGACGCGCAGGTAATAGTAGGCGCCGATCACGCTCGTCACGACGCCGATGACGGCGAGGGTCACGAGTCCGGCCCGGATCGCCGCCGTGAAGACGTAGAACTTGGCGAAGAAGCCGGCAAGCGGCGGGATGCCGGCGAGCGAGAACATCATCATGGCGAGGCAGAAGGCGAGGACCGGGTGCGTCCGCGCCGCGCCCGAGAGCGCGTCGATGTCCTCGACCATGTCCTGGCCCCGGCGCATGGCGAGGATGCAGGCGAAGGCGCCGAGGGTCATGGCGAGGTAGATCGCCATGTAGACGATGACGCCCTGCACCCCCTCCGGGGTGCCGGTGGCGAGGCCGATGAGGGCGTAGCCGACGTTGCCGATGGCCGAGTAGGCCATCAGCCGCTTGAAGTTGCGCTGGCCGATCGCCGCGAAGGAGCCGAGCGTCATCGAGACGATGGCGATGAAGACGACGATCTGCTGCCACTGTCCGAGGATGCCGGGGAAGGCGCCGACGAAGACGCGCACGGCGAGCGCCATGGCGGCGACCTTCGGGGCCGATCCGAAGAAGGCCGTCACCGGCGTCGGCGCGCCCTCGTAGACGTCGGGCGTCCACATGTGGAAGGGCGCAGCCGAGAGCTTGAAGGCGATGCCGGCGGCCAGGAACACGATGCCGAGGACGACGCCGAGGCCGGGCGTGCCGTGCAGCGCCGCCGAGATGCCCTCGAACGAGACCGTGCCGGTGAAGCCGTAGATGAGGGAGGCGCCGTAGAGGAGCATGCCGGACGAGAGCGCGCCGAGGACGAAGTACTTCAGCCCGGCCTCCGTCGAGCGCAGGTTGTCGCGGTGGAAGGAGGCGATGACGTAGGCCGCGAGACTCTGGAGCTCGAGGCCGAGATAGAGGGCGATGAGGTCGTTCGCCGAGATCATCAGCATCATGCCGATCGTCGAGAGAACGATCAGGATGCCGAACTCGAAGCGGTCGATGCCCTCGCGGCGGAAGTAGTCCGCGGAGAGGACGATGGCGGCGGCGGAGCCGAGGAGGGTCAGCGCCTTCATGAATTTGGCGAAGCCGTCGACCACGAAGGAGCCGTTGAAGGTCGTGACGCGGCCGGCGGGCAGCATCAGCACGGCGACGAAGGCGATGCCGAGAAGGATGAGCGCGAGGAGGTTCACGGTGCGGGTCGAGCGCTCGCCCCGGTAGGCGCCGACGAGCACCAGGACGAGGGCGCCGGCGGCCAAGAGAATCTCGGGCAGGGCCGGGCCGAAGGCGGGAGCGGCGAGGAGCGCCGGGTTCATGGCAGGACGCTCCCGAGCCCGAGGGCGGCGGTCTTCGTCGCCGAGAGGGCGGCCTCAAAGTTGCGCACGAGGTTCTCGGTCGAGGCCGCGAAGCTGTCGAGCACGGAGCCGGGGAAGACGCCGTACCAGATCACGAGGATCACGAGGGGGGCGAGGATCAGGACCTCGCGCCGGTCGAGGTCGAGGATGCCCTTGAGGGCGGGCTTCTCCAGAGGGCCGTAGATGACGCGGCTGTAGAGCCACAGCATGTAGGGGGCCGAGAGGATCACGCCCAAGGTCGCGAAGAACGCGACCCACGGGTTCGCCCGGAACGCGCCCTGGAGGGACAGGAACTCGCCGACGAAGCCCGAGGTGCCGGGGAGGCCGACGTTCGCCAGGGTGAACACCATCAGGGCGACGGCATAGAGCGGCATGCGGTTCACGAGGCCGCCGTAGGCCGCGATCTCGCGGGTGTGCATGCGGTCGTAGATCACGCCGACGCAGGCGAAGAGCGCGCCCGAGACGAGCCCGTGCGAGATCATCTGGAACATCGCCCCCTGCACGCCCTGCGGCGTCATGGTGAAGAGGCCCATGGTGACGAAGCCCATGTGCGCCACCGACGAGTAGGCGATGAGCTTCTTCATGTCCTCCTGCATGAGGGCCACGAGGGAGGTGTAGACGATGGCGACGATCGAGAGGGCGTAGACGAGGGGGGCGAAGGTGGCGGACGCGTCCGGGAACATCGGCAGGGAGAAGCGGATGAAGCCGTAGCCGCCCATCTTCAAGAGGATCGCGGCGAGGATGATCGAGCCCGCGGTCGGCGCCTCGACGTGCGCGTCGGGCAGCCAGGTGTGGACCGGCCACATCGGCATCTTCACCGCGAAGGAGGCGAAGAAGGCGAGCCACAGCCAGGTCTGGAGGCTTGCCGGGAAGCGGTGCTGGAGGAGGGTCGGGATGTCGGTCGTGCCGGCATTCCAGAACATCGCCATGATGGCGAGCAGCATCAGGACGGAGCCGAGGAGCGTGTAGAGGAAGAACTTGAAGCTCGCGTAGATGCGGCGCTTGCCGCCCCAGACCCCGATGATCAGGAACATCGGGATCAGGCCCGCCTCGAAGAACAGGTAGAACAGCACGAGGTCGAGGGCCGCGAAGACGCCGATCATGGTCGTCTCGAGGACCAGGAA
>DASVVU010000017.1:0-15837 GCA_036386395.1 Beijerinckiaceae bacterium | reverse complement strand
GTTCGCGATCAGGTCCATGCGCGGCCCCGGCGCGGCGCGTGGGCAGGGCGGCGGCTGGCCCTCACCATGGCCAGGTCTCGGCTGGCCAGACTTGGATCGGCAGGCCGAGGCCCTTGACGAAGAGCGCCACCGCGAAGGCCGCGAGAGCGACCGCCAGTCCGGCGTTCTCGCGCAGGCGCACGTCGGCGGCGGCGAAGCCCGCGCAGAGCACGACCGCGACGCTCGTCAGGGCGAGGCCCGCCATCGGCAGGAGGATCGCGAACAGCGCCACCGCGGCGAGGATCAGGACGAGCGGGCGCCAGCCCACGCCGGGCAAGGCCCGCCGCCCCGCCAAGGCGGCGCGCACGCACAGGACCGCGCCGTACAGGAGGATCAGGAGCGCGAGCGCGCGCGGCACGTAGCCGGGCCCCATGGCGGCGGCCGTGCCGACGCCGAGCTCGCCGGCGAGCCCGAAGGCGAGCGCGCCGAGCCCGACGAGAAAGCCCCCGAAGGCGAGGTCGGGAATGTCGACGCGCGATGCCATCGGCGGCTCAGTCGAGCGTGATGTTCTCGGCCTTCGCCACCTCGCCCCATTCGGCGATCGCCTGCGTCATCCAGGCGGCGAATTCGTCCGGCGTGTTGGTCCGGACCTCGCCCCCGAGCTCGACGATCTTGGTGGCGATCTCCGGCAGGGCGAGGACCTTGCGCAGCTCCGCGTTGAGCCGCGCCACCATCGCGGCCGGCGTGCCCTTCGAGGCGAGGAACCCCTGCCACGAGCCGGTCTCGACGATCGGCATGCCGATCTCCTTGAAGGTCGGCAGGTTGGGCAATTGCGGCAGCCGCTTCTCGCCCGAGACCGCGATGCCCTTGAGCTGCCCCTGCGCGACGAACGGCATGGTGGCGAGCGCGCCGTTGAAGATCACGTTGCTCTCGTTCGCGACCACGGCCCGGATCGCCGCCGCGCCGCCCCGGTAGGGCACGTGCGCCCAGTCGATGCCGCGCTTCTTCGCGACGACGATCGCGGTCAGGTGCTGGATCGAGCCGACGCCGCTCGTGCCGACGTTGAGCTTGCCGGGGTTCGCCTTGCCGTAGGCGATGAGCTCGTCGAGGGTCGAGACCGGCAGGGACGGGTGGACGGCGAACAGGTAGGGCGTGAACATCACCATGGTGATGGGCACGAGGTCCTTCTGCACGTCGAAGGAGAGCTTCTTGACGAGGCTCGGCTGGGTCGCAAGCGTGCCGACGTCGGTGATGAGCAGCGTGTGGCCGTCGCCGGGCGCCTTCGCGACGTAGTCGGCGCCGATGTTGCCGGACGCGCTCGGCTTGTTCTCGACGATCACCGGCTGGCCGATCGCCTCCGCGAGCTTCGGGCCGATCAGCCGCGCCAGGATGTCCGAGGTGCCGCCCGGCGCATAGGGCACGATGATCGTGACCTGCCTCGTGAAGCCCTGCGCCGCCGCCCGCCCGGCAAGGCCGAACGGCAGACACGCGCCGGCGGCGAGCGCCGCCACAATGAGGCGCCGCGTAAGATGGCCCATCGTTCCCTCCCTCCGCGTTGCCCGCGGTGGCCCATGCTACTCCGGCGGTTCGGCCCCCGGAAACCCCCTGAGCACTCGTCGCTCGCTCAGCCTAATACCCCGGCCACAGGCCCGGCGTCGCGAGCTCCAGGAGGTGGCCGTCGGGGTCGCGGAAGTAGAGGCTCCGGCCGCCGCGAGGCCAGTCGGTGCGGCCTTCGATCGGGACGGCGTGGGCGGCGAGGTGGGCTTCCCAAGGCGCGAGGTCCTCGCGGGCGACCGCGAAGGCGACGTGGAGCGGGCCGTGGCCGTCGTGCGGCGGGATCGTGCCGCCGGGCATGACCACCGTCTCGAGCGTCTGGCCGCGTGGGAAGAGCAGGAAGACGCTTCTCGGGGCGACCTCGTAGGCGGTGAGGCGCTGGTCTGCAAAGGCGGGCGAAAGACCCATCACCTCCTCGTAGAAGCGGCGGGCGCGCGGCAGGTCGTCGACGTAGAGCGCGGTCTCGAGGACGCCATCGAGGCGCGGCACGGCTCACTCCAGGACGCGGATCACGGCCTCGATCTCGACCGTCATGCCGTTCGGCAGGCTTCCCATGCCGACGGCCGAGCGGGCATGGCGCCCGCGCTCGCCGAGGACCTGCACGAAGAGGTCCGAGCAGCCGTTGATGACCTTCGGCTGGTCGGCGAACTCCGGCACGCCGTTGACCATCCCGAGGACCTTGAGGATCTCGACCTTGTCGAGGCTTCCTGCCGCCATGCGGGCCGCGGCGAGGAGCCCGAGAGCGGTGATCTTCGCGTGCTCGTAGGCCTCCTCCCAGGTCACGTCGCGCCCGACCTTGCCGACGTGGAACGAGCCGTCCGGCTTCCGCGGCCCCTGGCCCGAGAGATAGACGAAGTCGCCGGCGCGCTTGAACGGCACGTAGTTCGCGACCGGCGCCGGCACCGTCGGGAGCGTCAGGCCGAGCTCGTTGAGCTTGTCTTCGGGGGACATTTTTTCTTCTCCAAAGCCGTCATCCTCGGGTGGAGCCGAAGGCGGAGACCCGAGGACCTCCCTCAGGATAAAGCGCCTTCTGCGGTCTGGGGTCCTCGGGTCTCGCTGCGCTCGCCCGAGGATGACGTGCCGTGGGCCGCCCGGTTCAGGTTCCTGAACCGCTGCGACCGCTTTGGGTGCCACCAGCGACCAGCGATGACGACGCCCTCCGAAAAGATGCGGCGGTCGCCGGTCATGTGCTCGCCGACCACATCGACGTAGTCGAACTTGCCTTCCCGCACCGATAGGACCGTGGCGTCGCCGGCGCTGCCGACTTTAAGGCTCCCGAGCTCGTGGCGCTTCAGCGCCATGGCGGCATTGACGGTGGTGGCCCGGATCACTTCCGGCAGCTCCATGCCGAGGCACAGGAACTTCGACAATGTCGTCACCTGGTCGAAGGCCGGGCCGTCGATGCACAGCGTGTGGATGTCGGACGAGATGGTGTCCGGGTAGAAGCCGTTCGCCAGCATCGCCCGGGCGGTCTTGAAGGCGAACGAGCCCTTGCCGTGGCCGATGTCGAAGAGCACGCCGCGCCGGCGGGCGTCGAGCACCGCCTGCTTCACTGTCCCCTGCGCCGTGCAGGGGGCGTTGGGGAACGGCCGGAAGGCGTGGGTCAGCACGTCGCCGGGGCGCAGCATGCCGATCACCTCCTCGTAGGACGGCGGCGGGTGGTCGATGTGCGCCATGAGCGGCATTCCGACCTCGTCGGCGACCTGGAGCGCGATGTTGAGCGGCGCCGTGCCCTGGTCGCCGGAGGCGTGCTTGCCGACGCGGACCTTGATGCCGACGATCACGTCGCGGTTCGCCTCCGCGACCTCCACCGCCTCGGCCGGCGCCATGAGGCGCATCTCCTCGCTCTCGCCGACCATCACGGTCTTCGAGAAGGCGTAGATGCCGGCGAACGAGACGTGGAGGTAGGCGAGGATGCGCGCCTCCGAGCGCTCGATGACGTGGCGCCGGAAGCCCGCGAAGTTGCCCGGCCCGGCGCTTCCGGTGTCGACGGAGGTGGTGACGCCGCTCGTGCGGCAGAACTCGTCGGCGTCGATGCCGAGCGAGGTCCCGCCCCAGTAGACGTGCGTGTGCAGGTCGATGATCCCGGGCGTCACGATGTACCCCGACACGTCGCGCACGTCGGCCCCGTCGAGGCCGTCGCCGACCTTCGCGACCTTGCCGCCCTGGAAGGCGACGTCGGTCACCCGGTCGAGGTTCTGCGACGGGTCGATCACGCGCCCGCCCTTGAGGATGAGATCGTAGGCCACTTCGCCCCCGCTTTTGCGTTGCCCCCGAACCATGACCAGCGGCGGAGCCCTTGCCAAGCTCAAATCCGCCGGTCGCACGCGTCGGCTTATGGCGTGCCCGGCTTGGGCGCCTTGAAGCTGCCCAACTGAGGAGCAAGGGACACGAAAGTTAAGCCTCGCGGACGAAGCCCCTGGACAACGCCGGGCCGGCGAGTCAAATCGAGCCAACGGAGAAGGCTTTAATGTCCCTCAAGGACACGAAGTATTACGAGGCCATCCCGCCCCGCAGCGTCGCCGAGAGGCTGCTGATCACGGCGCGGGACCGCATCTACGCCGACTTCATCCGCGAGATGCGCCCGGCCCCGACCGACCGCATCCTCGACGTCGGGATCTCCGACGTGCTCAACGACGCCGCCAACGTCCTGGAGCGGAAGTACCCTCACCCCGAGCAGATCACCGCCTGCGGCATCGGCGAGGCGGTCGAGTTCCAGCAGGCCTTCCCGGCAGTCCGGTACGTCAAGATCGAGCCGAACGTGCGCCTGCCTTTCCCGATGCGCGCCTTCGACATCGCGACCGCGAACGCCGTGCTGGAGCACGTCGGGAGCCCGGAGAACCAGGCCTTCTTCGTCTCGGAGCTGTGCCGGGTCGCGAAGCGCGTGTTCATCACCGTGCCGCACCGCTATTTCCCGATCGAGCACCACACCGCCCTGCCGCTCGTGCACTACTTCGACCGCACCTTCCGCCGCGCCTGCAGCCTCGTCGGCAAGGAGCCGTGGGCGAACAGCGAGAACCTGATCCTCATGTCGCGGCGCCGGCTGCGGGAGCTCGTCCCCAACCGCACCCGCAAGGTCTCCGTCGGCTACACCGGGCTGCGGCTCGGGCCCTTGAGCTCGAACCTCTTCCTCGCGGCGAGCTGACGGATCCGCTCAGGCGGCGGCTTCGCCCCGCTCGGCAAGGAGCCGCGCGATCTCGGCCCGCAGCTCGAGGACGCCGAGGCCCGTGCGGCTTGAGGTCGGGCGAATCTCGGGGAACGCCGCCGGACGCTTGGCGATCGCGACCGCGGTCTCGGCCACCTGGTGCTCCAGTTCGGCGGGCTTCAGCGCATCCGCCTTGGTGAGCACGACCTGGTAGGACACGGCGGCCTTGTCCAGGGTGTCGAGCACGCCGCCATCGACGGGCTTGAGGCCGTGGCGGGCGTCGACGAGGACGTAGACCCGGGCGAGGTTCGCCCGGCCGCGCAGGTAGGCGTGGATCAGGGCGGTCCAGGCCGCGACCTTGTCCTTGCCGGCTGCGGCGTAGCCGTAGCCCGGCATGTCGACGAGGGTCAGCCGTCCAGACAAGTCGAAGAAGTTGAGCTCCTGCGTGCGCCCCGGCGTGTGCGAGGTGCGGGCGAGCGTCTTGCGGCCGGTGAGGGCGTTGACGAGGCTCGACTTGCCGACGTTCGAGCGCCCCGCGAAGGCGATCTCCAGAGCCTTCATCGGCGGCAGGCCGTCGGCCCGGCTCGCCGCCCAGATGAAACCGGCCTCCCCGGCGAAGAGTTTTCGGCCGGGTTCGAGATAGTCTTCCAGGTCGGAGGGCGCGGCCATAGGCCGAGCTATCGGGCGAAAGCGCTTCATTTGGCAAGCCGGGAGCAGGCCCTTAAAGGCGTGGATGGCCGGGCCGAGCCCGGAGCCTGAAGGAGCGGCAAGACCCGTGCGCCAGGACATCCTCAAGTTCCGCCAGCACGACGAGGGCCTGTGCGGGCTCTACACCATCGTCAACGCCCTGTCGGCGCTCATCCCCGAGCACATGACGCACGTGAAGGGGGCGGTGCTGGTGTCGCGGCTCGCCGAGGCGGTGCCGGGCGACATCCCGTCGATCATCCGCGAGGGCACGGATCGGGGTCAGATGGAGGTCATGCTCGACGCCGCCCGGGCCTGGACCGGCGAGCAGAGCTGGCCCGCCTGGACCTGCCGGACCATGCACCCCGTCCACGGCGACCACTCGCATCCCTTCTGGGAGGCGGTCGCGGCCGCGCTCGCGGGCAAGACCGCCATCGCGCTTGTCGGCTTCGGCGACTACCACAAGGAAAGCACCTACTACGAGCCGCACTGGACCTGCGTCGAGCGCGTCGCGCCGCGCACGCTCTTCCTGCGCGACTCGGACGAGTACACCCGCATCCCCCGCGCCGAGACCGGCATCCGCCCCGAGGACGGCTGGGAGATCGAGGACTGCTTCATCCTGGAGCGACCGGCCTCGGCCGAATGAGGAAGGCGGGAACGAGCTGCCGTCCACCCCGAAAGGAGACCTCTGGGAATGGCCTCGCGATCTCCCTCCCCCCTTCAGAGGGGGAGGGCCGACTCGGGGCGAAGCCCCGAGCGGGGAGAGGGCGCCGGGCATGGAGCTTCTTGCCGACGAGGAGTCGGGAACCTGTCAGCCGCAGGGGCCAGGGCTGGACGGATCGCTTGGGGGCGGCCCTGCGGCTGATGGACGGTGCGCCCGGCTTCGACGTAAGAGCCCTATGCCCGGCGCCCCTCTCCCCGCTCGGCCTTCGGCCGAGACGGCCCTCCCCTCAGAAGGGGGGAGGGCAGGGCGGCTCAATACCGCTCCAGGTCCCGCCCCTTCACGCCCGCGAGTCCCTTCGGGTCGGGCGCGCCGTCGGGCGTGTAGTAGCCGGCGGCCTTCTTGGCCTCGAGCTCGACGGTGGCGTCCGGCGGCACGAGCCCGGGCGGGATCGGGACGCGCTCGACGACCTCGATGCCGGAGCCGACGATGGCGTCGTACTTCATGTTCGACATCGACATCAGCCGGTCGATGCGGCGGATGCCGAGCCAGTGCAGCACGTCGGGCATGAGCTGCTGGAAGCGGGCGTCCTGCACGCCGGCGACGCATTCGGTGCGCTCGAAGTAGGTCGCGGCCTGGTCGCCGCCCTCCTGGCGCTTCCTGGCGTTGTAGACCAGGAACTTCGTCACCTCGCCGAGCGCCCGGCCCTCTTTCCGGTTGTAGACGACGACCCCGGCGCCCCCGGCTTGGGCCTCGCGCACGCATTCCTCGATGCCGTGCACGAGGTAGGGGCGGCAAGTGCAGATGTCGGAGCCGAACACGTCCGAGCCGTTGCACTCGTCGTGCACCCGGCAGGCGATGCGCCGCTTCGGATCGGTCAGCGCCGCGACCTCGCCCATGATGTAGGCCGTCATGCCGCCGATCGGCGGCAGGAAGACCTGCATGTCGGGCCGCGTCACGAGCTCCGGGAACATGCCGCCGGTCTGCTCGAACAGGGTGCGGCGGAGCGCCTGCTCCGAGACGTCGAAGCGGGCCGCGATGCCCGGCAGGTGCCACACCGGGTCGATCGCGATCTTGGTCACCGAGATGTCCCCGGTCCCGTGCAGGACGCCGCCGTCCGCCTTGAGGCGATGCGCCCCCATGGCCGAGAGGATCTCCGGCATGTTGAGCCGGGCCTTGGTGATCGCGATGGTCGGGCGCACGTCGAGGCCGCCGGCGATCTCGTCCGAAAAAGCCTCGCCGACGAGGTGGCCCCATGGGTCGAGGGACACGATCCGCTGCGGGTCCGCCCACTGCGGATGCGGGCCGATGCCGGCGGTCGGATGGGTGTTGCGCAGGTCCGGCCGGGCCAGCGGATTGAGGGCCCGGGCCGAGATCGCGAGCGCCCGGTAGAGGGAATAGGCGCCGCCGTGCGCCCCGACGACGTTGCGGTCGGCCGGGTTCGTGGTCGAGGCGATCACCGGCCCGCGTTCCTTCGGGTCGGCCGCGCCCCAGCGGATCGGATGGCGCTGGATCCCGCCGCTCGGCTCGGGATGGGAGGTGAGGCGGATGTGGGTCTGGCGGTTCGGGGTGTTCATAAGGGAACTCTACGCCGGAATCGAAAAGGCTCTCCTAAGCTTTCGCCCGGGAGAGCCGCGGCTCCTGATCGGCTGAAGGTTGCGCCAGGACGCCGCTGCCGTCAATCTCCGGCCTGCCTCTAGGATCGGAGAGCGGCGATGCGCACTGCGGGTTTCCTCGGCGTTCCCCTCCTCGCCGCCGCGCTCCTGTGGGGAGGGGTCGCGCCGGCGCAGGCGCCCGCGGCGGAGCCCGCCGCCTGCGGCGCCCCGGCGGCGCGGGACGATGGCTGGGCGGTCGCCCGGCCCGAGGACGAGGGCCTCGATCCCGGCCCCCTCTGCGGGCTCGCCGTGCGCCTTGCGGCGCCGGACCGGCCGAACCTCCATAGCGTTCTCGTCGCCCGGCACGGCCGGCTCGTGTTCGAGCATTACGCCGCCGGCGAGGACGAGCGCTGGGGCAGGCCCCTCGGCCGCGTCGAGCACGGCCCGGACGACCTGCACGACCAGCGCTCGGTCTCAAAGAGCGTCACCGCGCTCCTCGCCGGCATCGCGGTCGGGCGTGGCCTCCTCCCCGGGATCGACGGGCCGGTGATGGACTTTTTTCCCGAGTACGCCGACCTGCGCACGCCCGAGCGCGGCCGCATCCTGGTCCGCCATCTTCTCACCATGTCGCCCGGCCTCGCCTGGGAGGAGGAGCAGCGCCCCTACGGCGATCCGTTGAACAGCGCGGCCCTGATGGCCCGCAGCCCCGAGCCCTACCGCTTCGTCCTGGAGCAACCGGTCGTCGCCCCGCCTGGGGCGCAGTACAACTATAACAGCGGCGCGACGGCGCTCCTCGGCAAGATCGTGAGCAAGGCCGTCAACGCGCCGCTGGAGGAATTCGCTCGCACGGCCCTGTTCGAGCCTCTCGGGATCACCGCTCTCGAATGGGGCCGTCTACGCAACGGTGACGTCGGCGCGGCTTGGGGCCTGCGCCTGCGGCCTCGCGACATGGCGAAGATCGGCCAGCTCGTCCTGAACGAGGGCGTCTGGAACGGCCGGCAGGTCGTCCCCGCCGCCTGGGTGCGCGAGATGACCGTGCCGAGGATCACCGGGCAGGGCACGTTCCTCTACGGCTATCAGTGGTGGCTCGGGCGCTCCTTCGCGAACGGGCGCGAGCTGCGTTGGGCCGCTGCGGTGGGGCTTGGCGGGCAACGCATCTACGTCGTCCCCGATCTCAAGCTCGTGGCCGTCGTCACCGCCGGCCTCTATGCGAGCCGCACCCAAATGTCGGCGACGCTCGCCGTGCTCAACCAAGCCATCCTGCCTGCCGCGAAGTCGTTGGAGTAGCGAGAGCCCATGAGCCCCATCGTCCTCGTCACCGGCTCCGGCCGCGGCATCGGCGCCGCGACGGCGCTGCTTGCCGCGAAGCGCGGCTATGCGGTCTGCGTCAACTACCTCGGCCGCGAGGAGCGGGCGCGGGCCGTCGTCGACGAGATCCGCGCCGGCGGAGGCCGGGCGATGCTGGTGCAGGCCGACACCGCGGACGAGGGAGCGGTCGTCGCGATGTTCGAGGCGGTCGACCGCGAGCTCGGGCCGGTGACGGCCCTCGTCAACAACGCCGGCATTACCGGCCGGGCCGGGCGGCTCGATTCCTACGACGCCGCCGCGATCCGGCGCGTCCTCGACGTCAACGTCACGGGCCTCATGCTGTGCACGCGGGAGGCCGTGCGGCGCATGGCGACGAGGAACGGCGGCCAGGGCGGCGCGATCGTGAACCTGTCGTCCGTGGCGGGGGTGCTCGGCGGCGCGAACCAGTGGACGGCCTACGCCGCCGCGAAGGGCGCCGTGAACACCCTGACCGTCGGCCTCGCCCGCGAATGGGCCGCCGACGGCATCCGCGTCAACGCGATCATGCCGGGGCTGATCGAGACCGAGATCCACGCCGAGGCCGGCCTCGGCGACCGCCTGAAGCAGCTCGCCCCGACGGTCCCGATGGGCCGCACCGGCACCGCCGAGGAATGCGCTGCCGCGATCCTGTGGCTCCTGTCGGACGAGGCATCTTATGTCACCGGCGCCCTCCTGCCCGTGAGCGGCGGACGCTGACGGGTGGCGCCCGCGACGGTCCTCCTCCTGCGCCACGCCGAGAAGCCGGCCGACAGGCGCGACCCGCACCTCTCCGAGGGCGGGCGCGCGCGGGCCGCGCGGCTTGCCGCCCACATCCCGGAAGCGTTCGGGCGGCCGGACCTGCTGATCGCCGCCGCCGACAAGCCTTCGAGCTTCCGCCCGCGCGAGACGTTGGAGCCGCTCGCCGCAGCGATGGGCGTGATGCTCCGCCACGACGTGCCGGAGACGCGCGGTGCATCCTTCACAAGGGAGTTGCTCTCCGACCCCCGCCACGACTGCGCCCGCATCGTCGTGGCCTGGCGCCACAAGGCCCTGCCGGGTCTTGCCCGCGCGCTCGGGGCGAAGACGGGGGAATGTCCCGATCCCTGGCCCGAGGGCCTTTACCGCCTCATCTTGCGCTTCGACTATGTGGAGGGCGCGGAGCCGCGGGTGACGGCGGTGACGATGCCGTTTTGACCGCTGTCATTCCCAAGCCGTTCCCGCCCCGAGCTGCGGCAGCCCGAGATGCCGCGCGACCGTCGCGCCGATGTCAGAGAGGGTCGCGCGGCGACCGATCGGGCCGCGTCCCACGCCGGGGCCGAAGGCGAGGATCGGGGTGTGCTCGCGGGTGTGGTCGGTGCCGCGCCAGGTCGGGTCGTTGCCGTGGTCGGCGGTGATCACCGCGAGGTCGCCCGCGCGCAGCGCCTCCCAGATCGCTGGCACGCGGCGGTCGAAGGCCTCGAGGGCCGCGGCGTAGCCCGGAACGTCGCGGCGGTGGCCGAACTCGGTGTCGAAGTCGACGAGGTTTGCGAAGATGAAGCCGCCGTCGGGCAGGCGCCGCAGGGCGTCGAGGGCGGCGGTAAGGCCCGCGTCGTTGCCGGCGCTCTTCAGCTCCTCGCCGGTGCCGCGGTGGGCGAAGATGTCGCCGATCTTGCCGACGGTCACGACGGCGCGGCCGGCCTTCGTCGCGACGTCGAGGATTGTGTCGCGGGGGGGCGGCGTGGAGAAATCTCTACGGTGGGGCGTGCGGGTGAAGCCCGTCTCCGGCGTGCCGACGAAGGGCCGTGCGATCACGCGGCCGATGCGGTAGGGGTCGCACAGGCGCCGGGCGATGCCGCAGACCTCGTAGAGGCGCTCGAGGCCGAACGCCTCCTTGTGCGCCGCGATCTGGAACACGCTGTCGACGGAGGTGTAGCAGATCGGCTTCCCCGTCCGGAGGTGCTTGGCCCCGAGGTCGTCGAGGATCGCGGTGCCGGAGGCGTGGCGGTTGCCGAGGATGCCGGGAAGGTGCGCCTTGACGACAAGCGCCTCCGTCAGCTCCGGCGGGAAGGCCGGCTCCTCGTTCGGGAAATAGCCCCAGTCGAAGTCGACCGGCACGCCGGCGATCTCCCAGTGGCCGGAGGGCGTGTCCTTGCCCCTCGAGGTCTCGACGCCGTAGCCCCAGCGGCCGGCGGGCTCGCCGAAGCTCTCGAGGTTCGGCGGCATCCGCCCGGTCGAGGCCGCGCAGGCGGCGCCTAAGCCGAGGGCGACGAGGTTCGGCAGGTGCAGCGGGCCGTCACGCAGGCCGGCGCGGTCGCCCTCGCCGCGGGCGCAGGCCTCCGCGATATGCCCGACCGTGTCGGCGCCGGCGTCGCCGTAATCCGCGGCGTCCTCCGCCCCGCCGATGCCGACGGAATCGAGCACGATGATGAGGGCGCGGGGCAAATTACACCCGTGTCATTCCGGGGCTCGCCGAAGGCGAGAGCCCGGAACCCATAACCACGAACCTTCCGATGATGCAGAAACGGTCGTGCGCATTCGGCGCCACAGGTGTTTATGGGTTCCGGGCTCTCGCTTCGCGAGCCCCGGAATGACAGGCGAAAGAGTCACTCCAGCGCGCTCCGCAGATCCGCGATGAGGTCGTCCGGATCCTCGATGCCGACGGAGAGGCGGACGAGGCCGTCGTCGATGCCGAGGGCGGCGCGGACCTCGGACGGGACGGAGGCGTGGGTCATGATCGCCGGGTGCTCGATCAGGCTCTCGACCCCGCCGAGGCTCTCGGCGAGCGTAAAGAGCTGCGTGCGCTCGAGGAAGCGCGTCGCCCCGTCGAGGCCGCCGGCGACGCGCGCCGTCACGATGCCGCCGAAGCCGCGCATCTGGCGCCGCGCGAGCGCGTGCTGCCGATGCGAGGCAAGGCCCGGATAGATCGTCGCCTCCACCCGCGGATGCCCTTCGAGGAACTCGGCGATCCGGAGCGCCGAGGAGCAGTGCCGCTCCATCCGCAGCGCCAGGGTCTTGAGGCCGCGCAGCGCCAAAAAGCTGTCGAAGGGGCCGGAGATCGCGCCGACCGCGTTCTGCAGGAACGCGAGCCTCTCCCGCAGCTCGTCGTCGTGCCCGACGACCGCGACGCCGCCGACCATGTCGGAGTGGCCGTTGAGGTACTTCGTGGCCGAATGCACCACGAGGTCGAAGCCGCATTCGAGGGGGCGCTGCACGTAAGGCGACGCGAAGGTGTTGTCGGCCGCGAGCCACGGCCGCGGGCCACTACCGGACTTCACGACCGCGGCGATCCCTTCGAGGTCGCACAGCTTGAGGAGCGGGTTCGTCGGCGTCTCGATCCACACGAGCTTCGTCTGCGGCCGCAGCGCCGCCCGCACGGCATCGAGGTCCGAGAGGTCGACATAAGAGACGTCGAGAGCGGCGGAGCGTCGCCGCACGCGCTCGAACAGTCGCCGCGTGCCGCCGTAGAGGTCGTCGGAGGCGACGACGTGGGCGCCGCTATCCAGGGCATCGAGCACGGTCGCGGTCGCGGCGAGCCCCGAGCCGAAGGCGAAGCCGGCGGTGCCGCCTTCGAGGTCGGCGATGCAGCGCTCGAAGGCCATGCGGGTCGGGTTCTGCGAGCGGGCGTACTCGTAGCCCTTGTGCACGCCCGGGCTCTCCTGAGCGTAGGTGGAGGTCGCGTAGATCGGCACCATCACGGCGCCGGTGGTCGGGTCCGGCGACTGCCCGGCGTGGATGCAGCGGGTGTCGAAGGCGAGCCGGTTCTTCTCGGTCATCGGTCCCTGATCCGGAAGTGGTTGATGAGGTCGATGCGGGTCACGAGGCCCAGGAATCTCTCGCCGTCCATGACGAGCGGCACGAGCCCGCGGCGGAAGAGCGGCAGGAGATCGGCGACGGGCGCGTCGGCGGAGATGGTTTCGAGGCGCGAGGCCATGACCTCGCCGACCGGGGTTCGGAAGACTTGGCTCATGCCCTCGCCGGCCCCGACGAGCGCATCCAGAAGATCGCTCTCCTCGACGAGGCCGACGACGCGCTCGCCCTCGATCACGGGGAGCTGCGACACGTCGGCGGCGCGCATGCGGGCGAAGGCCGAGGCGACGGTCTCGGCCGGGCGCACGAAGATCTCGGAGCCCTCGTCGAAGCGGTTGATCACCACGTCGCGCACGGCGCCGGTGCGGGGGCGGCCGAACCAGCCCTCCTGGGCCATGAAGGCGTCGTTGAACACCTTCGAGAGGTACTTCGCGCCGCTGTCGCAGACGAGGGTCACGACTCTCTTGGGCGCCTCCTGCTCGCGGCAGTACCGCAGCGCCGCGGCCAAGAGCGTGCCCGAGGACGAGCCGGCGAGGATGCCTTCCCGGGCGAGAAGCGCGCGGGACGCGCCGAAGCTCTCCGGATCCGTGACGGAGTAGGCCTTCCGCACGAGCGAGAGGTCGCAGTTCGGCGGCACGAAGTCCTCGCCGATGCCTTCGACCGCCCAAGAGCCGGCCTCCTCCATGCGCCCGGTCTCGACGAGCGGCGCCAGCACCGATCCTTCGGGATCGGCCAGCACCATCGCGGTCTTGGGCGACGCCTTCATCATGAACCGCCCGACGCCGGTCAGCGTGCCGCCGGAGCCGACTCCGACCACGACGGCGTCGAGGTCCCCGCCCATCTGTTCGAGGATTTCGGGCCCGGTGGTCGCCTCATGGGCGGCGGGGTTCGCCGGGTTCGCGAACTGGTTCGCGTAGAAGGCGCCGGGCGTCCTCTGCACGATCGAAAGCGCGAGGTCCTGGTAGTAGTCCGGGTGGCCCTTGCCGACGTCCGAGCGCGTCAGCACGACCTCGGCCCCGAGCGCCCGGGCGTGCAGGACCTTCTCGCGCGACATCTTGTCGGGGACGACGAGGACCGTGCGGTAGCCCTTGCGGCTCGCCACGAGGGCGAGGCCGACCCCGGTGTTGCCGGCAGTCGCCTCGACCACCGTGCCGCCCTCCTTGAGGTCGCCGTTCCGCTCCGCCGCCTCGATCATGGCGCGGGCCGGGCGGTCCTTGATCGAGCCGCTCGGGTTCTCCGATTCGAGCTTCAGGAACAGCCGAGAGGCGCCCGTGTCGAACCGGGCGATCTCGACGAGAGGCGTCTGGCCGATGAGGTCGAGGACGCTCGTCGCCGGCATGCGGGTGTCCTTCTGGGGCAGGCCGGACGCATATAGAGGGTTCCGGCCGGCCGGACAAAGCCGCGCACCCACCTCTCCCGGAGGGAGAGGTGAGTCACCCGCCGAGGCCCGTCCGTCGAGCGCATGGATGAGGATTTTTCGGCGGCAGGGATGATGTCAAGGATCAAGACCGCCGAAGGCGGCGGGCCTTCGGCCCGTCCTTGACATCATCCCTGCCGCCGAAACACGGAGCTTCCATGCGATCGACGGACGACTCCGCACGCCGTCTCATCTGTGCCGAGCGAGGACAACGGCGTGCGGGCGTCGAGCCCTTCTGCTATGGTCTCGTCATGACCAGCCGTCTCGACCGCATCACTGCGTACCATGCCCAAGCACATGCCCAAGAAGGCCGATGACGCGGACCGCACCGACTGGGCCCGTATCCGTGCGCTCACCGAGGACGAGATCGAGCGCATGGCCGCCGCGGACGAGGACAACCCCGCGACCGAGGAGGCGGACTGGGCCGCGGCCACGGTCGGCCTGCCGCCCCGCAAGACCCGCATCCACGCCACGATCGACGCCGACGTGGTCGCCTGGTTCAAGTCCCACGGCCCCGGGTACCAGACCCGCATGAACGCGGTCCTGCGCCGCTACATGGAGGCGCAGCGGAGGAAAGGCGAGGCGGCGTGAGCCGCTGGTCCGGGCTGAGGGGCAGGGTGTGGAGAATCCGCTGACGGTCCCCAGGATCGCCGCGAAACCGGCCCTCGACGCCCGCGAGGCGATCCCAGATCGCTTCACCGGCTCGTACACGGTCTGGGCGGCCCTGCTCTTCCTGCTCTTCACCGGCCTGCACGAGCTCGACCGCATCTTCAACCTCTACCTCCTGGTCGTGCCGTTGGTGCTCGTCCCGACGGCCGTCGCCTTCATCGCCTTCCTGGTCGCGTTCGCCCGGAACGGGATCAAGTGGCGCTGGCGCCGCCTCGTCTCGCTCGTCGCCGCGCCTTTCGCGGCCTGGGCGCTCCTCTCGCTCGTGGCCTGGGCAGGCCTCACGCCGCAGCGCATCCGCTTCGAATGGGGGCGGTCGTTCTACGCCGAAGAGGTCGCCCGGATGCCTGCGGGGGAAGGGGCGCGGTTCAAGACCTGGGACTGGGGCGGAACCGGCGGCGTGGCGGTCGCGAACATCTTCTATACCCTCGTCTACGACGAGAGCGGCGAGATCGCCCTCCCCTTATCCAGGCGCTCGGAGGCCTGGAAGCGGCGGGTCGGAGCCAGCACGCCAATGTTCTCCGAGCCCCTGGAGGGAACGCCTGTCGTCACGGTGGAGAAGCTGACCGGGCACTTCTACATGGTGACAGTAGTCTATCCATGAGGCGGGAGAGGCCGCCGGTACCGCGCCATCGTCATGCCCGTCTCCCGATGCGCTGGGCGGGGCAGCTCATGGCGGCTTTGCCGCGCAGCCGCGCTCCAGGACGCGGAAGGCGTGGATGGCCGGGCCGATCCCCGGATCAAGTCCGGGGACGGTCATGACGGTGAGGGAGCGTCCGGATCGTTGCGGGCCGCGAGGCGCGGAATGGTTCTCGAAATACTTCTTGACAATATTCCTTTTCTATGATTGTGTGTGCCCATTCCTCTCCGGCGAGGGAGCCGGGTGCGCACCGGGTCGCGATGCGGAGGGGAGGCGGTCCCGCGGCGGGCGCTCGGTGTGCGTCCGACTCGGGCGGCCGCTTCGACTGCAGGGCTTCTTTCGGCAAGGCTCCGCAAGGAGCTAAGACGGGAGGGCCCGAAGACA
>DASVVU010000016.1:0-1910 GCA_036386395.1 Beijerinckiaceae bacterium | reverse complement strand
CGCGATCCAGGACTCCTTGCGCCGGGACGGGTTCCACGTCATCGGCGGCTCGGCCTTCGGAGACCGGCTCGAGAACGATCGCGCCTTCGCCCAAGAGGTTCTTTCGAGCCTCGGCTTCCCGGTCGCTGCTACTCACGAATTCCAGGACGCCGCCGCGGGCGACCGCTTCATCCAAGAAAACCCCGGCCGCTACGTCCTGAAGTTCAACGGTTCGGGCTTCGCCGCGAACGACAACTACGTCGGAGAGCTGGCGGACGGGCGCGACGTGCGCGCGGTGCTGGCCGCGAAGCTGCGCGGGCGAAAAGCAAGCTTCGTCCTCATGGAGCACGTCGAAGGGATCGAGATGGGCGTCGGCGCCTACTTCGACGGCGAGCGTTTCCTGGACCCGCCCTGCCTCGACTGGGAACACAAGCGCTTCTTCGCCGGCGACATGGGCGAGCTCACGGGCGAGATGGGCACCGTCGTCACCTACGGCCGCTCGCGCCGCTTCTTCGAGCGCACCCTCGGCCGGATGGCGCCGCTCCTCGCGGAGCACGGGCACGTCGGCTACCTCAACCTCAACACCATCGTGAACGCGCGCGGCATCTGGCCCCTGGAGTTCGCGGCCCGCTTCACCTATCCGGGCTACATGCTCCTCGACCCGCTTCAGGAGACGCCCTGGGGCGCGCTCTTCCGCACGATGGCGCACCGCACGAGCCCGCGCTTCGCCGCACGGCCGGGCTTCTCGCTCTGCATCGTCATGACGACGCCGCCCTTCCCCTACACGCGCAAGGACGTCGCCGAGAGCGTCGGCCTGCCGGTGCTGTTCGACGGCCCGCTGACCGAGGACGACCGGGCGAACCTCCACTACGGCGAGGTCGGCCTCGACGACGGCGGCGCCCTCGTGACGAGCGGCCTCTACGGCTGGACCCTCGTCGTCACCGGCGTGGGCGACACCATCGCGGCTGCGAAGGAGAAGGCCTACCGCCTCGCCGCGCGCACCTTCACTCCGAACCTGCGCTACCGCCACGACATCGGCGACAAGCTCATCGCGGGCGATTACGCGAGGCTGGAGGAGCTGGGGGTGCTGGGGGAGGATTAATGCCGTCTCGGCTGCACCAGGAACCCGAAAATCGTCTCTTCGCCCAGCGAGCGGCAGGCTTCGAGGCGGTGCAGACCTTCCACGAGGACGAGGCGATCGCCGTCCTCGCGGACCATGATCGGGGTTTCCTGGCCGGCCTCCAGGATGCTGCGGGCGATGCGCTCGACCTTCGCGGGATCGAGCGTCGCGCGGCGCTTCGTGGGCACGTAGATCTTGGCGATCGGCAAGACCTGCTTCTTCATGGGTGCGTCATCGTTCGATCGGCCTCCCGGCCCGCCGAGCGACAGGCGATGCAGTGAACCGCGAAAGCCGGCCGGGC
Organism: Beijerinckiaceae bacterium; assembly: GCA_036386395.1. GTDB lineage: Bacteria > Pseudomonadota > Alphaproteobacteria > Rhizobiales > Beijerinckiaceae > JAJKJG01. Next base: position 510 of record DASVVU010000016.1, on the reverse strand, counting down.
GTCGGCGCGGCCGGCTTTCGTGCGGGCGGCTCGGGAACAGCCCCGAGATAGCCGCAAGGTGCCCGGAGGGCCTCGCGGGTCATGGTGCGCGACGGCGAGGTCCCGCGTCAACGACGGAAGCCTGCGTCTCCCTACTGCTGGCCCGGATTGGCAGCCGACATGCCGGTCTGGAGGCCCGCGTTCCCGGCGAGCTTGTTGTTCTGGAACGATTGCACCGCACCGGCGACGATCGAGAGGCCGTTTGAGGTGTTGTCGGTGACGACGCAGTTCGAGAGGCGGATCGTCGGCGTCCCGGGGCTGTTGGCGAAAATGCCCGTGGCGTTGCCGTGCGAGACGCAGCTTTCGAGGTTGAGCTCGCTCGCGTTGCTGTCGGCGTAGAAGCCGATCAGGTTGCCCGCCGAGGTCGCGTTGCGCGCCGTCACCTTGGCGCCGTTGGAGACCGAGAAGCCGGCGTTGCCGTTGTTCTCCGAGATCACCCGGTCGAGCATCGCGGTCACCACGCCCCCCGCG
>DASVVU010000015.1:0-17917 GCA_036386395.1 Beijerinckiaceae bacterium | reverse complement strand
GACCGATGACACCGCCGGCGCCGAACCGTGCACGACCGCTTTCAGCGTCACCGGGAGGCTCGTGTTCATGAGTTCCGGGCTATCCGCTTCGCGGAGCCTCGGAATGACAGTCCTACAGCCCGTGATACCCCCGCTCGCGGTAGACGAGCGCGGTCCCGTGGGGGCCGAGGCTGAGGTCGACGACCTCGCCGACGACCACGTGGTGGGTCGCGACGAGACGGGCCTCGACGAGGCGGCAGTCGAAGGCGGCGAGGCTCGTCTCGAGGACCGGGGCGCCGGTCGAGAGCGCCCCCCAGCGGCCGGCCGCAAAGCGGTCCTTCGGGGCAAGTCCCGTCCGGCCCGCGAAGGCTTCGGCGAGGTCGCGGTCAGAGGCTGCGAGCACGTTGACGCAGAACACGGCGTTTGCGGTGAGCGCCTCCGCCGAGCGGCCGGTCGCGTGAACGCAGACGAGGAGGGAGGCCGGGCTGTCGGTCACGGGCGCGACGGCGGTCGCCGTGAATCCCGCCCGCCCCGCCGGCCCGTCCGTCGTCACGACGTGGACCGAGGCCGCGACCCGGCTCATGCCCTCGCGGAAGCGCAGCGGTTCGAGCGCGGGGCGCTCGACCGGGTCGGCGGAATCGGCGGGCGGCAGGCGCTTCAGCATCAAGTCACTTAAGAGGAGCCTGAGGTCCACTCATATGTGGTCGGCCGCCCCCGAGGAAAGCCCGAGCCGCCAGGCAAGCGCGAAGCGCGACCGTTTCGGCGTTACATCACGTCGGCGAAGGCCGGGCGCAGGCGGCGGAACAGGGCGCTGCCGAGAAGGAGGACCAGGAGCGCCACGAGACCGTAGAGCCCGAGCGCCGGCCAGTCCGGCAGCCGGCCGTCGAAGAGAACGGCGCGCAATTCCTCGATGACCAGCGTGATGGGGTTCAGGAACAGGTAGGGCCGCAGCCAGTCGGGCAAGGCCGAGGCCGGGTAGAGGACCGGGCCGAAGAACATCAGCGCCTGGGAGAGCACCGGCACGACGTGGCGCAGGTCGCGGATGAACACCCCGAGGCTCGCAAGGACGAAGGCGAGCCCGATCGACAGGACGACGAGGGGGGCGATCACGACCGGAGCCAGGAGCGCGGTCGCCGGCGGCAAGCCCATGAGGGCGATGGAGAACCCGAGCAGGAGGACCGCGCCGACGAGGGCGTTGACGGTCGCGACGAGGGCCGAGACCCAGGGCAGCACCTCGAGGGGGAACACCACCTTCTTCACGTAGGAGGCGTTCTCCATGAAGAGCGTCGGCGCGCGCAGCACGACCTCGGAGAACAGCCCGTAGATGAGGAGACCGGTATAGAGCTGCAGCGCGAAGTTCCCCGTGCCGCCGCCCCAGCGCGACGGGAAGACCACCGAGAATAGGAAGGTGAAGACCACCAGCATGACCAGCGGCTGCACCACGACCCAGAGCCCCCCGAACACCGAGCCGCGGTAGCGCGTCTCGAGGTCGCGCTTGGCAAGCCGGAGGAGGAGCCGCCCGTGCGCCGCCGGCGCGACCAGGCCCGACGCCAAGCCTTGGACGGGACTTGAGGATGAGACCGCCATGGGTGATGCAAAGACCGTGCGGGACGAGGAATGCCGCGTTTGGAAGCGCCCGAGCACGGTCCGTCTAGCGGAAGCCCGCTTGAAACGACAGCGGCAATAGGTCCCGACGCAAGAACGGTGTAAGGCCGGCGGCCTCCAGGCGGCCGCCTAGCCTTCGCGGCTCCCAGGAACTACGAGGACCCATGCTTCCGCCGGCGCTTTCGGAACTGACGGCACTCACGAGCCCCGGCTTCATGACGCCGAATGCCGCCAGCATGCTGAAACATTTGACGGCAAGCCTGAGCGCCCAGGGCCTGCGGCCCGATCTGATCGTCGACCTGACGGGCTACAGGCCGGGCGAAGGCGCTAGCCGGGATGTCCGCGTCTGGTGCAGGACCGGACCGGATGACGCCTTTGCGGCGTCCTCCCTGTCCCTTGGCGCCGCGCTGTTCCGGCCCGACGGCACAGTCGACGTCCGAACCCTCTTCGAAGCCGTCGCATCCTCGCACACGGCGGAGGCGCCGCGGGTCGTAGCGGTCCCGCCGGCGCTCGCCGACACAACGATCGCGCAGCTGGCGCGGGCCGGCGTGGAGGCCTTCGCGGTTGCAGCCGCGGATGGAATCGAGGCCAAGGATTGGCCCGCGATCGTGCGCGACGCCTTCGACGCCGGCTACGTGTCCCTTGCCGTCAAGGCCCTGGCCGATCCGGCCGCCTCTCCGGAGGGCGCCGCCCTACGGCAGATCACCTTCCTCAGGTCGGACCTGGTGCAGGATCCGGACCTGCTCGGAGGCCTCGACCGCGGCATCGCCGCCATGTCGTCGCTCGGGGAGAACGGCCGCTTCGCGAACCAGCTCATGCAGTACGCCTACGTCAGGCTCTACGCCCTGCGCCATGGCCTGCGCCCGGCCGTCCCGCACTGGATCGGAGCGGATCTCTACCGGCGCCGGGATCCGTCGGCGGACGGCGTCAACGTCAAGGAGCTGCGCTTCTACGCCTTCGACAACGACGATCTTCACCTCTGGCGCGTGCCGCACCCGCCGGTCGACGTGGACCTTTGGGGCTACTTCCAGGAATTGCCGGCCTGCTGGAAGCCGCACCGCGCCCTCCTGCGGCGCTTCTATGCCCTGCCGGCAGCCCTCTCGAACCCACTCGAACAACGTCTTGCGGCGGTGACGGACACAGGCCGCCACGACCTCGTGGCGATCCACGTCCGCCGGGGAGACTACAGGACGCTCCATCGGCAAGGCCTGCCCTGGTACCGGCCGGTGCCTGAAGAGTGGTACGTAGCCTGGCTGCGCGAGCTTTGGCCCAGGCTGCGGGAGCCGATCCTCTACGTGGCGACCGACGAGCCCGAGGCCGTCCTTCCCCACTTCACCGAGTTCGAGCCAATCGGAGCCGGCGCGCTCGAAGTCTTAGGGCTGCCCGCCGACGTGCTCGACTTCGAGATCATGCGCCGGGCCGGGCACCTCGCGATCGCGAACAGCAGCTTCTCCCGCATGGCCGCGATCCTCGCCCCGGAGTCCCAGGCCTGCGCCTGCCCGGACTTCGGGAAGCGCGCCCTCGCGGCCTACGAGCCCTGGATCGACGAGGGCTTCTGGAGCCGCTTCGAGGCCGAGCCGAAGGCCAATCCGATCACGGGGTACGGTCCGGATGCGCAAGGCGCCCGCGCCATCATGATCCGCGAGCACCTCGGGCTCTGGCTCTGGAAGGACGGCATTCTGCAGGACAGGCTCGACGCCTTGGAAGCTCGTCTCGCCGAGCGTGAGGCAACGCTGCGGGACTATGAGACCGCCCTCGAGCGTAACCGGAACCCGTCCGTCGCATTCCCGGCAAGCATGCTCGAGAGGCTTGCCGAGCTCGCCGGCCGGCAATTCCGGACTCTCGCGGAGAGGTTCGGCCGAAGCCTATCGGGAGCGCCGCGGCGGCTTGCCGGATCCTCGGATCCATCGCCGCCCGCCGCACAAGACGTGGCCCAGCTCACATTCGAGCCGCAGGGCTGCGTCGAAATCGCGACGCCCGTCCGGGGCCCGATCATCCTCGTCATCGGCCCGCCCGGGACGGAGGCCTTCTCGGCGACGGTTTCTTCGCTGCGTGCCCAGACCTTCCGTCCGAGCGCGATCCTGGAAAGCCGCGAAAGCTTCGACTGCGGACCGGACGACCTCGTCTGCCTCGTCGCGGCCGGGACGCGGCTCGATCCGACGGGCCTCGAGCTGCTCGCTGCCGCCCTCCTCGGCGTCTCCGCCGGCAAGTTCGCAGCAGTTCCGGCCGCTCCGGCCTCTCCGGACCGGCTTCCGGAATCCGCGGACGAGAGCATCGCGGCCTGCCTGATCCCGGGGCGGGTATGGCGGGAGCACGGACACGCGATCTTCCGCGCCGATCCCGGCGAAAGCCTCGGTCGTCTGGGCTCCGCGCTTACGAGCGTGCCGGGTCGAGCCCTCATGCTGCCCGGGATCGTCGCGGTCCGGGATGGCCCTCCGGTCCCCGGCTTCGATGGCTCCTCCTGGCCTGCGCTTCGCGCTTTGCCGGCGCAACGGGAGCTGTGGTCCGCCTCCCCGCTCGACGGCGCCCGCCGCATCGAGGCATTCGTCGGCTCGAACCCCGCCCGCCGGAGCAGGGCGGACGCCCGCTCCCACCTGCTCGTGGTCGTTCCTTATCTCCCGGTCGGCGGGTCGGAGATCGTCCTGCTCGAGGCCCTGGAGCACATCGGGAAGACGTGGGCGATCTCGATCGTGACGACGCTGCCGGACGATCATGCCATGCGCGCCGCCTTCGCCCGCGTGACGAACGAGATCTATCACGCCGGCGACGTCTTCGATTCTTTTCGCCTGCAGGCCTTCATCTCCGGCTTGATCACGGCCCGGGGCACGCGGGTCGTGCTGTCGAGCAATTCGGGGGGCTTCTACCGCGCCGTCCCCGAGCTGAAGGCGGTCCACCCCGGCGTCGCCTTCGTCGCCCTCATCCACAACGACCTGCCGACCGGGCTCATCCGCTACGCCGTGGAGACCGCGACCTCGCTCGAGCGCCATGTCGCGGTCAGCCATCGGGTCGGCGAGAGCCTGATCGCGCGGGGCGTGCCGCGGGAGCGCGTCGTCGTGGTGCCGAACGGGATCGATACGGACCTGTTCAGTCCCGATACGATCGCCCGGCCGGCGGCGCGCGCAAAGCTCGGCATCGCGGACGATGCCCTCGTCCTCGCCTTCGTCGGCCGCTTCAGCGAGGAGAAGCGAGTGGGCGCCTTCGCCGAGATCGTCGCCCGCCTGCGTGACAAGGTCCCGGTGCGAGCGATCGCCGTCGGCGAAGGCGACGATGAAGAGCCTCTGCGCGCGCGCATCGCCCGCGAGGGCCTGCCGATCGAGATCGTCCCCAGGATGCCGCGCGCCGACCTCGTCGGCCTCTACGCAGCGGCCGACCTCGTGGTCCTGACCTCGACCGTCGAGGGCATGCCGATGGTGGTGCTGGAGGCGATGGCGACGGGATGCCCGGTCGCGGTCACGGACGTGGGCGACGTGCGCCGGATCGTGGAGCCCGGCCGCAACGGCTTCGTCGCGCCGATGGATTCGCCCGAGGACCTCGCCGAGCCGATCGTCGCCGCGGCCCTCGAACCCGGGCGCCTGGAGCGGATGCGCGAAAGCGCCCGCGCCGCCGTCATCGGCAACGGCATGACCAAGGCCGCCATGCAGGAAGGTTACGACCGCCTGCTCGGAGACGTTGGGAAGCTCGGGGACCCGTCGTTTGACCCTGCGGATGCGGCTCTCTAGAGAACCGGTTCCACAACCCCGGCGGGGTTGCACTGGCGGTCCACGAGAGGCGCGTGACCTCGCTTCGCGACTTGAAGGTCCTGGTGATCGGAGGGGGAGGCTTCATCGGCACCCATCTCTGCAACGCGCTAGCTCGCGAGGAGGCGCGGGTCGCTGCGCTCGGGCGGTCGCGTCTCGACCCCGCGGCGTTCGACCCGCGGGTCCCTTGGACCGAGTGCGAGCTGTCCGATGAAACCCGGCTGCGCACGCACCTCGCCGGGATCGACGTGGTCTATCACTTGGCCAGCTCGACGACCCCTCCCCTCGCCGAGACGGACCCCGCGGCCGATTTCGCCGAGAACGTGGTCCCGACGATCCGCCTGATGGAAGCCGCCGCTCAGGAAGGCGTCCGCCGTCTTGTCTTCGTCTCCTCCGGCGGGACGGTGTACGGGATCCCGGCGGCGGTCCCCATTCCCGAGACCGCGCCGACCGAGCCGATCTCGGCCTACGGCCTCCACAAGCTTGCCATCGAACGCTACCTCGCACTGTTCCGCCGCCGGCACGGCCTCGACAGCATCGTCCTGCGCGTCTCGAACCCCTACGGGCCGTTGCAGCGCGCGCGGCGCTCGCAAGGAGTGGTCGCGGCCTTCCTCGAGGCGGCCTTGCGCGGCGCGGCCCTCGAGATCTGGGGCGACGGCACGGTGACCCGCGATTTCGTCTTCATCGACGAGGTGGTCGAGGCGATGCTTCTCGCCGCGACCCACTCCGGCCCGTCGCGCGTGTTCAACGTCGGCTCGGGCCGGGGGACCTCCGTCAACGCCGTCGCGGACGCCGTCGAGGCGGTGCTCGGCTTAGGCCGGCTGAGGCGCATCCACCATGCGGCCCGCCCGGCCGACGTGCCCGTCAACATCCTCGACGTGTCCCGGATTCAGGACGAGATGGGCTGGCGGCCCCGCACGCCCTGGCTCGACGGCCTCGCCCGGACGGCCGCCTGGATGACGCAGGCGCTCGCCGCCACGGACCACCCGTGAAGCCGCCGCAGCCCGATCCGCCGGACCGCCATGTCCGCCGCTGACCTGCCGGTTCTCGACGTCGCCTTCGTCGTGAACATCCACGGCGGCCGCAACTTCCTCGCCCGGACCATGCGCTCCCTCGAGGCGAGCGCGCGTGCGGCGCGCGCGGCCGGCCTCAAGGTCGAGCTCGTCTTCGCCCTCGACCGCTCGCCGCCCGAGACCGCCGCCTGGGCGGCAGCCTACCGGCCGGAAAGCTTCGACCGCTTCCGCATCGAGCGCTTCGACAACGGCTCGCTCGGCCTGTCGCGCCAGCAGGGCCTCGAAGCCGCCCGGTCGGAGTACGTCCAGTTCTGCGACGAGGATGACCTCATCTCGCCGAACATGACCCTCGCGATGCATCGCATTGCCCGGGAGGCCGGCCCGCGCACGGTCGTGATCCCGGAATTCCTGGTCGGCTTCGGCACGGTCGATGTCCTGACCCACTACGCCGGGACGGACCGCGTGTCGCCGCTGACCTTCATGGCCGAGCACCCGTTCGTCTCGCGCATCTTCGTGCACCGCGGCATCGCCGAGCACGTGCGCTTCAGGGACGTGCCGATCGGGAGCGGCTACGCCTACGAGGACTGGACCTTCAACGCGACCGCCGTCGCGGCCGGGTTTGCGTTCAAGCCCGCTCCCAACACCGTGCTGTTCTACCGCTACCGGCCGCAGAGCATGCTCGCCAGCATGAACGCGGCCTCGACCCGCCAGATCCCTCCGACGCCGCTGTTCGAGCCCGCGACCTACATCAGGGTCTGCCGCGAGAGCTACTATCGCCGCGGGCTCGGCGAAGTTCCGCACGTCGATCCGGAGGCCCTGCGCCGCCGGTTTCTTGGCAGCCCCGTCATTCAGGACGCCGTCCTGGACGCGAACCGGATCGATCCGGCGGTGGACCCGGTCCGCATCGCGTCCGCTCCGGTGACGTTGAACGTTGCCGGCGACCACACTCTCGGTGAGGCCTACTTCGAGGCCTGCCGCCTCGTCGGCCGGGAGCGCTTCACGGATATCGTGCTCGCGACCGACATCGGCCCATTCACGACGCAGCGCCAGTGCCTGGATGCGGTCTCGGCTCTTGCCGCGATCCGCCCCGGTGTGCGCACGCTTCTCCTGCTCCATCGGCCGGAGGCTTCGGGAGAGCCGTCCTCGGACCCGCCCCGGGCGATGCCGGCGAACGCGGTTCTCGTCGACCTCGCGTCCCTGCGACTCGGCCTGAGCCCCGACCAGATCGACACCATCGCCCTCAGGCTCATCGAGGCCACGGCGCCCGCGGCCCGGCTGCACCTGACGGCGAACCCCTTTGCCATGCGTTTCTTCGGCCGATATCGGCGCGTGCTCGCGGGGCTCAGTGCCGTCTTCCATCGCACCGACGATCCGCTCCGTCCCTTTGCGGGCGCCCGCGTCCGCGACGGCGCGGGGTTCGACTTCCTCTCGGAGCACCTCGAGGGGCTCTCCCTGGTCCTTGCCGACAACGACGCGCTCATCGCCTGCGACTGCGAGCGGATCGACCGCAGCCCCGAAAAGTGGCGGCGCCTGTATCGGACGGGAGGGGCCTTGCCGGTCCCTGCGGCGGCGACCGGCCGCGTCCTCGCGGTCGGGTCTGCTCGGAGGCTGAAACGGCTCGACTTCGGCATGATCGGCCGCCTCGCGTCGGAGGGACTCGGGCCGGTCGCGATCGAGACCGCCGAGGCGCTGCCCCCCTACGAAACTCTCGCAGCCTACGACGTGCTGCTCGCGCCGGAAGCGGAGTCTCTCGACTACGCCGCGTTCTGGCTGGCGCTCGGCGCGAGCGTCGCGATCGTCATGCCGGCGAGCCCGGCCGGGCGCGAGGCCACCGGTGAGGGCCATGCCGGCGTCCTGTTCGAGCCGCAGCCGCACGGGCCCGCGGCCGAGATCGCCATGGCGAACGCCTTGCGAACGATCTACGCAAGCGGCGAGACCGCCCTCGCCTATCGCCTGCGGGCCCACGAGCTGTTCAACCGGCGGCACCTGTGGCCCGCCTTCGAGCGCGCCGTCGGCGAGGTCTTCCCGTAGGTCCTATCGGGCGATGGCCTGGAGCGGCCGTGCGTCGCCGGGAATGGCGATGCCCGGGTTAGCGAGGACCGCCGCCGCCTCGCGGGCGCTCTCGGCGCTCTCGGGAACGCGGACCTCGCGGTCGGGCATGATCGCCGCGAGCGGTGCGACGGCGGAAGTCGGAAGACGGACGATTGCGCCGAAGCGCCACATCTTGAAGGCAAGCGTCCCGGCCTCGAAGAGCGTGCAGCCGATGGCCGCGGCAAGCTCGCCGAGCGCCTCCGGGACCCGGGCAGGGACGAGGCCCTGCAAGCGCTTCTGCGTGAGCTGCGTCCCGCGGATCTGCTCCTCCCGGTGCGCGACAGACACCGAAGTCGGCGACACGGTGTAGCGGTAGAGCACCTCCTCGACCATGCTGGGCTTGAAGAAGCGCACCCAATCGGCCCACAGGGCATAATCTTCGCTGTGCCGGACCGCGGCGTCGAGGGGATAGCCGCCGAGCAGGCGATAGACGTCGCGGCGCGCCAGCACGCTGCCGTGCGGGAACGGCGATCCGCCGTTGACGAGGAAGTCGAGGGCCCAGTCCCAAGCGCCGGGACGGACATGGGGCTCGATCGGCTCGTCCGCGGGCGTCACGAGCATCATGCCGGTGCCCGCGAGCGTGAGGTCCGGGTCGGCGGCGAACAAGGCGAGCTGCTTCTCGATCTTGCCCTCGAGCCAGCGGTCGTCCGCGTCGAGGCGCGCAATGAACCGGTATCGGGCTTCGGCGAGCCCGCGGTTGAGGGCCCTTGCGACGCCGCCGTTGTGCGGCAGCCGGACGAACCGGACCGCCTTCGTCCCGCTGCCGAGCTCGGGCGCGAGCTCCGCGACCGGGCGCGGGCTGCCGTCGTCAACGAGGAGGATCTCGTAAGGCCCGGGGAACCGCTGGACGTGGACGGATTCGAGCGCGGCGCGGAGCAGGCGGATGCGCTCGGCGTCGGCTTCGCGGAAGAACACCGGCAGCACGACCGTGACGCCGAGGGGATCGGGCGGCTCGCCGGACACGGTCAGCATAGGGCGGCCCGGTACGCGTCGAAGAGCTCGGCGAGGTAGGAGCCCTCGGGCGGGGCCACGAGCCCGGCCGGGCAGTTGCGGCGGAAGGTCTCGTTCCAGAGGTGCAGGAACGGCGCGCCTTGCGTCCTCGCGCGCACCTCCTCCCGCCGCTCGGGGCAGACGAGCGCCAGGGCGTCCTGCCAGGGGATGGGGTAGCCCGCCTCGCCTGACGGGCGGGGCGCAAGGCCTGCCTCGCGGACGAGGCGCGTCATCAGCCTCGGCCCGGTCTGGGCCCAGACGACGTCGGTCCCGACGCGCTCGCTCTCCTCGTAGAGGCCGCGCGCCAGAGGGTGCCCAGGCGGCATCTTCAGGATGGCGCTGCCGATGAAGTCGGAGTCTTCCCAGCCGAGGAAGAGGTCGGCCTCCGGCGCCTCCTCGGACAGGCAGACGACGTCGGCGTCCACCCACCACCCGCCACGCGACAAGAGGAGCTTGTAGCGGAACAGATTGGCGAAAGCAGCCACGCTGCCCTGCTCGGGACCGTTCGGGTAGAAGAACACGCGGTCGCGCGGCAGGACCTCGCCGGCGTCCCGCCGCCGCACCCCGTCCGGCAGGTCCATCGGCTCGTAGGTGTAGAGCTCGTAGGCGTGGCCGTGGCGCACGAACGACGCCATGCACATCCTCTGGCACGGGGGCAGCGCTTCGCCGAACCAGAAGGATTGGAACAGAGCCAAGCCGTGAGTCTCCCGAAGCCGCGCGGTGCGCCGTTATCCGATCCCGCGGCGCCGGGATAGACTGGACGGGCCAGCCGGGCTAGTCGCCTTCGCCGGGGCGGCCAAAGGGGCGCCGAGCGCGACGGAGCGTCGATGGACATCGTTGATTCCGGCCCAGGGCGCTTCGTCCCATCGCCGCTTGTGAAGGCCGCGGCGGACCTCAAGGGCGGCCTCGCGGCGTGGCGGATCTGGACCGTGCTCGCCCTCAACGACGTGCGCCAGCGCTACCGCCACTCGCGCATCGGCCAGTTCTGGAACACGATCAGCATGGCCGTCACGATCCTCGGCGTCGGTGTCGTGTTCGGCTACCTCCTGGAGCAGCCCTTCCTGGACTACCTGCCCTTCCTCGGCATCGGCCTCATCGTCTGGACCTTCATCGCCAGCTCCATGAACGAGCTCACCTCGGCCTTCATCGAATCCGGCGCCTACCTGAGGTCCTATCCGGGCCCGCGATCGACCATCATCTTCCGCGTCCTCCTGCGCAACCTGATGACGTCGGCGCACAACGTCATCCTGATCCCGCCGCTCCTCCTGTTCTCCTCGATTCCGTTCGGTGCGGCGATGCTCCTCGTCGTGCCGGGCCTCGTCCTGTGCCTCGTCACGCTCCTGTGGATCGGGCTCCTGCTTGCCCCGGTGAGCGCGCGCTTTCGGGATGTCCCCCTCATCGTTCAGAGCGCCCTCCAGCTCCTGTTCTTCATGACCCCGGTCCTGTTCAGGCCCGCCCACGTGCAGGACCGCCTGCCCCTCGTGACGCACTATAACCCGCTCGCGAGCCTCATGGAGATCGTCCGGGCGCCGCTGCTCGGGGACGTGCCCGCTGCGCACCACTACATCATGGTGCTGTCCGTCGTCGCCGTCGGGCTCTGCCTTGCCCTGTACGCCTACGGCCGTGTCGGCGCGCGCATCGCGTATTGGGTGTGACGGTGGAATCCGCCCCCATAACCCTGCCCGCGGCCGGCCCCTTCGTCGAGCTGACCGACGTCGGGGTCGACTATCCCGTGTTCTCGGCCCGCGGACGCTCCCTCAAGGGGACGATCGTGCGGAGCGTCGGCGGGCGGATCGGCGTCGGCGCCGACCACGTCGTGATGGTGACGGCCCTCGACCAGGTCTCGCTGTCGCTCAAGCCCGGCGACCGGGTCGCCATCTTCGGCCACAACGGCTCGGGCAAGTCGACGCTCCTCAAGGTGATCGCCGGCATCTTCGAGCCCGTGCGCGGGACGGTGCGCATCAGGGGCCAGGTCTCGACGCTCCTCGAGCTCACCATGGGCATGGACTTCGAGGCGACGGGCTACGAGAACATCTGGACCCGCAGCGTGTTCCTGGGCGCCACCTTCGCCGAGGCGAAGGCCCGCGTCGCCGAGATCGAGGCCTTCTCGGAGCTTGGCGACTACCTCAATTTCCCGATGCGGACCTACTCGTCCGGCATGGTGGCCCGCCTCGCCTTCGCGATCTCGACCGTGATGCGGCCGGACATCCTCGTCATCGACGAGCTGATGAGCGCCGCGGACGCGGCCTTCGCGGCGAAATCGAAGGATCGCGTCCTTGGGCTCGTGGAGCACTCCCGCATCTTCGTCTTCGCGACCCACGACCTCGCCGGCGCCAAGGACGTGTGCTCGTCCGGGATCGTGCTCGACCGCGGCCGTGTCCGCTTCAACGGGCCGATCGACGAGGCGATCGTCAGCTATCTCGCCTCCCTCGAGGAAGCGGACCCGGCCGAGAAGGCCGAAGCTTAACCGCCACACCTCCCAGGATCGACATGCCTGCTTGAACGGCGCCGGCCGGCGAAGTAGCGTCGCGCCCGCTCCGGCGTCCCTGCCTTAAGGTATTGCCGCGCTGTCTCCTCCGCTCGTCTCGCTCGAACCGAAGCGCTCCCGATGATTCCGTTTATCGGCGTCTGCCATATCGCGGCGCTGGCGTTCATGACGTTGGCCGCGCTTCGCTCGAGCGCGCTCGATTGGATCACCCGGCTCAATGCCGCGATCGTCGTCGGCTGGGCCAACCTCGTCCTCACGGCGCTCATCCTTTCGCCGCTGTCGGCGCTCGGCCGGCCGCTTGCGTTCGCGGCCGTCTCGACGGGGCTTGCGATCCTGTCCGCGCCGCTTCTCGCGCGCTCCGGCCTGCGGCCGCTTGCGCCCACGGCGCTCCCGTCGATCCTCGACGACCGGCCGCGGCTTGCGCGCCTCCTCCTCTGGTTCTTCCTCGCGACCGGTGCCCTGATCCTCCTCGGCAACCTGATCATTGCCCTTGCCTACCTGCCGAACAACCCCGACACGGTGACGTATCGCCTGTCGCGCATCTACTGGTACCGGGACGCCGGCAGCCTCGCCCATTTCGGGAGCGGCATCGACCCGCGGGCGATCTTCTATCCTTTCAACGGAACCCTGCTCCAGCTTCCGATCGCCCTCTACCACTGGACGAACCGGCTCTTCAGCCTCGTGCCGTTCGCCGCCGTCTCGGCCGGGCTTGCGATCCTGTCCGTGCCGCTGATCGCGCGCGCCGGCCTGCGGCCGCTCACCCCCGCGGCGCTCCCGTCGATCCTCGACGGGCGGCCGCGACTTGCCCGCTTCCTCCTCTGGTTCTTCCTCGCGACCGGCGCCCTGATCCTCCTCGGCAACCTGATCGTGGCCCTCGCCTACCTGCCGAACAACCCGGACACGGTGACCTATCGCCTGTCGCGTATCTACTGGTACCGGGACGCCGGCAGCCTCGCCCACTTCGGGAGCGGCATCGACCCGCGGGCGATCTTCTATCCCTTCAACGGCACCCTGCTCCAGCTTCCGATCGCCCTCTACCACTGGACGAACCGGCTCTTCAGCCTCGTGCCGTTCGCCGCCTGGTGCGTCGTCGGGCTGACGACGTTCCGCATCGCCCGCGACCTCGGCGCCTCCAGAACCGTCGCGGTCGGCACCGCCTGGCTCGCATGCCTCACGCCCGGCGTCATGGTGCAGGCGACCTCGACCAACGACGAGATCCTGGCCGCTTTCGTGCTGCTGATCGGCGTGCACTTCGCGGTCAGGTTCTATCGCGGCCGCGCCGCCGCGGACCTGTGCCTCGCGCTCGTCGCCGCCGCCCTGAGCATCGGGACGAAGCTGCACGCGGTCTTCTACTGGGCCTTCGCCGTCGCCGGCTTCGGATGGCTCGCCTGGCGGCTCGCGCGGGGCGAGCGATGGCCGCTTGTCTGGCCGACGCGCCGAAGGGCCGTCCTCGCGGCGGCGACGCTTGCGGTCTGCGCCGTCCTGGCGGGCGCGTTCGCCGTGTCGAACTGGCGCGCCACCGGGCAGCCGATGGAGACGAGCTTCTCGGACCAGGTCCTGAACAAGCCGTTCAAGCTCGCGGCCGGGGCCCAGAACCTCGTCCTGCACGCGGCGCAGATCGCGCTCAGCCCCCTCCCCGACCTGAACCCGACGAAGGACATCCAGCAGCGGCTCGCCTTCCACACCGCCTTCAACAAGGCCTTCGCCGGCCTTTTCGCCTGGGTGAACCAGGGCCCGGAATACATGTCGGTATCCTACCGCTTCGTCGGGCCCTCGCAGAGCTCGGGCTGGTACCTCAACGAGAACGCCGTCGACGTCGGCTTCGCCTGGCTCCTCGTCGCCGCCGCCCTCGCGGTCGCGGTCCGGCGGCGCCACCCCATCGGGATCGCCCTCGGATCCGCGTTCCTGGCCTGGCTCGTCACGTACTCGCTGATGACGCGCTACATCGAGGGGTTCTCGGTCTACCTGGCCTACGCCTTCATCGTCTCGGGGCCGGTCCTCGCCTTCGCCTGGGTCCGGACCGGACCGGGGATGCCCGTCGTCCGGACCGTCCTCCTCGCCCTCACGGTCGCGACCCACCTCGTCCTCGACCTCAACATCCTGCGCTACAACATCAGCCGCAACCTACCGACGGCCGTCTACGCGAAGGCTTGGCCGGTGAACCCACCCGACGTCGACGAGGCCGTGAAGGAGGCGATCCGGGCGAACGGCGGCGCCAAGCTCATGGTGACCCACTGGGAGGTCGCCTACTGGAACCTGATCGCGCCCTACAAGGAGGGGAAGTACTCGACCGCCTCGGCTCACAACCCCGATCCGAACTGGCTGAACATCTTCTCGTACCAGAAGATCCCGCTCTACAACTACGTGCCGATCCGCATCCCGCAGAAGCGCACGCCCGGCCTCACCCTGATCGGAAGCTATAGCTCGGCCTACGGCCCGGAGTGGGCGTTCGGCTCCGGCCGCGGCATCGACGGAACTATCGCCTCCCGCTCACGCTACGTCGTGCTCGAGCTCGCGGAGCAGACGAGCTTCGGCCACGTGACCGCGACGACGCTGGACGTGCAGCCGACGGTCTGGGGCCTTTCGCCCGAAGACGGGCTGCAGTTCCGCTACACGGTGAAGAGCCCGGCCGGCGAGACGACGGTGTCGGACTGGGGCGACCCGGCCCGCAAGCTCCCGAAGCCGCCGGCCGGATCGACC
Source organism: Beijerinckiaceae bacterium (assembly GCA_036386395.1). Taxonomy (GTDB): domain Bacteria; phylum Pseudomonadota; class Alphaproteobacteria; order Rhizobiales; family Beijerinckiaceae; genus JAJKJG01. The sequence goes on along the minus strand of DASVVU010000015.1, from coordinate 3,314 downwards.
CTCGTGGTCGAGGCTCGCGAGAAGGACGGCGCGAGCCCTCCCGCCGTTACGGAGTTCCCGCTCGGCTCGTCGAAGCCCTTCGAGCTGCCCGGCTCGTAGAAGCACGGCGCAGGGCGCGCTGCCGGAGGCACCGCGTCCGTGTGGCGGGGGCCTGACTTTATACGGCTTCTAGCGTTGGGGCACACTCGCTCATTTCTTGCCGGGGATCTTGATCGGCCCTCCTCCCTTTGGGGGCGGCGGGCCGAAACCGAGTTCGCCGTCGGCTTCCTTGACCTTGATCGAGAACGGGATCAGCGGCTTGAACCTCGAGGTCTGCTGCGCTCCCTTCGTGGGCAGCGGACTCGGCCGCACGGACGCGGCTTCCGGACTGATGAATTCGCGCCGTGCCGCAAGCGTTATCGAAGCCTTCGCGCCCAGCGCCAGCGAAGGGATCTTCGCCGAAGCCGCGAGTTGCGGCTTACCGACAGGAGCGCCGGGCGTTGGAGCGTTGAGATAGAGTTCGAGGGTCGCCTCCGGCGTAGATCTCGCGCTGTCGTTCTTCACGTTGACGATCACCACGTCCTTGTGGCCGACCGCCGCCGCGGCACTCATCTTCCAGGGGCTCGGCGGGGATGTCGGCGAAGGCGGTGGCCCAGGGAGGATCGGCGGGCCCGTTCCGCCCGCCCACACGATGAAATTGTTCGCGGGATCGCCGGATTCATCGATCTCGTTCTTCCAATCGATCGTAAAAACGAAGACGTTTTTTACTCCGAAATCCGCCTGGCTGATGGCGGTTGGCAGGTGGAAATCGGATTCCAAGAAAGCGCCTGGACCGAAGGGAATATTGAAGCGTTGCGAGGTCCAGCAGAAGACGCCGGAACTGAGCTCGGGTCCATTGAAGGTCTCGAGCCTCACGCTGAAAGCGCCCGCGCCAGCGGTGCCTTTGTTGCGGACCCGAAAGCGCACATACCACGGCTGGTCCGGGTCGAACCCCGGTTGGTCAGGCTCGGCTTTCCTCATGCCAAGGACTTCACCTTGGAGGTCCGGCAGATCGGCCATGGCAAATCCCCCTCGTCTCGCATCGCGCGTGCGCAGACAACCAAGAGTATATCATTTCCTTACGGTATGCGCGACTACGCCGGAGGCGGACAGCCTCTTCGACGAGCGCCCGCGATTTCTAATCGCGGCGTTTACTGACGGCAGGGTCTCCCCCACGGCCGTTCTCTCCTGAATCCAAAAGACCTCACACCAGACTCGCCGAAGCCTTGACGAAACCGCCTCAATGGCTCATGTGCAGGCGAGGTTTCGGCCGGGATTTCCCGGCCCTTTGCGTTTCGGCGACCTTGGCCTTGAGGCGGGCGCCGGCGCTCCACATCGATCAAGAGGTTCGACCATGGCCAAGGCCGTCACGATCAAGGTGAAGCTCGTCTCCACCGCCGACACGGGCTACTACTACGTCACCAAGAAGAACTCCCGCACCATGACCGAGAAGCTCGCGATGAAGAAGTACGACCCTGTCGCGAGGAAGCACGTCGAGTTCAAGGAAGCGAAGATCAAGTGATCGTCGGCGACGCTGACGCATTGAAAAGGGCGCCCTCTCGGGCGCCCTTTTCAATTGAGGTGGCCGGCTGGGAGCGGCGATGAGGAGGCACGAACCGCCCCCAGGCCGGCCTAGCCCACGAACTACCCGGGAGATGCGGCGGACCCGGGCACCCGTAGGGCTCCTGTCGGCCTCGCGGTTTCCCGTCCGGCCTTCCATCGCAAGGTACAGGCGGGATGCCCGGGCACAATGGGACAAGGCCCTCCGGGTGGTCTTAATTGGTTGTTAACATTAAGGATTAGGGCTCCGGAGCGGTTTGCGGCAGGCGCGCGGAACCATCCCCGGCTGTCATCCGGAGCTCCACAATGAGCGCCCATCATTCATCACGAAAATGGTGCCCGATCATGATGGGGACGGGCCGATTCTCCAGGAGGACGGCTCTCGGTCATCATGAAGACGGTGCTTGCGATTGCGGCCTTCAGGCCGCCGCGGCGACCACCCGGTTGCGGCCTTCCTGCTTCGCCCGGTAGAGGGCGAGGTCGGCGCGCTTCAGCACATCGCCCGCCGCCGTGTCGCCGGCCTGCCGGGCCGCGACGCCGATCGAGACCGTGACGGGGATCGCGCGCGTCCCGCGGTGGATCGGGAACGGGGTCGACTCGACGCGTTCGCGGATGCGCTCGGCGACGGCCTCGGCGCCGTCGACGGCGGTGTCCGGCACTGCGACCACGATCTCCTCGCCGCCATAGCGAGCGAGAAGATCGATGCCGCGGGTGTGGGCCCGGACCCTGACCGCGAACTCGCGCAGCACCTCGTCGCCGGCGTCGTGGCCGTAGGAGTCGTTGATCGCCTTGAAGCGGTCGATGTCGAGGAGGAGCACGGAGATCTGGCGGCCCCGCGCCGCCGCCTCGTCGAAGAGCGCGCCGAGGTGGCTGTCGAGATAGCGGCGGTTGTGCAGCCCGGTGAGCGGGTCGGTGATGGCGAGCTCCATCGAGCTCTGAACCGCCTCGCGCAGCGTGTCCGAGAAGCGCTTGCGGCGCACCTGCGTGCGCACGCGGGCCACGAGCTCGTTGCGGTCGACCGGGCGGACGAGGAAGTCGTGCACGCCGATGTCGAGGCCGCGCAGGACGCGCGCCTTGTCGTCGGCCTCGGCGATCATGACCACGGCGGCGTTGCGGGTGCGGTCCAGCGACCGGAGCTGGCTGCACAGGCGCAGGCCGTCGAAGCCGGTGAGGTCGAGGCTCACGAGCACGATCTCGAACGAGCCCTCGGCCGCCTTGATCAGCGCCTGGTGGGGATCATTCTCGACCTCGACCCGGTGGTACTGCCCGAGCGCCGCGGAGAGGCGCTCGTAGGAGCTCGCCCGGTCGTCGACGAGGAGGAGCTTGGCGTTGAGGCCGGTCTCCGACACCGCCGCGGCGAGCGGGTCGCCGATGCCGAAGTCGCGGGACGCCATGGCGCGGGTGCGCAGCTCGTCGGTCACGGCCTTGAGGCGCACGAGGCTGCGCACGCGGGCCATGAGGGCCGTGTCGTCCACGGGCTTCGTCAGAAAGTCGTCGGCGCCGGCGTCGAGGCCTTTGAGGCGGTCGCTCGGCTGGTCGAGGGCCGTCACCATGACGACGGGCAGGTGCGCGGTCAGCGGCGAGTTCTTGATCCGGCGGCAGACCTCGAAGCCGTCCATGCCGGGCATCATCACGTCGAGGAGGACGATGTCGGCGAGGCCCTGCTCGCAGATCGCGAGCGCGTCGGGGCCGTTCATGGCGGTGACGACGTCGAAGTACTCGGCCGCGAGCTTGGT
>DASVVU010000014.1:0-5498 GCA_036386395.1 Beijerinckiaceae bacterium | reverse complement strand
CGCATCATCCAGGACCAGCTCCAGATCTTCGTGAACTTCGAGGAGCCCCGCAAGGAGGAGGCGCCGTCGCTCGCGCCGCAGCTGCCCTTCAACCCGGCGCTGCTCAAGAAGGTCGACGAACTCGAGCTCTCGGTGCGCTCGGCGAACTGCCTGAAGAACGACAACATCGTCTACATCGGCGACCTCATCCAGAAGTCCGAAGCCGAGATGCTGCGGACCCCGAACTTCGGCCGCAAGTCGCTCAACGAGATCAAGGAAGTGCTCGCCGGCATGGGCCTCCACCTCGGCATGGACATCCCCGGCTGGCCGCCGGAGAACATCGAGGACCTCGCGAAGCGTTTCGAGGAGCATTACTGAAAGGCAGTCGGCAATCGGCAGTGGGCAGTCGTGAGGGAATAGCCCCGACTGCCGACTGCCTACTCACGACTGCCGAGAGAAAGGACGGCCGGCCCTTGGCACGGCGGCCGTAAGCAAAGGAGAGAGCCATGCGTCACGGTTTCAGGGGCCGGCGGTTCAACCGCACCTCCGAGCATCGCCTCGCGATGTTCGCCAACATGTCGGCCGCCCTCATCAAGCACGAGCAGATCGTCACCACCCTGCCGAAGGCGAAGGACCTGCGCCCGGTCGTCGAGAAGCTGATCACGCTGGGCAAGCGCGGCGACCTCCACGCCCGCCGCCTCGCCATGTCGCGGCTTCGCGACGACGCCATGGTGCGGAAGCTCTTCGAGGTGCTCGGCCCCCGCTACAAGGAGCGCAACGGCGGCTACTGCCGCGTGCTGAAAGCGGGCTTCCGCTTCGGCGACAACGCCCCCATGGCCGTGATCGAGTTCGTCGACCGCGACGAGGACGCCCGCGGGCAGGACTCCGGGCCGTCGCAGAAGGCGGAAGCCGCCGAGGGCGCGGAGGCGTAAGGCCGGCTTTCCTCTCGAAATGTGTTCAAGGGCAGCCTCGCGGCTGCCCTTTGTTTTAGTCGAGGACCAGCGACGGGCTCTTGCCTGACCGCCGCGGAGCGAGACATCCTGGCCCGCGAAAGTTCGCAAGAGGAGCGCCGGCCCATGAGCCTCGAGTTCCTGATCACGTCGTTCATCGTCGTCGTCTCGCCCGGCACCGGCGTCCTCTACACGCTGGCGGCGGGTCTCTCGCGCGGATCCCGCGCGAGCGTCGTCGCCGCCTTCGGGTGCACGGTCGGCATCGTCCCGCACATGGCGGCCGCGATCATGGGGCTCGCCGCGCTCCTGCACGCCAGCGCTCTCGCCTTCCAGGTCTTCAAGTATCTGGGCGTCGCCTATCTCCTCTACATGGCCTGGAGCACGCTGCAGGAGCGCGGCGCGTTGAAGGTGGAGAAGGAGGCCGGAACGCGTTCGGCGGTCCAGGTCACCGTGACCGGCATCCTGATCAACATCCTCAATCCGAAGCTGTCGATCTTCTTCCTGGCGTTCCTGCCGCAGTTCGTGAGCGCGGACGAGGCCAATCCGCTGTCGCGCATGCTCGCGTTGAGCGCCGTCTTCATGCTGATGACCTTCGTGGTCTTCGTCGGCTACGGGCTGTTCGCCGCCTCGATCCGCGACCACGTGATCTCGCGGCCGCGGGTGCTGACGTGGATGCGCCGGACCTTCGCCGGCGCCTTCGCGGCGCTCGGCGCGAGGCTGGCGTTCGCCGACCGCTGAGGCCGACGCCGACCGAGGCAAACCGCGCCGCAACGGCTCGTCAACGCGCTTGGCGTAGCCTGTCCCAATGGAGACCGGGGCGGGCATGCGGGTCGTCGTCATCGCCGATTTTGCCGAGCCGAGCGGCGGGGCGCAACGCGTCGCGCTCGAGTCGGCGCGGGCGCTCGCCGAGGCGGGCGTTGCCGTCACCTACGTGCATGCGATCGGGGAGGGGGCTCCCGCCATCCTTGACCATCCGCTCGTCCAGACGGTCGGCTTCGGCCTGAAGGATGTCTGGGACCAGCCGGCCGTGCAGGCGGCGCGGAGCGGGGTCTGGAACGGAGCGGCGGCGGAGTGTCTGAAGGGCGTGCTCGCCGCCTTGCCGACAGGGCCGACGGTGGTCCACGTCCACCAGTGGACCCGGGCCTTCTCGCCCGCGATCCTGCCGGTGTGCCTCGACTCCGGGCTGCCGGTCGCCATCACCCTGCACGACTATTTTTTGGCCTGCCCGAACGGGGTCTACTACCGCTTCGACAAGGACGAGCCCTGCACGCTCAGGCCCCTGTCGCTCGCCTGCATCGCCGCGCCGAGCGATCCGAAGAGCTACGCCCACAAGGCCGTGCGCGTCCTGCGCACGGCGCTGACGCAGCGCGCGCTTCGCAGCCGGCCCTTCCATGCCGTCCACGTCTCGGACCGGGGCCGCGACACCATCGCCCCGTTCCTGCCCGAGACGGTTCGGCATCACCGGGTCGACAACCCGGTCGCGGTCGCGCGCGGCGAGCCGGCCGCGATCGCCGAGGACGCCAGGATCGCCTTCGTCGGCCGCCTGACGCGGGAGAAGGGCGCCGACCTCGTGGCGCTCGCCGCGCGGGAGGCGGGCCTGCCGGCGCTGTTCATCGGCGAGGGGCCGCTCGCCGATGAAATCCGGCGCATCGATCCCGGGGCCGAGCTTATGGGCTGGCGCAGCCCGGAAGAAGTCCGCGCGCTCCTCGCCGGGCAGGTGAGGGCCGTCGTCGCCCCTTCGCGCTGGTACGAGACCGGGCCGCTGACGGTGTACGAGGCCGCCGCCGCCGGCGTGCCGGCCGTGGTCTCGGTCCGCGCCGGCGCGGCCGAGAAGGTCTTTGAGGGAGAGACCGGCTACACGGTCGAGCCCGATGTCCCAGCCCTCGCCCAGGCTCTCCGGCGGCTTGCCGACATCGAGACGGCCCGCCGCCTCGGGCGCTCGGCCTACGACCGCTATTGGGCGGCTCCCCTCACGCCCGAGCGCCACGCCGCGCGGCTCCTCGACGTCTACGCCGCGATGCTCGCGCCTGCTTCCGCATAGACGCAGTCCGGCAGAAGGCGCGCCTGCGAGGCCGGGCGGGACGCGACTCCCTCCCCTTGCGGGGAGGGCCGACTCGGGCGAAGCCCCGAGCGGGGTGGGGGTCGCGGGCGTAGAGCCCGGTGGTGGAGAGAAGGGCGCTTGCTTCGGGTGGGGCGTCAAAGCGGCTGACGTCGCGTCCGGCCCTTCGACCCCCATCCCGCTCGGCCTTCGGCCGAGTCGGCCCTCCCCCCAAGGGGGAGGGGAAGAGCCGCCGCGGAGTTCGAATGATGTGTGAATCCGTTAGCCCTTGTAGGGAGGACCGACTCGGGCGGAGCCCGAGCGGGGTGGGGGGCGCAGGCGTAGAGCGCGGTGGCTGAAGAAGAGCACTATACGACGCTCGTGCCTTCACCTGACGGATTGAGCCTGACCCATCGCCCCCCCACCCCTACCCCTCCCCACAAGGGGGAGGGGAACGCGCGCTCAACTATCGGGGAAGCTCGCCCAGCTTCATTCTGGGCGGATCACGTTCAAGCCGTTCTGGCTTTGCTCAGGCACCAATGCGATCGGCGAAGCCCGTCAGCACCGCCGTGAACTCCTCGATGCGCGTCACCGGGAAGAAGTGGCCGCCGGTGCGGAAGACATGGACCTCGGCCGCCGGGAAGGCGCGGGCCTGCTCGCGCTGGAGGAAGGCCGGCACGATGAGGTCGTCCTCGGCGCCCTGGATCAGGACCGGCAGGGCGATGCGGTGGACCTCGGGGCTCTTGTCGAACGCCATGATGGCGTCGATGCGCTCCGCCACCACGTCCTGCTGCGCCGCCGTCATGGGGGCCGCCGCCAGCATCGCCTGGTAGCGCGGCCAGTTGGCGTCGAGCCAGTCGGGCGGATAGCCGAGGAAGGCGACCATCGCGGCGTACTCCTGCGGCGCGATGCGCAGGATCGCGGCGCGGGAGCGGAACAGCTCCGCCATGTAGCGGTTCGGCCTCAGCCACGAGCCCGAGAGCACGAGGCCGGCGATCCGCGACGGGTCGATCAGCGCCATCGTCTGCAGGATCACGCCGCCGGTCGAGTGGCCGAGGAGGAGCGCGCGGCGGCTGCCGGCGTGGTCGAGGACCGCAAAGGAATCCTGGGCGAGCCGGTCGATGTCGACGGCGGCCGCGCCGCGCGTGCTTCCCGCGATGCCGCGCTGGTCGAAGCGGATCACCCGGAAGCGCCGGGCAAGCGGCGCCACGACCGGCTCCCAGAAGGCGGCGGTGCCGCCGAGCCCGGTGACGAGGAGGAGGTCCGGCCCCTCGCCGTCGATGTGGACGGCAAGCTCCGCGCCGTCGTCGAGGCGCGCCGTGGTCTGGGCCATGGCGGTCAGCGCAGGGGCGAGAAGGACGTGGGCTTGAGGATGCGCGTCTCCTGCGTCTCGAGCATCCCGGCGGTGAGCTTCAGGTACTCGGTCCAGCGCGGGTCGGCCGCCATGCGCTCGCGCCGCGCCTCTCGGTCGGCGAGGCTGTCGTACTGCCACCACGCGACCACGTGGTTGAGCTCGCCGATCTCGGTCGTGAAGTAGCCGAGGAACTTGCCAAGGTGCTCCTGCTGGATCGGCAGCCCGTGCTGGCCGTAGAGCCCGATGAACTCAGGCAACTTGCCGTGCCGCACCCGGTAGTCCCGTTCCTCGACGATCATGGCCGCTCCCCTTGGTTCTTGCCGTCGTAGCTCTTGTCGGTCCAGCCGAACACGGTCCGGGCCTCGATCTCGGCGATGTTGTCGGGCCGCGGGAACGGCGCCGGCGCCGGCTCGCCCGGCCGCATCGGGCGGCCGATCTCGGCGAAGAAGCGGTCGAGCCCGCCGGGCAGGAGGATCCAGAGGAACGTCATCGGCTCCGGATGCGGATTGAGGAAGTGATGACGGCGGTTGCGGTCGATGTAGACCGCCGAGCCCTTCTCGATCGGGTGCTCGACGCCGTCCACCCGGGCGACGCCGCGGCCGTCGAGCACGACGATGATCTCCTCCTCCCGCGCGTGCGTGTGCTCGCGGATGAAGCACCCGGGCGCGACCGTCTGCGTGCCGAGGGAGAAGTCCGCCGCCGCGCCGGTGGTCGCCCGGCTCAGGATGTTGCGCACGAACCCGTTCGCCGGCACCGGCTGCCAGAAGAAGTTTCCTTCATCCGGCCCCACGATCTTGAAGCTCGTCTCCGGCGCAGCCTGCGTGTCCATGACGCCCTCCCGTCAGGCATCGACCTAGAACGATCGCGCGCCCCTGTCATCCTCGCGCGAAGGATCTCTCCCGGAGGGAGAGGTCGAGTCGCCGCGGCAGCGGCGGCCGGGTGAGGGGTTACGGCGGTTGGGGCGGAGCCGGCGCAGATGGCGCCACCGCGCCTTCTGTGGATGCAGTGGTCCCTCACCCCTGCCCCTCTCCCCGGAGGGCTACGGCATTCACACATTTCCGATTTGAGCTGAGGCGGGCAGTCTGATTCTCTATCGATGATTTGACGGAGGATCGGATGGCGGAGCTTTCGCTGGGGCGGTTTGGCGACCGCCGCCTGGAAAAAGGGGGGCGTTCCT
>DASVVU010000013.1:0-41412 GCA_036386395.1 Beijerinckiaceae bacterium | reverse complement strand
GCCGTCCGCGGCGTGGTCCCTCGCGCGGCGCCCGGACCGGGGTCAAGCGTTGTCCCCCGGCGCGGCACCGGTCCCGCCCCACGTCACGACGCCTCGCGAGCGCGCCCCTCGGGTGGACGGGACACGCACAAGCAAGCACAGAACGGGTCAAGGACTATTTTCTAGATATTGCCATAACCAAACAGGACTTACCCTCCCGGCTTGAGCCCCTTCAGGGCCGCGAAGGGCGATTCGGCGGGGTCGCCATCGCCTTCGTAGGAGAAGGCGGCGCCGGGCTTGCGGGGATAGGGATCGAGGCCGAGCACCAGAAACTCGGCCGTGAGCGCGCCGAGGTCGATGTGCCCGCCCGCGATCTCGTCCGGCGGCTCGTAGTCCGGCCCTTCCGCTTCGGCGGGCGATGCGCCCGCCCGGCTGCCCGCGAAATCGACCTCGACCTCCTCCTCGATCAAGTCCTCGAAGGGTTCGAGGGTCACGACGCAGACCTGTTCGACCCGCGCCTTCACGACCCCGGTCACGCGGACCCGCCGCGGCGTGCCGGTGAGCCGGAAGCGTCCTTCGAGGGCGTGGATCGCCGGCAGCTTGAAGTCCTGGGCGAGAGCGGCGCGCTCCTCGGGCGTCGCCTCGACCACCACCTCGACGCCGCCTTCCGGAAGGTGCTCGACAGAAATCGGGCGGGAAAGGGGGCCGACGGATTCGGGGGTCATCGGGGCTCCTTAAGCAAAGCGCGCCGGCGGCGGGAAACCGGGGCCGCCGAGCAGCGCATCGAGGGCGTCGGCCGAAAGCGCCGCTTCGGCCGCCAGAGCATAACGCGCGAGGCCCGAAAGCGCCTCCGGGGCGGCGCCGAAGGATCCCGCCAGCGCGGCCGCGACCCGCTCCGGGTCGGCGGAGTCGAGGGCCGCGTCGTAAGCGGCGGCGCGGCCGTAGAAGGCCTGCGCCAGCTTCTTCATGCGCTTCGGCACGCCCATGTCGCCGACCCCCATCTCGCGCAAGCTGGCGTCGAGGTGGCGGAAGAACGCGTCGACGAGGTCCTGCGCCACATCCCGCGCCGGCGACGGCAGGCGCCGCAGACGCCGCAACACCAGGACGAGGTGTAGGACGAGGCACTCGAACCGGCCCTCGACGGTGTCGGGGACGCCGAGCCGGGCGTAGAGCGCGGGCCCGCGGGCCGCCTCGGCGATATGCCGGTGCAGCGCATCGATGAGGGGGGCGCGGGGGTCCTTGCGGAAGAGGCCGAGGATCATGGGGATTGGCGCCCGAAACGCGTCGAACGCTGCCTTGGCGCTGCCTTGTCAAAGCCGCAACCCCGCGTTACGGCATCGGCCTCGTCCGGCGCAAGCTCCTTCGCGCCTCCCTCTCTGGATACCGGAATGACGCGCCAGCACCGCAAAACCGTCCTGCGCCTCGCGGCCGCCGCCTTCCTGGCCGCCACGGCCGCCGCCTGCACCATGGGCGAGGAGTTCCAGCGCGGCTACCTCCTCGACGAGCGCGCCGTGAACCAGGTCAAGCCCGGCATGAACGCCGAGCAGGTGCTGCAGACGCTGGGCACGCCCTCGACGGTCTCCACCGTCGGCAACAAGTCCTGGTACTACATCAGCCAGATCTCGCGGCGCCGGGTGGCGTTCATGCGCGAGAGCGTGGTCGACCAGCGGGTGACCGCGGTCTACTTCAACGCCAGCCTGAAGGTCGAGCGCGTCGCCCTCTACGGCCTCCAGGACGGCGTGATCTTCGACTTCGTGTCCCGCACGACGCCCACCGGCGGCGGCGACCTCAACTTCGTCTCCCAGCTCTTCCGCGGCTTGGGCACGTTCGTGCCGCACTGAGGCAGGGCGGAGCCCTCCGCTCCGATCACGGACTGTCCGAGAAGACCCGCAGTTGCGCGGCCTCGCGGCTGCCGCGATGCGGCCTGACCACGATGTCGACATCGTTGCCGAGCGTGACGAGGAAGCGCATCAGGCGCTCGACCGAGAACTGGCGGAAGTCGCCGCGCACCATCTTCGAAACGTCGGGCTGTCTAATCCCGAACAGCGCCGCGGCCTCGACTTGCCTGAGGCCGCGCTCCCTCATGATGGTGCTGATCTTGAGCACAAGCTGCGCCTTCACCAGGTGCTCCTCGGCATCCGGAAGCCGGAGATCGGCAAAGACGTTGCCGCTCCCGACCTCATGGGAGACATCCTGCCTCTTCATCGTTCTCCTCCTGCCGCAAGCCGCTCCGCTTCACGCAAGCGTTGCTCGATAAGCCTCATCTCGCTCTGGGGAGTGGCACGACCTGTCTTCGACTTCTTCTGAAAGGCATGGAGCACGTAGACTGCTCCGGCAAGACGAACCGTATAGACGGCCCGGAAGGTGTCGCCTCGGAAATCGCTGACGATCTCCACCACGCCCGCGCCGCCGAACCCCTTCAGAGGCTTGGCATTCTTGTGCTTGCTCCCCTGTTGCGCGAGGTAAAGCGCATATCCGAGACGGTTCTTCACCTCGAAGGGGAACCCGGCCAGGTCGCGACGGCTCGATCCGATCCAGACGACGGGCCTCAATGTAAAGGAGCCGTTCATCCCTTCGCGGAGGATAATAGTGAATTCCCTATATCGTCAAGCCGAGAAAAGCCCCGCGGCGTGAGCCGCGGGGCTTTTTCGTTGCGCTCCATCAAGATGGCCGGGTCACCCCCGGATCAAGTCCGGGGGCAGCCATGACGTGGTGAGAGGGATAACCTCAGCTGTGCGCCAGGATCGCGAGGAGCAGCAGGGCGATGATGTTGGTGATCTTGATCGCCGGGTTCACGGCGGGGCCGGCGGTGTCCTTGTAGGGGTCGCCGACGGTGTCGCCGGTGACCGCCGCCTTGTGGGCCTCCGAGCCCTTGCCGCCGAAGTGGCCGTCCTCGATGTACTTCTTGGCGTTGTCCCAGGCGCCGCCGCCGGAGGTCATCGAGATCGCGACGTAGAGGCCGGTCAGGATCACGCCCAAGAGCATCGCTCCGACCGCCGCGAAGGCCTGGTTCTTGCCGGCGATCCAGAAGATCACGAAGTAGAGCACGATCGGCGACAGCACCGGCAGGAGCGAGGGGACGACCATCTCCTTGATGGCGGCGCGGGTCAGCATGTCGACGGCGCGGCCGTAGTCGGGCCGGTCCGTGCCCTGCATGATGCCGGGCTTCTCGCGGAACTGCCGGCGCACCTCCTCGACGACGGCGCCGGCGGCGCGCCCGACCGCCGTCATGGCGATGCCGCCGAACAGGAACGGGATCAGGCCGCCGAGGAGGAGGCCGACCACGACGTAGGGATTCGACAGCGAGAAATCGACCACGACGCCGCGGAAGTACTGGTAGTCCCGCGCGCCGGCGCGGTTCGCCTCGGTGATGAAGAAGTTCAGGTCCGAGGTGTAGGCCGCGAACAGCACGAGGGCGCCGAGGCCCGCCGAGCCGATGGCGTAGCCCTTGGTTACGGCCTTGGTGGTGTTGCCGACGGCGTCGAGGGCGTCCGTGGATTTCCGCACCTCCTTCGGCAGCCCCGCCATCTCGGCGATGCCGCCGGCGTTGTCGGTGACCGGGCCGAAGGCGTCGAGCGCCACGATGAAGCCCGCGAGCGCCAGCATCGCCGTCACGGCGACCGCGATGCCGAAGAGGCCGGCGAGCGAGTAGGTCACGATGATGCCGGCGACGATGACGAGCGCCGGCAGCGCGGTCGACTCGAGCGAGACCGCGAGGCCCTGGATCACGTTCGTGCCGTGGCCGGTGCGCGAGGCCTCGGCGATCGACTTCACGGGCCTGAAGTTCGTGCCCGTGTAGTACTCGGTGATGACGACGATGAGGGCCGTGATGACGAGGCCGACGACGGCGCAGCCGAACAGCCCGGCCGAGGTGAAGGTCGCGCCGCCGTTGGTGCGGAACTCCGCCCCGAAGCCGCCGAACACGAGGAGGTTCACGAGCGCGATCGCCGCGACCGAGAGCACGCCGGTGGCGATGAGCCCCTTGTAGAGGGCGCCCATGATCGACTGGTTCTGGCCGAGCTTGACGAAGAAGGTGCCGGCGATCGAGGTCACGATGCAGGCGGCCCCGATGGCGAGGGGATAGAGCAGCATCGCCTCGAGCACGTTGCGTCCGTTAACGTTCGTCTGGCCGGCGAAGAAGATCGCGGCCAGCACCATGGTGGCGACGATCGTCACGGCGTAGGTCTCGAACAGGTCCGCCGCCATGCCGGCGCAGTCGCCGACGTTGTCGCCGACGTTGTCGGCGATGGTCGCGGGGTTGCGCGGGTCGTCCTCGGGGATGCCGGCCTCGACCTTGCCGACGAGGTCGCCGCCGACGTCCGCGCCCTTGGTGAAGATGCCGCCGCCGAGACGGGCGAAGATCGAGATGAGCGAGGCGCCGAAGCCGAGCGCCACGAGGGCGTCGATGACGGTGCGGCTCGACGGCGCGAGCCCGAGGCCGCGGGTCAGGAAGGTGTAGTAGATCGCGACCCCGAGGAGCGCGAGGCCGGCGACGAGGAGCCCGGTCACGGCGCCGGACTTGAAGGCGACGTCGAGGCCGCCGCCGAGCGACACCGTCGCGGCCTGGGCGGTGCGGACGTTCGCGCGCACCGACACGTTCATGCCGATGAAGCCGGCGGCGCCCGAGAGCACGGCGCCGATCAGGAAGCCGATGCCGACCCACACCCCGAGGAAGTACGCCAGCACGACGAAGAGGACGAGCCCGACGACGCCGATGGTGAGGTACTGGCGGCGAAGATAAGCCTGGGCCCCTTCCGCGATGGCGGCGGCGATCTCCTGCATGCGCTGGGTGCCGGCGTCGCGCTTCATGACGTCGTTGATGGCCCACAGGCCGTAGGCGATCGACAGGAGGCCGCCCAGAATGATGAGGAGGAGTGCCATCGTAGGTCCTTGTTGTTCTAGAAGGCGCGCGGAGGGAGCGGCGAGCCCTTGAGGTCCCCTTGCCCGCCGCCATGCGCCCTTGCGATGCGCGCCCTACTGCCAAAGTTTCGGCGGAATCGCAAACGCGACTTGCGTACGATTCCGCCTTTTCGTCGCGAATCCCTCAGGCCGCAGCCGGAGCCGGGCGGCGGGATTGCCATAGGATAAGTCCGAGCACGAGAACGACCGGCGGGAAGACGAGCAGGTTCACCCGCTCCCAGCCTCCGGCGGAGAGGAGCTGGCCCGACGAGAACGAGGCGGCCGCGACCGCGCCGAACACGAGGAAGTCGTTGACGGCCTGGACCTTGGCCCGCTCCTCGGGGCGGTAGCACTCGGTGACGAGCGTGGTGGCGCCGATGAAGGCGAAGTTCCACCCCAGCCCGAGGAGGATCAGCGCGAGCCAGAAGTTCGCGACCGTGAGGCCGGACAGCCCTGCCGCCGCCGCTCCGGCGATGAGGACGAGGCCGGCGGCTGTGACCGGGATCCTGCCGTAGCGCTCCATGAGCCGGGGGGTGAGGAAGCTCGGGCCGAACATCGCGAGCACGTGCCACTGGATGCCGAGCGCCGCCGTGCCGATGGAGTGGCCGCACTCCACCATGGCCATCGGCGCCGCCGTCATGAGGAAGCTCATCAGCGCGAAGGAGACGACGCCCGCCGCGACCGCGACGACGAACCGGGGCTGGCGCACGATCTCCGACAGGGGCCGCCCGGCCGAGCGGGGCGCGTCCGCCGCGACCGGCGCCGGGCGAAGGAAGGAGACGACCGGGATCGTCAGCAGCGCGAGCGCCGCCTGCGCGAGAAAACTTCCGGCGAACAGGGCCGCCGGGATCAATTCACGGGTCCAGATCACCGTCTGCGGGCCGATGACGCCGGCGGCGAGGCCGCCGGCCATGACCCAGGAGATCGCCCGCGGCCTGAACGGCGGCGAGGCCGAATCGGTCGCGGCGAAGCGGTAGCTCTGGACGTAAGAAGCGTAGAAGCCCGCCATCAGGGTCCCGAGGCAGAAGCCGAGGAAGCTGCCGAGCGCGATGCCCGTCGCCGCGGTCGTGCCGGCCATGACCCCGATGAGCCCGCCGAGGACGTAGCCGCTGCGGCGCCCGAACCGGCGCATCACGTAGGCCGCCGGGAAGGTGCCGAGCGCGATCCCGAGCTGGAGCAGGCTCACCGGCACGGTGGCGAGGCTCTTGTCCGGCGCGAGCGCCGCCCCGACGATGCCGCCGAGCGAGACCACGATCGGCGGGCTCGCGCCGCCGAGCGATTGCGCGACCGCAAGCACGAGCGTGTTGTGCCGCGCGACCCTGTCGTCGATCATGCCCCGTCCCGGAAATGGCTGTAGGAGCCCTGCGCGTAGCGCCGCTCCGTGCCGCCTCTACGGAAGACGGGCGGCCCCTGCCCTTCCGTAACGGTTCCGATCGCGCTTGTCGCCACCCCGGCTTCGACCGAGGCCTTTAGGAATGTCTCAAGCCGCTCGGGCGGGACCGCGGCCAGGACCTCGTAATCGTCGCCGCCGGTGACGAGGCGGTCGAAGAGGGACGGATCGGCGGCGAGCGCCGCCCGCGCGGCGGGCGACAAGGGAATGCTGTCGGCCTCGACCGCGGCCGCGGTCCCGCTCGCCCGCATCATCTTGGCGAGGTCGCCGGCGAGGCCGTCCGACACGTCCATGGCGGCCGAGGCGTGCGCGAGGAGCGCCGGCGCAAGCGCGATACGAGGGCGGGGGTGCAGGTAGCGGTCGATCAGGAACGCGCGCTCGTCCCCGGACAGCGCCGCGGCCCAGGACGGCGCCCCTCCGCGCAACGCAAGCCCCAGCGCCCCGTCGCCGATGGTGCCCGAGACGCACAGGCGGTCGCTGGGCCGCGCCGTGGTCCGGCGCACCATGCGCCCCTCCGGGACCTCGCCAAAGGCCGTGATCGAGAGCGCGAGCGCGGGCCCGCGCACCGTGTCGCCGCCGAGGAGCGGGCAGGCGAAGGCGCGCGAGGCCTCGCCGAGGCCCTCACAGAATGCGACGAGCCAGGTCTCGGTCCAGTCCTGCGGCAGGGTTAGCGTCAGGACGAAGCCCGCAGGGGTCGCGCCCTTGGCAGCGAGGTCCGACACGTTCACGCCGAGCGCCTTCACGGCGACGGAGGCCGCAGGATCGTCGGGAAAGAAGTGCACGCCGGCAACGATGGCGTCCGCCGTCACGACGAGGTCGTGCCCGGGTCGGGGTCGCACGAGCGCAGCGTCGTCCTTGAGGCCAAGCGCCCCCTCCCCTGCGATGGGCGCGAAATAACGAGCGATCAGCTCGTCCTCGCCGGGGCGCGGTCCGACCATGACCCGGCCCCGCGCCGCTCAGCGCGCCTTGCCGGCGCGCTTGGCGGCGGGCCTCGCGGTGCGCTTCGCCTCGAGCTCGCCTTCCCTCACCTCGCGGGCGACGCCGTCGAGGACGGCGTTGATGAGGCCGGGCTCGTCCTCGCTGTAGAAGCCGTGGGCGATGTCGACGTATTCCGAGATGATCACGCGGGCCGGCACGTCCTTGCGGAACATCAGCTCGTAAACCCCGGCGCGCAGGATTGCGCGCAGCACCGCCTCCACGCGCTTCAGCGGCCAGCCTTCCGAAAGAATCTTGTCGACCTTGCCGTCGACGGCGCGCTGCTCTTGGACGACGCCTGAGAGGATCGCGCGGAAGAACGCGTTCTCGGCCGGCTTGAACTCGACGCCTTCGACCACCTGCCCGATCCAGAACGCCTCGAACTCGGCGAGGGCGTCGAACACGCCCTTGCCGGCGACGTCCATCTGGTAGAGCGCCTGGACGGCGGCGAGACGGGCGGCGCTGCGCTCAGCGGTCTTCGCCATGATCTCAACGAGCCTCCCCGGACGGGCGGCGCCTTATGCGCAGCACCGCAAGCGCCGCGCGCACGGCGCCGCCGCCGATATCCAATTCGGAAGCCCGCGCCCGGGTCCAGGCCTGCGCCTCGTTCTCGACCGTGAGAATGCCGTTGCCGAGGGGTAAGCGGCGCGCGACGGAGAGGTCCATGAGGGCGCGCGCGCTCTCGCCGGCCACGATGTCGAAATGGAAGGTCTCGCCGCGGATGACGCAGCCGAGCGCTACCGCCGCATCATAGGGGCGGCTCGCCGCCTCGGCGGCGTCGAGGGCGATGGCGAGGGTCTGCGGAATTTCGAGGGCGCCCCGGACGGTGAGCACGTCGGCTGTGGCTTGCGCCGCCTCGACCGCGGCGCGGGCGCCGGCGAGGAGCGCGTCGGCGATGTCGTCGTAGAAGCGCGCCTCGACCACGAGCACGCGCGCGCCGGGAAGGGGCGCATCGTCGGCTGGGGAGTGTCGCGGCGTCACCATGAGCTGTCGCGGGAGTTCGGGAAGCCCCCTCTCCCCGCTTGCGGGGAGAGGGCTGGGTGAGGGGCCGGGGGATGATGCTCACCTGGCCCCTCACCCGCTCGCTTCGCGAGTCGGCCTCTCCCCGCAAAGCGGGGAGAGGAAGGGAGGGGCGGTGACTAGCCTGTCCGGCGCGCCTCCACAAGCCGCGCGGCGTAGCGCGCCATGAGGTCGACCTCGACGTTGAGGCGGTCCCCCGCCTGCCGCCCGCCCCAGGTGGTGACGGCGAGCGTGTGGGGGATGATCAGCACCGAGAGCACGTCGTCCTCGACGGCATTGACGGTGAGGGAGACGCCGTCGAGGGCGACGGAGCCCTTCTCGGCAACGAAGGGGGCGAGGGCGGCAGGAATGCGGATCACGAAGCGGGCGGTCGGGCCCCAAGGATCGTCGCCTGCCGTTACGGCCTCCCGCGAAAGAATCTCGGCGACGCCGTCGACGTGGCCCGTGACGATGTGCCCGCCGAGCTCGTCGCCGACCTTCAGCGAGCGCTCCAGGTTCACGCGGGTGCCGGGCGCCCACTCGCCGACGGTGGTGCGTTGAAGGGTTTCGGCAGCGGCGTCCACATCGAACCAGCATCCGCCGGCCCGGAGGCCGACGGCGACGACCGTGAGGCAGGGGCCGGAGCAGGCGATCGAGGCCCCGAGGGCGATGCTTTCGGGATCGTAGGCCGCCTCGATCCGGATTCGCCGCAGTCGCTCCCCGCCTTCAACCGAGGCGACAGTGCCAATGTCCGTGACGATGCCAGTGAACATCAGGCGCGCTCGTAGAGGTCGAGGCGGTCGGGGCCGAGGTCTTCCGTGGCGACGAGGCGGAAGCGCTCGGACAGGGCGGCCGAGAGGCGGGGGCCGAGGGCCGGCACACCGGGCTCGCCGAGGGGCACCGCGCTCGTCGCGAGAGCGAATTCGTCGACGAGGTCCTCTTCCACCAGCACCTCGGCGCAGCGCGGGCCGCCCTCACTGAAAACGCGGGTGATGCCCTCGGCGGCGAGGAGCCGCAGGGCCGCGGCGACATCGAGGCGCCCCTCCCTGGCGGGGGCATGGAGCACCCGGACGCCGAGGGCGGCGAGCGGGGCTTCCGCCTCGCTTGGCGCCGCTTCCGTCGCGATGACCCAAGTCGGCACCTCGCGGGCGGTGCGGGCGACGGTGGCCGAAGGCGGCGTGCGCAGGCGGCTGTCGAGGATCACGCGGACCGGCGAGCGGTCCTCCAGCCCGGGCAGGCGCACGGTGAGCTGCGGGTCGTCGGCGAGCACGGTGCCGACGCCGACCATGATGGCGTCGGCGCGGGCGCGCATCAGGTGCGTGCGGCCGTTCGAGCGCTCGCCGGTGATGAGGAGGCGTTCGCCTGACAAGCGCGCCGCGTAGCCGTCGGCCGTGCGGGCGAGCTTGAGGGTCAGCGCCGGCCGTCCTTCCGTCGCCCGCAGGATGTGGCCGCGGTGGGCGCGCCGGGCCTCGTCGGCGAGCACGCCCGTCGTCACCGCGACGCCGCGCTCTTGCAGGAAGCGGTGGCCGCGCCCGCGCACCCGCGGGTCCGGGTCTTCAAGAGCGGTCACGACCCGGGCGATGCCGGCCGACAGGATCGCGTCGACGCAGGGCGGCGTGCGGCCATGGTGCGAGCAGGGCTCCAGCGACACATAGAGGGTCGCGCCCCGCGCCGCCTCGCCTGCGGCCTCAAGCGCGATCCGCTCGGCGTGCGGCCGCCCTCCCCGCCCGGTCACGCCTTGCGACACGATCAGCGGCCCCGCCCCATCCTTGCGGACCACAAGAGCGCCGACGGAGGGGTTCGGCGCCGTGAGGCCGAGGTGGCGCTCGCCGAGCGCGATCGCCATCCGCATGAAGCGCTCGTCGCGGGCTATGTCGGCGGCGGGATGCTCCGTCGCGAGCGGAAGCGCGCTCACGCGTCCGTCCGCGCGGACCGGCGAGGCCCGGGACGCTTCGGGGCGGGCTCGTCCGAGGTCAGCTCGCCGATCAGCTCCTCGAAGTCCTTGGCCTCGCGGAAGTTCTTGTAGACGGAGGCGAAGCGCACGTAGGCGACGTCGTCGAGGCCCTTCAGGCCCTCCATGATGAGCTCGCCGACGCGCTCGCTTGCGATCTCGCTGTCGCCCTGGCTCTCGAGCTGGCGCACGATGCCGTTGATCATGCGCTCGACCCGCTCGGGGTCGACCGGGCGCTTGCGCAGGGCGACCTCGACCGAGCGCTGCAGCTTGTCGCGGTCGAAGGGCACCCGGCGCCCGGAGCGCTTCACGACGACGAGCTCGCGCAGCTGCACCCGCTCGAAGGTGGTGAAGCGCCCGCCGCAGTCGGGGCAGACGCGGCGGCGCCGGATCGCCGAGGAATCGTCCGTCGGGCGCGAGTCCTTCACCTGCGTGTCGAGGCTCCCGCAGTAGGGGCAGCGCATACGAGGGCCTCAGTAGATCGGGAAGCGCCGGGTGAGCTCGTGCGCCCGCTCCTTGACGGCGGCCTCGACGGCGCCGTTGCCTTCCTCGCCGCTCTTCGCGAGCCCGTCGAGGACCTCGACGATGAGCTCGCCGACGCGGCGGAACTCGGCGACGCCGAAGCCGCGTGTCGTGCCGGCCGGGGTGCCGAGGCGGATGCCGGAGGTCACCGTCGGCTTCTCGGTATCGAACGGCACGCCGTTCTTGTTGCAGGTGATGTGAGCTCGCGACAGCGCGGCCTCCGCGGCCTTGCCGGTGAGCCCCTTGGGGCGCAGATCCACCAGCATCAGGTGGTTGTCGGTCCCACCCGCGACGATGGCGTAGCCGGCCGACGCGATCGTGTCGGCGAGCGCCTTCGCGTTCTCGACGACGGCATGGGCGTAGAGCTTGAACTCGGGCCGCAGCGCCTCGGCGAAGGACACCGCCTTCGCGGCGATGACGTGCATCAGCGGCCCGCCCTGGAGGCCGGGGAACACCGCCGAGTTGATCTTCTTGGCCAGCTCCTCGTCGTTCGTCAGGACCATGCCGCCGCGGGGGCCGCGGAGCGTCTTATGGGTCGTCGTGGTGACGACGTGGGCGTGCGGGAAGGGCGAGGGATGCGCGCCGCCGGCGACGAGCCCGGCGAAATGGGCGATGTCGACCATGAAGAAGGCGCCGACCGCCTCGGCGATCGCGCGGAAGCGGGCGAAGTCCCAGAACCGGGAATAGGCCGAGCCGCCGGCGACGATGACCTTCGGCCTATGCTCATGCGCGAGCCGCTCGACCTGGTCCATGTCGACGCGCTGATCGTCGGGGCGGACGTTGTAGCTCACGACGTTGAACCACTTGCCCGACATGTTCACCGGCGAGCCGTGGGTGAGGTGCCCGCCGGAGGCGAGGTCGAGGCCCATGAAGGTGTCGCCGGGGCGCATGAGCGCCATGAAGGCGGCCTGGTTCGCCTGCGAGCCGGAGTTCGGCTGAACGTTGGCGAAGCGGCAGCCGAAGAGGCGGCAGGCGCGCTCGATCGCCAGCGTCTCGGCGACGTCGACGAACTGGCAGCCGCCGTAGTAGCGGCGGCCCGGATAGCCCTCCGCGTACTTGTTGGTCATCACCGACCCTTGAGCCTCGAGCACGGCGCGGGAGACGATGTTCTCGGAGGCGATGAGCTCGATCTCCTCGCGCTGGCGGTTGAGCTCGAGGTCGATCGCCCGGGCGATCTCCGGATCGACCTCGGCGAGGCCCGCCGAGAACAGGCCGTCCGAGAATTGCACCTTCGCCGCCGCCTCTCTCGCGCTCATGTCCGCCTCGAATCGTCGTCGTTCGGGGGCCCAGACGGGCAACGGCCGGGCGATCTCGTCCATATCTTGGGCCTCGAGGACCCGGACGCGCACGGGATGTAGCATCGCCCCCGTCATGCGCCAAGGTCGCAGCGGGCGCCCTCCACCGCGAGCGCGCACTCATACGTAAATTGCATCAAATCCGCATCAAGTTCTATTCGGGTTTTGCGACAAACAGCAGCGTAATCGCAAGTCAAATCCTCACGCTTTGGCAAATCCCCGCTTTACACCTCAGTCGATAATCTGCCCGGCAATGCAACAGCCAGGTGAGTTGCGCGCCATGGTCCACGCTTATCTTTCCCGCTTCGCCAGGCACGAGGGTGGAAGCACCGCGATCGTCTTCGCGCTCACCCTCATCCCGATCGTCTTCGCGGCCGGCGCCGCGCTCGACTACACGCGCGCCTCGGACCTGCGCACCAAGCTGCAGGTCGCGACGGACTCGACGCTCCTCAGCCTCTGCCAGGCGAGCACCACGCTGACCGCCGACGACCTGCATGCCATGGCGAAGAAGGCCGTCGCCGCCTTCGTCCCGAGCGCCACCGTGGACAGGCCGGTCGTCGCCACCGACCCGCGCAAGATCACGCTCACGACCCGGGCCTCCTATGACACGACCTTCGCCCGGGTCTCGGGCATCACCACCATGGACCTGTCGGCGACGGGCGGCTGCTCGGCCGAGGAGCGCTTCTTCGAGATCGCGCTCGCCCTCGACACCACGGGCTCGATGGCGGCCTCGAGCGGCTCGATGTCGAAGATCGACGCCCTGAAGAAGGCGGCGACCGACTTCATCAACTTCACCGAGACCTATCCGACCCTCAAGGGCCGCACCAAGGTCGCGCTGGTGCCGTTCTCGGCCGCGGTCGCGGTCGATCCCGCGACCTATCGCAACGCGCCTTGGGTCGACCAGGGCGGCAAGTCGAGCCTGCACTGGGCGAACCTCGACCCGACGGGCACCGGCCTCAAGAGCCGCCTCGACGCCTTCACGAAGCTGCGCAGCGCCTACCTCGGCTGGGACTGGGCCGGCTGCTTCGAGTCTCTTCCCTACCCGCTGAACACGCAGGACGGGAAGCCCGACGCCCTCGTCAGCACCGACAGCCTCTACGTGCCGATGTTCGCGCCGGACGAGGCCGGCAGCGGCGGCTCGACGAGCCACACCGAGACGAGCTCGGGCCGGACCCAGTACACGGCGAACAGCTACATCAGCGACAGGAACAACCTTGCGGGCTGCGACACGAACCCGCCCGACGACAAGACCCGGATGCGGCGCGGCTGCAAGTACCTCAGCCCGCAGGGCGTCACGACCTCGAGCGGGCGTGGCCCGAACTACATGTGCCGCTCGCGGCCCCTCACGCGGCTGACCGACAGCACGTCGACGCTCAAGCGCGAGATCGGCTACCTCGACGCCAACGGCAACACCAACATCCACGAGGGGCTGCTCTGGGGCTGGCGCACGCTCTCGCCGGACAGCGTCTTCGGCGACGGCGTGCCCTACGGCCAGAAGAACACCACCAAGGTGCTGATCCTGATGACCGACGGCATGAACACCTGGGGCGCGGCCTCGAACACGCTGCTCAAGTCGATCTACTCGGCCTACGGCTACTGGACGAACGCCGACGGCACGACGCCGAACAAGCGGCTCCCGCCGAACAACGCCAACCCCACGAACGACGCGCAGGCGCGCGCCGCCATGGACGCTCTCGTGCGCGAGACCTGCGCGAACGCCGGCAAGAAGGTCATCATCTACACGATCGGATTCAGCGTGGCCTCCGATCCGATCGATCAGCAGGGCCTGAAGCTCCTGTCGGACTGCGCCGGCTCCACCGACCGCGCGATCGTCGCGAACGACGCCGACGGGCTGATCAAGGCCTTCCAGAAGATCGCCAAGAGCATCGGCACCCTGCGGCTGACGCAATAGGCGGCACGAAAGAAAAAGGCCCGCCTCGCGGCGGGCCTTTTTGCGTCTGCGCCGCACGAGACCATCGCTCCCCATCAATGGCCGTCGTCCGACCAGTGCGGCGGATCGCTGACAAGCTTGATGACGCCGAAGGTCCTCCCGACCCTGTGCAAGGTCGTGTTGCCACCGGAGCGCGGGCTCGTGTTGATCGTCACCTGCTGCCCGTTACCATCGGTGAGAGTCAGGTTTCCGGTCCACGAGATGGTCATGTCGATGGCGCGGCGTTCCGTGTGACGGCTGCGCAGGGCGGCCCTCACGCTCATCCCGTACGCCTGCACCATGTCCTCCGCCGCGCGTCGCGAGGCCGGCAGATCGACCCCACCGGCGCTGTTCCGGTGGACCCATTCGATATTGACGCCATCCTTGGCAGGCACGCTCCTGGGATCCAGGTTCTCCCTCGCAATCCTGAACGCGAAGTGCATCAGATAGGCCCGCTCGGGCGGACGAAATGTAGCGTTGATCCTGATCGTCGCTCCGCCGTTGCTCATCGAGCGTATGAACTTCTCGACGCCGTCACGGAACCCGTGCACGAGGTCGGTTGTCGAGCGGCTTCCCGGGAACCTCGAGACCCAATCGCGTCCGCTCGGCTCTCGGGCTGCCGCCGCCAACGCCGATGAAGCTTCGATCTCCGGAGCGTCGGGATCGTCTTCGTGGAAGTCGGGCTCCGCGGCCCCTGCATCGGAGGCGGCTTGGCCTCCTGCCGCAACGGCCCCTGCGGGATGCCCCAAGATTTCCAGCTCGGCGGATACGCCGGGATTGCCGGGGTCCCCCGACCTCATGCTGACCCGCACCGACCCGATGCCGCCGGGGAACATGGCCTGAGACGCTCCGTCCGAGAAAACGGTGCTCGTCAGCTCCTTGATCAGCGCCCGGGCCATCTCGCCCAAGTCGGCCGGCCCGCCGCTCGGGCCGCTCCGCGCGGTGGCAAGGGCTTGCGGCGCCGCATCCAGGAACGGCTCGATGTCGCCGATCAGCTCCAGCGCGTCCTCGATCTTCTCCCGGTAGTGCGGGTCGCCGCCGCCATTGTAGGCGACCGCGCCGTTGACGAGGCGCTGGCGGGAGACATCGCCGCATTGGAACGTCCTCGCATGCGCGGTGATGTTGGTCCGGTGGATCAGGTAGGGGATGGCCCAATAGAAGCTGTGCGCCGGCGTGTAGTCGGCGCCGCGATGCCCTTTCCGGGGCTCGCTCAGCGTGGTCATCTCGGCGGCAGCCGGAAATGCCGGGTCCGATTCCGCCGCGGGCGGCAGCTTGCTGGCCTTCAGGTTAGGCAGCCCCGGGCCGCGGACGAAGATGTCTTCCTGCGGCGTCAGCCCGTTCAGTTCCCGCCAATAGATGTCGTTCGGGTTGCCGCACTGCATCGGGTCGCGCCTGGGCTGGTTCACGCCGGCGGTGCCGTGCTTGCTTTCGACCCACGACACCGCCCTGATAATCTTGCCGAACGCCTGGACGGCAGCGTCGTCGAGCAGGGCGGCGTTCTGGGGCCCCATCCGCAAACCCAGGAAACGGTTCCAGAAATCGAATGCGGCGGCCGCCGTCGCCGCGTGCGCGGCCCAGAGCGCCGCTTCGTTCGGTGTTTTCGACGCTTGCTTGGCCATCTTTGCCTCCTCTTGCCTGCACTCAGTAGTCTAGTGCAAGTATATGACTTGAGTCCAGCAAGCGTAATTTAGGCTTCAGGTCAGTTCTTGCGGCTTTTCCACGAATCAAAAGGCCCGCCTCGCGGCGGGCCTTTTCGCATCTAAGCCGCGGAGCGGGTCAATTGACCTGCTCTTCCGGCTCCTTGTCGGCGGCGCGTGCGACCGGGATGCCGCCGAGGCCGTCGCGGTTGTAGATGTCGTCACGGAATTGGACGAGGCCGTCCGGGGTCGCCCAGGCGGTGATGTAGGTCCAGTAGACGTTGACGGGCTGCGCGAGCCGCGCATCGACGCGCTGGCCGCCCTGGATCGTGGCGTCGATCTGGTCGCGGCTCCAGCCGTTCGTGTCCTTCAGGAGGAAGGTGATGTAGTCGCGCACGTTCTGGACGCGCACGCAGCCCGAGGAGACGAAGCGGAAGTCGTCGCCGAAGATGCCCTTCGCCGGCGTGTCGTGCATGTAGACCCCGTGCGGGTTCGGGATGTTGATGCGCACGAAGCCCATGGAGTTGAGGTCGGCGCCGGGGTCCTGCCGGAACATGTAGCGGGTCGCCTCGTCCGAGTGCCAGTTGACCCGCTGCGGCGCGATCTCCTCGCCTTTTTGCGAGTAGATGCGGATCTTGTTCTCGGTGAGGTAGTTCGGCTCCTTCTGCATCTTCGGGATCAGGTCCTTCTTGATGATCGAAGCCGGGACCGTCCAGAAGGGGTTGAAGTTCACCTCGGTGATCTTGGCGTTCATGATCGGCGACTGCCGGTCGATCTTGCCGACGCCGGCCGCGTGGCGGCTCGCGACGCGACCCTCCTCGACCGTCTCGACGACGGCCGCCGGGATGTTCACGACGACGTAGCGGTGGCCGAGATTGCCCGAGTAGGCGCGAAGGCGCACGGCGTTGAGCTCGAGCTGGCGAAGGCGCGTCTCGGCCGGGACGTTCATGGCCGCGATCGTCGAGGCGTTGAGCGCCCCGGTGGTGTTGAGCCCGTGCCGGGCCTGGAAGCGGCGCACCCCCGCCTCGACGTAGGAGTCGTAGACCGGCGAGGAGCCGGCCGCGGGATCGAGGTCGCCGGTCTGGATCAGGCGCTGGCGCAGAGCCGCGACCGCCGGGCTCTTCGTGCCGAGGCGCATCTGCCCGGCCTGAACCGGCTCCCAGCCGCCGCGGGCGACGATGTCGCGGTAGCGCTCGACCATCTCCTCGGTGGCGGCGAGCGCCTGGGCGGAGAGGATCGGCGTCGAGGAGCGCGGCACGCGGACGCGGGAGGCCGCGTCGTAGTTCTGGCGCCACTCGGCCTGGCCGCCCGCCTGGGCGAACTCCTGCGCGAAGGCGCCTGTGGCGCAAAGGGAAAGGGCCAGCGTCCCGGTGAGGAGCGAAGCGCGAAGGTGCATGGTCTTGAAACCCGCGGAAGCCTTGTTCTTCTTGACTGGGCACGGGCGGCGCGAGAGCGGTCCCGACTCCATCGCCGTCCCTTTCGGAAGGTGCTCAGGTGGGGTTAACGAACCATGAGCACTCGGGCCATTTTGTGGCGTCTCCGGCCGGGGCGCGCGAATCCACCCCGCAACGGGCCCGGAACGCCGGCCTGTTGCCGGGCTGCAACGAAATTGCGGCTCCGAAGAGCCTCTTTCAGGCGAATCCGGCCTTGGTCGGCAGACCCATGCGCTTGAGCGCCCGCACCACGGGGCAGATGCCGGTGAAGGACGCCTGCACGAGATGGGCGCCGAGGATGCCGGTGAGCCACAGCCACTTCGGGCTGTGATAGACGGCGAGCAGCACGCTCGCGATGACGAGGCAGCCGACGACGAGCAGGACGGCACGCTCCACGGTCATGATCTCCCCCTTTCGTACCACGAGCAGGAGAAGCTTAGCCGCAGAAGGGCCAAACGCAATGCCTGGAGATGATCGTGCGAGGGGATGGTGGGCGCGACAGGGATTGAACCTGTGACCCTTCGCGTGTGAAGCGAATGCTCTCCCGCTGAGCTACGCGCCCGGTCGACCCTACCTAAGGGCGGGCGCTTGAGGCGTCAAGGAACGGCAACGCGGGTTGCCGGTCAGCCCGGATCGTCGCGCGGCGCAGGCCGGAAGCCTCTCCCGACCGTGCGTCTCAAGCCTGTTCCGATCCTCCCGATCAGCGCGCCCGCGACGTAGAACGCGACCAGGATCACGGCAACCACGAGGAAGTAGCCGGGCCAGGAAGCGATGAGCGGATGCAGCAGGTCGAACGGGCGCGGCAGCACCAGGAGGGCCGGATAGAGCGGCACCAGTCCCATGTAGCCGTGATAGTCGGTCGCGTCGCACCGCGAGGCTGCGCAGCCGATCGCCGCCGCCGACAGGACCGCATAGAGGCCGGCCAGGGCGAGGCCCGTAATGCTCGGCTTCATGGCCGTCTCCTGCCCCTTGTTGCGCCGCCGCCTCGTGTGACGGGATCGTGGCGCGTCGGCTCGTTTCGGCTTTGCCGCTTAACCGCTTAACCACTGAATGAGAACGGAAATGCGAATCGCGCCCGAGGACGTGATCGACTGTACACCGGTCAGAGCGGGACGCGGGTGACCGTGCTGCGCCTAGGACTTGCGCGGTGCCGGGTCCCGCGAGAGCCCCTTGGCGTCGAGCTCGGTCAGATAATCGGCCCAGCGCTGCTCGCGCTTGGCGCCCAGCTCATGGAGGTAGTCCCAACCGTAGATGCCGGTCGAGTGCATGTCGTCGAAGACGAGCTTGACGGCGTAGTTGCCGACGGGCTCGACCCCGATGATCTGGACGTTGCGCTTCCCCGGCACGGTCTTGCGCTCGGCCGGGCTGTGGCCCTGCACCTCGGCCGAAGGGCTCGTCACCCTAAGATACTCGGCCGCGAGGTCGAAGACGGAGCCGTCGTCGAAGGCGACGGAGAGCGTGCTCTTGTCCTTGGACAGGCGGATTTCCGTCGGCCAGCGCTTCGATTCCATGGCGAAAGCCCTCAAAAGCCCGTGTTGGCCCGGCATCCGCTTTGAGTTTGGGCGCGCCAGGGCTTAAGTTGGGCATAGACCAGAAGCCCTCGGAGAAGAACGCCTTCATGTGGGGTCAACCCGCCACCGTTGCCGCCGCCGCCGTCCGGCCCCTCGTCGACCCGTTCCGGCGGGCGATCACGTACCTGCGCGTCTCGGTGACGGACCGCTGCGACTTCCGCTGCTTCTACTGCATGTCCGAGGACATGGCCTTCCTGCCGAAGCGCGACCTCCTCACGCTGGAAGAGCTCGACCGGGTCTGCACCGTCTTCGTCGAGCGCGGGGTGAGGAAGCTCAGGCTCACGGGCGGCGAGCCGCTGGTGCGGCGCAACATCATGAGCCTGTTCGCCGGGCTCTCGCGACACCTCGCCTCGGGCGCCCTCGACGAGCTGACGCTGACCACGAACGGCTCGCAGCTCGCCCGCTACGCCGCCGAGCTCGCCTCGTACGGGGTCAAGCGCGTCAACGTCTCCCTCGACACCCTCGACCCCGAAAAATTCAGGCGCATCACCCGCTGGGGCGAGTTCGGAAAGGTCATGGAGGGGATCGACGCGGCCCAAGCCGCGGGCCTCAGGGTCAAGATCAACGCGGTGGCGCTGAAGGACCTCAACGAGGACGAGATCCCGTCCCTCATCGAATGGGTGCACGGGCGCGGCATGGACCTCACCCTGATTGAGGTCATGCCCTTGGGCGAGGTCGAGACCCAGCGGGTCGACCAGTACCTGCCGCTCTCCGTCGTCCGGGCCCGGCTCATGGACCGCTACACCCTCGACGACCTCCCCGAGAGCAGCGGCGGGCCGGCCCGCTACGTGCGCCTGAAGGAGACGGGCGGCAAGCTCGGCTTCATCACGCCCTTGACCCATAACTTCTGCGAGAGCTGCAACCGCGTCCGCCTCACCTGCACGGGCCGCCTCTACATGTGCCTCGGCCAGGAGGACGCCGCGGATCTGCGCACCCCCTTGCGCCTCTCCGAGGGCAACGAGCGCCTCGAGGCGGCGATCGAGGAGGCGATCTCCCGCAAGCCCAAGGGCCACGACTTCGTCATCGACCGCCGCAACCGCCCCGCGGTGTCCCGCCACATGAGCGTGACGGGGGGCTAGCGCCTCCTCTCCCCGCTTTGCGGGGAGAGGTCGAGTCGCGCCTTGGCGCGACCGGGTGAGGGGGCTGTCGACGGAAGAGCACAAGCGTCGACAGCCCCTCACCCTCGCCCCTTCGGGGCTCGCCTCGTGCCCTCGGCACGAGGCCCTCTCCCAGCAAGCGGGGAGAGGAGTTCGGCGCCCTTCCGGAGAGGACCTTGTCCACCTCCACTACCTACGACGTGATCGTCGCCGGGGTCGGCGGCATGGGATCCGCCGCGTGCTGGCAGCTCGCGCGCCGGGGGAAGCGCGTGCTCGGGCTCGAGCGCTTCGATATTCCCCATGCCATGGGCTCCTCGCACGGGATCAACCGGATCATCCGCCTCGCCTACATGGAGCACCCGTCCTATGTGCCGCTGCTCCGGCGCGCCTACGAGCTGTGGCGGGAGGCCGAGGCTGCCGCGGGCGAGCGCCTGCTGTTCGTCACCGGCGGGGTCGACGCCGGCCCCGAGGACGGGCGCATCGTGCAGGGAGCGCTCGCCTCCTGCCGCGAGCACGGCCTTGCCCACGAGGTGCTGACCGCCTCCGAGCTTGCAGCGCGCTATCCCGGCTGGCGCATGCCGGAGCGCTTCGCGGCGGTCGTGCAGCCGGACGGCGGCTTCGTGGCCTCGGAGCGGGCGATCGTGGCGCACGCGTCGCTCGCCATGGCGGCCGGCGCCGACGTGCGCGCCCGCGAGCCGATCCTCTCGTGGGAAGTTACGGGCGCCGGCGCCGTCCGGGTGAAGACGCCGCGCGGGTCTTACGAGGCGGAGCGCCTCGTGCTCTCGACCGGAGCGTGGATTTCCGACTTCGTGCCGGCGCTCGCGGGTCAAGCGGTCCCGGAAAGACAGGCGCTCGGCTGGTTCCGGCCGCGCATCCCTGAGTACTTCCGGCTTGGGCGCTTCCCGGTCGGCCTCGTCGATACCGAGCCGGGGCCGCTCTACGTCTTCCCGGAATGGGGCGTGCCGGGGTTCAAGATCGGGGTCTACCACCACGAGCGCGAGACCGGCCACGCCGACGCCCTCTCCCGCGAGCCGACGGAGCGCGACGAGGCCATCCTGCGCGAGGCGATCCGCGGCTACTTCCCCGACGCCGACGGTCCCGTGCTGTCGCTCCGCTGCTGCCTCTTCACCAACACCCCCGACGAGCACTTCGTCCTCGACACCCTCCCCGGCGCGCCGCAGGTCGTCGTCGCCTCCCCCTGCTCCGGCCACGGCTACAAGTTCGCGAGCGTCATGGGCGAGGTGCTGGCCGACCTCGCGACGGGCGAGGCGCCACGCTTCGACCTCTCCCTGTTCAGGCTCGACCGGCTCGGGTGAGGCTCAGAGCCGGTACGCCGTCCGGAAGCCGCCCCAGTGGCGGCCCTGCACGCGGATCGGGGCGTCGACCTCGCGCATCATGATCATGGTGCCGCCGCCCATGTCGCGGAGGTACGACTGGACCAGGAACGGCCTCGTCGAGCGGCCGGCCGTGATGCCGGCGCGGTCGTCGAAAATGCGCTTGTTGCGGCAGTTGGCGGCGTTCCAGACCGGATCGCCCGGCCGCTGCGGCGCCGAGTACTTGCGGTTATGGACCGGGATGTAGCCGTTGCGGTCGATGGCGAGGCAGAAGACCATGCGGTTGTCGGAGACGAGCAGCGGCTCCTGGATCGGCGGGAGAATGTCCTCCAGAACGCGGGTGCAGGCGGTCTCGAACTGCTGCGGGTCGGTGCCGGGGATCGGGCGGTAGTCGGTGTCGAACAGCGCCTCGCGGGACAGCCGCTCCTCGGCGAGCGCCCGCTCGAAGGCGGCCTCCACGCGGTGGGCCGCGGTCTTCGCGACCTCGATCAGCGGGCGGTACTCGGTCTCGACCTCGGCCACCACGGCCGCGACCCGGGCCTGCCGCTCGGAATCCGCGGCCGTAAAGGCGCAGTGCAGGCCCATGGGACTTTGCGCCACCACACGGGCCGTAAGCCGTCCGACGCGCTCGAGATCGAGCTCGACCGCCGCGCCCGCCAGAACCTCGATCCCCTCCGCGGCCTCGATCAGCACGCCGCCGAGGCTGATGTCGACGGCGCGGGTCGCAACCGCGCGCCCGCCGGCGTGGAGGTTCGCGCGCAGCTCGACCGGCAGGCGGTCGAAGCGGCGCCGGTCGCCGATCTCGCTCTGGCGCATCACCGTGACGAAGCGCTGGGCGAGACGGCGGGCCGCCTCCTCGGCGCTGCTTGCGGCCTCGCGGGCGTCGGCGATGCGGCGGCCGGCGTCGTCCGCCGCCTCGTCGACCGCCGCCGCCTTGAGGCTCACCTTCTCGACGTATCCCGAGGCCTCGGTCGCGCGCTCGGCGAGTTCGGAGAGGGAGGCGTTCTGCTCGTCGACGGCGGTGCGCACGCTCTCGAACACCGGCTGCACGCCCTCGATCACCGCCATCACGGTCTCGACTGCGCCGATCGAGGACGCCGCGCGCTCGCGCAGGCGCGCGATGCGGGCCCGGATGTCGTTCGCGGCGTTGCCGGTCTCGACGGAGAGGGACTTCACCTCGCCGGCGACGACCGCGAAGCCCCGGCCGGCCGCGCCGGCGCGGGCCGCCTCGATGGTGGCGTTCAGCGCCAGGAGGTTCGTCTGCCGGGCGACGGCCGCGATGGTGTCGACGATGCCGACGATCTCTTCCGTCGCCTTGGCGAGGTCGGCGATGAGGGCGTTCGCGGCCTTGGCCGACTCGACCGCCTCTCCGACCTTGCGGCTGGCGAGGTCCATGGCGCCGTCGATGTCGCCGGAGGTCGCGGCCAATTCCTCGGTCGAGGCCGCGAGACCGACCGTCTGCGTGGCGGCGCCCCGGCCCGCCGCCGCGAGCTCGCCCATGTGGGCGTGGATGTCGGAGAGGTCGTCCCGAGTCGCCCCGACCTCGCGGCTCGCCGCCACGACCGCGCCGGTGACGGCCGCGATGGCCTTGAGGACATCGGCCTCGAGCGCGTCGACCATGTCGGCGTCGAGCCGTGCCGGCCCGGGCCCGGCCGGGGGCAAGAGCGCGGGCGGCTCCGCCTGCGCCTCGGGAGAATCTTCTGTGGTGCGGTCGGATCGGCGGAACGCCGAGAGAACCTTGAGGGGTCGCATGCCGGAAAATCGGAGGATCGCACCGGCACGGTGCCGCAACAGGCTTAACGGCTCCTAAAGAGCGCTCCGCATGGCCACCCTGCGTCCGGACGCCTCGACGACAGCACCCGCGGCCCTTACAGGGTCTTTCCAGGAAACGCCCGCGAAACGCCCATGTCCCCCGCCGCCAACCGCCGCGGCATCCTGGCGATGCTCGCGGCGATGCTCTGCTTCATCACCAACGACACGCTCCTGAAGCTCGCCTCGGCAAGCCTCTCGCCTGGGCAGATCATGGCCGTGCGCGGCGCCTTCGCGACCATGATGGCGCTCGGGATCGTCGCCGCCATGGGCCAGCTCCGGAGCGTGCCGAAGCTTGCCTCGCCCTTCGTGCTCCTGCGGGCGGGCCTCGAGTCCTGCGTCGCCTTCCTGTTCATCACGAGCCTCGCCAAACTGCCGATCGCCAACATCACCGCGATCACCCAGTCGACGCCGATCCTCATGACGCTCGCCATGGTGGTGCTCGGGCTCGAGCGGGTGCGCTGGCGGCGCTGGACCGCGATCCTCGTCGGCTTCGTCGGCGTGCTCGTGATCGTGCGGCCGGGGCCGGAGGGGTTCAACCTCTACGCCCTCGTGGCGCTCGCGGCCGCGGTCTTGGTCGCGGCCCGGGACATCGCCACCCGCTTCGTCCCGGGCGAGGTGCCCTCCACCGTCGTGACCCTCTCGACCACCTCGGCCGTGGGATTGGCCGGGCTCGTCGCGGGTCTCGGGGAGACGTGGCACTGGCTTGCTCCCCGGGAATTCGCCTTCATCCTCGGTGCCGCGGTTCTCGTGACGCTCGGCAACCTCGCCGTCATCGTGGCATTCCGTGGCACCGACGTCTCGGTCGTCGGCCCGTTCCGCTACAGCGTGATCCTGTGGGCGATCCTTTCGGGCTTCGTGGTCTGGGGCGAGCTGCCGGACGCGACCGCCTTCATCGGCATCGCCCTTATCGTCGGCTCGGGCATTTACATGATCCACCGGGAGCAGGTGCGTCAGCGGCAGGCCCTGCGGGCGGCCGCCCTCGAAGTCCGCGAGGCCGCATGAGCCGGGCGATACCACGCCGCCCGCCGCTCGCGGTGCTGGTCGCGATCTCGGCCCTCCAGCCCTTCGCCCTCAACGTGCTCGCCCCCGCGACCCCGGGCCTCGCCCGGTCCTTCCAGACGGACTACGCCACGATCCAGCTGACCCTCACCCTCTACCTCGTCGGGGTCGCCGTGACGCAGCTCGTCGTCGGGCCGATCTCGGACCGGATCGGGCGCCGCCCCTGCGTGCTCGCGGCTCTCGGGCTGTTCATGGCGGGATCGCTCATGGGCGCGCTCGCAAACTCGATCCCGGCGCTTCTCGCCGCGCGGGTCGTGCAGGCGATGGGCGGCGGCACGTGCTTTGCCCTGTCGCGGGCGATCGTGCGCGACACGTCGTCGAAGAACGAGGCCGCGAGCCTCATCGGCTACATCACCATGGCGATGGTGGTCTCGCCCATGGTCGCGCCCCTGATCGGCGGTTTCTTGGACGCAAGCTTCGGCTGGCGCTCCATCTTCGCCCTAATGCTGGCGCTCGCGGCGCCGGTCATGCTCGCCTCCTACGTCTTCCTCGGCGAAACCGCCCGTCGGGAGGGCGCCGCCGCGTCCTTGACTGCCATGGCGGCGGCCTTCCCGCTCCTCGTCGCCGACCGCCGCTTCCTCGGCTACACGCTTGCGCTCTCGTTCACGACGGCGGCGTTCTTCGTCTTCATCGCCGGCGCCCCTTACGTCGTGGTCGAGACCATGGGCCGCGAGCCGCACGTCTATGGGCTCTACTTCATGGTCAACGCCGCCGGCTACATGAGCGGCAACTTCGTCACGGGCCGCTTCGGGCAGCGCATCGGCAGCGAGCGGCTGATCGCCATCGGCACCGCCCTCTCGGTCGCCGCGGTCGCGGGCGAGGTCCTGGTCATGGCCCTCGTCCCCTGGACCCCCGCGACCCTCTTCCTGCCGCTCGCCTTCAACGCCGTCGGCAACGGTCTGACGATCCCGGGCGGGACGGCACTCGCCCTCTCGGTGCGCCCCGACCTCGCCGGCACGGCGGCAGGGATCGTCGGCGCGACGCAGCTCGGCCTCGGGGCGCTCGGCTCGGTGATCGTCGGCCACACGGTCCTGGCCTGGCCGCCCTCCCTCGTCGCCATCATGCTGGCCTGCGTCCTGACCGGCTGGGCGGCGCTGCGCATCGCGCGCATGCGCCCCGTCGCCTGAGGCGCCTCACATGAACCACGTCGCCACGAGACCGATGCTTGCCGCGAAGATCGCGGCCGTGGTGATCCCGCCGAGCACGTTGGTCGAGCGGCTGTTGACCCGCTCGCCCATGATCTTGCGGTTGTTGGTCATGAGCATGATGAGGAGCAGGAGCGGCGGCGTCGAGAAGCCCTGTACGATGCCGGACCAGACGAGGGCCTTCATCGGGTTGAAGCCGAGGAAGTTGAGGCCGACCGCAAGCGCCGTGAACCCCGCGACCGCGATGTAGAACTTCTTCGCCTCGCTCGGACGGGCATGGAGGCTCGCCTTCCAGCCCAGCACCTGGCAGAGGTCGTAGGCCGCTCCGACGGTCATGATCGGCACCGCCAGGAAGCCGACGCCGATCACGCGATCGCGAAAAGGGCGCCGGCGGCGTTGCCGGCAAGCGGCCGCAGCGCCTCGGCGGCCTCGGCGGCCGACGAGATGTCGGTCTTGCCCGCCTTGAACAGGGTCGAGGCCGTCGCCAGGATGATGAAGTACATGATGATGTTGGAGAAGGCCATGCCGGTGAGGATGTCGCGGCGCGCGTGCGCCAACTCCTCGTCGCTCGCGCCCTTGCGCGCCTCGACGGTGGTGCGCCCTTTGAGGATCTCCTCCTCGACCTCCACGTTCGACTGCCAGGTGTAGAGATAGGCCGAGAGCGTCGTGCCGATCACCGCGACGAGCATCGACAGGAACTCGCGGGAGAACTCGATCTTCGGGACGAGCGTCCCCCAGAGCACCTCTCCGATGTCGGGCTTCGCCAGCACCGCCGCGCCCACGTAGGCGAGGAGCGCGAGCGCGAGCCAGCGGAAGACGTTGCGGATGAGCTCGTAAGAAACGAACACCTGCAAGGCCAGGATCGCGGCGGCGACCGCGACCACGAGGACCGGGATCGGTAGCGGCACGAACAGGTTGATCGCCGCCGCCATGCCGCCGAGGTCCGCGCCGGCCTCGATGGTGTTGCCGATCAGAACGCCGATCAGGGTCGGCCACAGGAGCCGCTTGGGATAGTGGTCCTTAAGGTTGTGGAACAGGCCCTTGCCGCTGACCTGCCCGAGCTTCGAGGACAGGTACACGACGGCGTACATCATCGGGAAGGTGACGGGGGCGGTCCAGAGGAACGACGGGCCGAGGCTCGCGCCGGCGCTCGCGTAGGTTCCGATCGCGGACGGATCGTCGTCGCAGGCGCCGGTGACGACGCCGAGGCCGAGCGCCCGCACGACGCCGGGGCGCTTGCCGTCCTTATCTGGCCCGGACTGCCGGGCGCCGTCGTCATCGTGCCGCATTCGGGCCGAACGCACGTCCAAAGTAGAGCGTTCCCTTGGGACGTTCCGACGCGCCGTCAGGAGGGCCCTCGGGGCGCCGGTTGACTTGCGCTCTGCCACGGTTGAGCCTAGAGCGAGAAAAATCCAAGACGAGGATCGTGGGGATGAAAGCTCTCCTGGCCTTCAGCCGGGCCGTGGATCGCTTGAGCGGAGCGGCCGGCTACGTCGCCGACTGGCTCGTGCTCTTCGCCTGCCTCGTCAGCGCCGGGAATGCCGCGATCCGCTACCTCTTCAGCTACTCCTCGAACGGCTGGCTCGAGATCCAGTGGTACATGTTCGGCGCCCTCGTGTTCCTCGGCGCCTCGCACACGCTTCGCATGAACGAGCACGTCCGGGTCGACCTCGTCTATTCCTCGGTCTCCGACCGCGCGCGCCTGTGGATCGACACGATCGGCTTCGTCGTGTTCTTCCTGCCGGTGACGATCTACCTGACCTGGCTCTCGATCCCGTTCTTTAAGACCTCGCTCCTGAGCGGCGAGTATTCGAGCAACGCCGGCGGCCTGATCCTGTGGCCGATCAAGCTCGTGATCCCGCTCGGCCTCGCGCTCCTCACCCTCCAGGGCTTCTCCGAGCTCATCAAGCGCATCGCGGCGCTCGAGGGCGAGGTCAAGCTCGACACCCACTACGAGAAGCCCCTCCAGTAGCCCCGTCCCGTCCGCCCTAAAGCCCGGAACCCACTCGATGCTGTCGCACGGCGTGCTCCCGCCCCTGATGTTCGGCGGCATGATCCTCTTCATGCTGATCGGCTTCCCGGTCGCGTTCTCGCTCGCCGCGGTCGGCCTGTTCTTCGGCGTGATGGGCATCTGGACCGGTCACTTCAGCCCCGACTTCCTGCAGGCCCTGCCCTACCGCTTCTTCGGCATCATCTCGAACGACCTCCTGCTCTCGATCCCGTTCTTCACCTTCATGGGCGCGATCCTCGAGCGCTGCGGCCTTGCCGAGGACCTCCTCGAGGGCACGGGCCAGCTGTTCGGCAAGATCCCCGGCGGGCTTGCCTACGCGGTCATCGTCGTCGGCGCGATCCTCGGCGCCATCACCGGCACGGTCGCGGCCTCGGTCATCGCCATGGGCGTGATCTCGCTGCCCGTGATGATGCGCTACGGCTACGACATGCGGCTCGCGACCGGCGTGATCGCGGCGTCCGGCACGATCACGCAGCTGATCCCGCCCTCGCTCGTGCTAGTGGTCCTGGCCGACCAGCTCGGGCGCTCGGTCGGCGACATGTACCTCGGCGCGATCGGCCCCTCGATGATCCAGGTCGCGATCTTCATCCTCTACGTGGTCGGCCTGTCGATCGTGCGGCCGAACGCCATGCCGCCCCTGCCGCCGGAGGCGCGCGGCGAGATGGGCTGGAAGCTGATCAGCCGCGTCCTGTGGGGCATGATCCCTTCGGTGGTGCTGATCTTCCTCGTCCTCGGCACGATCTTCATGGGGCTCGCGACTCCGACCGAGGCCGGCGCCATGGGCGCCGTCGGCGCGATCGTGCTGGCGGCGCTGCACCGGCGGCTGACCTGGCCGCTCGTCCAGCAGGGGATGCAGTCGACCATGCGGATCACCGCCATGGTGGTGTTCATCTTGGTCGGCTCGACCTGCTTCTCGCTCGTGTTCCAGGGCATGGACGGCGGACGCTGGATCGAGCACATGCTGACCGGCCTGCCCGGAGGCCAGCTCGGCTTCCTCGTGTTCGTCAACATCTTCGTCTTCTTCCTCGCCTTCTTCCTCGACTTCTTCGAGATTGCCTTCATCGTCATCCCGCTCCTCGCGCCGGTCGCCGCGAAGCTCGGCATCGACCTGATCTGGTTCGGCGTGCTGCTCTGCGTGAACATGCAGACGAGCTTCATGCACCCGCCCTTCGGCTTCGCCCTGTTCTATCTGCGCGGCATCGCCCCGAAGGAGGTGAAGAGCTCGGACATCTACTGGGGCGCGATCCCCTGGGTCGTGATGCAGCTCATCCTCGTCGCCATCGTGATCTTCTGGCCGGAGTCGGTGACCTACTGGATCGGCGGCCAGAAGAACCTCGATCCGGCCGCCATCGAGCAGAAGCTGCAGCAGCTCCAGCTTCCCGACATGGGCCCGCCCGGCGGCCTCCCGGGCTTCGACCCGGCCCAGCCGCCGAAGATCGAGTAAGAGCGTTCGCTTTACGTCCGCTCCTACCTGCTGCGCCTCTTCTTGGGCAGGCGCTTTCCTGATCGTGCCGCGGCGGAACTGGAAACGAGTCTGTAGGGCCGCGCCAGGACGTCTCGCGGGATATGCCAGCGGGTGCTGATCCGGTCGATCATCTCGATCGTCAGGGCCCGCTTGCGGCCGAGGACCTCGGACGCCCTGGAGCGGGAGCCGAGAACCTCGGCCAGCTCGGCTTGCGAGCGGCCCATCTCGGTGATGGCGAACTCCAGCATTTCGACCGGATCGGCCGAGCCGAGGGGCCAGCGATTCGCCTCGTAGGCATCCACCAAGGTCGCAAGCACGTCGAGCTTGTCGCCTTCAGGCGTGCCCTCCGCCGCGCCCCACAGGCGCTCGATCTCGGCAATCGCCCGGGCGTGATCGTCGTCGTTCCGGATCGGGCGAATCTCCATCGTCATGATCCCTAGAACATCGAGACGGTCAGGGCATCGACCGCATCGTACTGCGTATGCGTTCCGAGGAGCTTGATGAACGCGATCCGCCTCGGGAAGTCGAATGACACGATCATGCGATAGTTGCCTCCCGCCAACTCGAAACGGACGCGTTCCGCATTCAGTACCCTGGCCTTCGGAAATGCCCGCTGAACCTCGTCTGTCGAGCCCCAGGAGGAGCCCTTGGCGACCATTGCCCAGCGGGACAAGGACGCCCTGGTTTCCGGATGCTGTTCCCAGAACGAAACCAGATTGCCTCGAGCAACGATCCGCACGATGAAACCTAACCCGTTCCCAACTTGGGATCAAGCATGAAAAGGCCCCGGTCTCCCGGGGCCTCCGCTTCGTCTCGCTCGGCGCTGCCGCTCACCCGCGGGCACGGGCCCGGATCATGAAGTTGTCGTAGGTGTACTCGGCGACCTGGAACCAGATGTATTCCTCGTTGCGGAAGGCCCGGTAGGGCTCGTAGACCTTCTTCCACTCGGGGTTCTTGGCCGAGAGCTCGTCGTAGAGCTCGTTCGCGGCCTTGTAGCTCGCCTCGAGGAGTTCTTGGGGGAACGGGCGCAGCTGCGCGCCGCCGGAGACGAGGCGGCGCAGCGCCGCCGGGTTCCTGGCGTCGTACTTCGCCTGCATGTCGACGTTGGCGTAGCCGCAGGCCGCCGTGAGCAGGCTCTTGTAGGCCTTCGGCAGCTCGTTCCACTTGGCGAGGTTGACGAAGGCGGTGATCTGGGCGCCGCCCTCCCAGAAGCCCGGGTAGTAGTAGTACGGCGCGACCTTGTTGAAGCCGAGCTTCTCGTCGTCGTAGGGGCCGACCCACTCGGCGGCGTCGACGGTGCCGCGCTCCAGGGCCGGGTAGATGTCGCCGCCGGGAAGCTGCTGCGGCACGAGGCCGAGCTTCGTCAGCACCTGGCCGGCGAGCCCGCCGATGCGCATCTTGAGGCCCTGAAGGTCGGCGACGCCCTTGATCTCCTTGCGGAACCAGCCGCCCATCTGCGTGCCGGTGTTGCCGGCCGGCATGCCGTAGAGGTTATGCTTGGCGAAGAACTCGTTCATGAGATCCATGCCGCCGCCGTGGTACATCCAGGCGTTCTCCTGGCGCGGGTTGAGGCCCCATGGGATCGCGGTCGGGAAGGCGAAGGTCGGGTCCTTGCCGACGTAGTAGTAGGACGCCGTGTGGCCCATCTCGATGGTGCCGGTCGAGACCGCGTCGGCGAGCTGGAACGTGCCGACGATCTCGGCCGCCGCGAAGGGCTGGATCTGGAAGCGCCCGTCCGAGGCCTCGGACACGTACTTGGCGATGACTTCGGCCCCGCCGTAGATCGTGTCGAGGGACTTCGGGAACCCCGACGACAGGCGCCATTTGATCTCGGGCATCGATTGCGCGATCGCGGGCTTCGCAACGGCCGTGCCGGCGAGGCCCGCGCCCGCGGCTTGCAGGAATTGACGACGTTTCATTTCGGCTTCTCCTCCCCCTTTGCGGGGCTTCCCTCTGGGCCGGTCTTTGCCGGTCGAGCGGATTAGGCCCGAAACTTGGCCTTTTACGCAAGGGCAATCTCCGT
Organism: Beijerinckiaceae bacterium; assembly: GCA_036386395.1. Lineage (GTDB taxonomy): Bacteria > Pseudomonadota > Alphaproteobacteria > Rhizobiales > Beijerinckiaceae > JAJKJG01. The sequence continues at coordinate 10,885 of DASVVU010000013.1, read as the reverse complement.
GAAGCCTGAGGTTAACCTTGCGGCAGCCCGCGCTGCTTGAAGCCGCCGCCGCCCGCGTGCCAAGGTGCCGCGCCCGAGCGCCCCATGACGAAACGCTTCCTCGCCGCCCTCTGCCTCCTCGCCCTCGCCGGCACAGGGACGGGCACGGCGCAGGAGCCGCGCACGATCCGCATCGCGACCGAAGGGGCCTTCCCGCCCTTCAACTACCTCGAAGGCAACGAGCCGCAGGGCTTCGAGATCGATCTGGGAAAAGCGCTCTGCGCCGCCGCGAAGGCGAATTGCACCTTCGTGGTCCATGAGTGGGACGGGATGATCAAGGCGCTGCTGCGGGGCGAGTACGACGCCATCATGGCCTCGGTCGGGATCACCGAGCGGCGGCGCGCCCGCATCGCCTTCTCGAAGCCCTATTACCGCATCCCGGCCTCATTCGTGGCCCGCAAGGACGGCGACGTCTCCGCCGTCGCCCCGGCGGCCCTCGCCGGCAAGACCGTCGGCACGATCGACGGCAGCGACCACGCGCGCTTCCTGGAGGAGCGCTACCCCGATGTGCAGGTCCGCGCCTTCGCCTCCCTCGAGGAGGCGAACCTCGACCTCATGGCCGAGCGTCTCGACCTCGTGCTCGGCGACAAGCTCGCCCTGATCCGCTTCCTCGACAGCCGCGAGGGGGCCTGCTGCCGCCTCGTCGCTGACGCGCCTTTCGATTCCGCCTTCTACCACCCGGGTGTCGGCGTGGGCCTGCGGAAGGAAGACATAGGCCTCAAGGCGCTGTTCGACCAGGCGCTCGACACCGTGATCGCGGACGGCACCTACGACCGCATCCGGGCGAAGTACTTTTCGTTCGACATCAAGGCGAAGCCCGCCTCGTGATGCCGGCGTGTGCCGTCGTTTGACGGGATTTCGCCTGCCCCGTAGAACCGCGGCGGTTCCGGCAAGAAGCTCACCCGAAAGGTCTCCCGATGGCGAAGGTCGCGTTCCTCGGTCTCGGCGTGATGGGCTATCCGATGGCCCGCCACCTCAAGTCGAAGGGCCACGAGGTCACGGTCTACAACCGCACGACCGAGAAGGCGCAGAAGTGGGTGTCCGAGAACGGCGGGCGCTTGGGGAAAACGCCGCGGGAGGCGGCCGAGGGCCAGGAGATCGTCTTCTCCTGCGTCGGCAACGACGACGACCTGCGCCAGGTGGTGGTGGGTAAGGACGGTGCCCTCGACGGCATGAAGAGCGGCACGGTCTTCGTCGACCACACCACGGCCTCCGCAGCGGTCGCCCGCGAGCTCCACGGCAAGGCGAAGGAGAAGGGGATCGGCTTCGTCGACGCGCCGGTCTCGGGCGGCCAGGCCGGGGCCGAGAACGGCGTGCTGACCGTCATGTGCGGCGGCGAGGAGGGTCCCTACGGCAAAGCCGAGCCGGTGATCATGGCTTATGCCCGCGCCTGCCGGCTGCTCGGCCCCGTGGGCTCCGGCCAGCTCACTAAGATGATCAACCAGATTTGCATCGCCGGGCTCGTCCAGGGCCTGTCCGAGGGCATCCACTTCGGCAAGCGCGCCGGCCTCGACATCGAGGCGGTGCTCGACGTGATCTCGAAGGGCGCCGCCGGCTCCTGGCAGATGGAGAACCGCGGCAAGACCATGAATGCCGGGAAGTTCGACTTCGGCTTCGCCGTCGACTGGATGCGCAAGGACCTCTCGATCTGCCTCGACGAGGCCCGCCGCAACGGCGCCCAGCTCCCCGTCACCGCCCTCGTCGACCAGTTCTACGCCGAGGTCCAGAAGATGGGCGGCCGCCGCTGGGACACCTCGAGCCTCATTGCAAGGCTGGATCAGTAGGCGGCTCCGCGCGACTCGACCTCTCCCTCCGGGGGAGGTTTAAAGGGCCGCATGTTTCTCGCCGGAATTGTCATCCTGGCCTCGGCGGGCTTAAGCGCCGCGCTGATCCTGCTCCTGCGCCCGCTCCTCGTGCGCTATGCGCTGGCCCGCCCTAATGCCCGGTCGAGCCATAAGGTGCCGACGCCTCAAGGGGGAGGGATCGCGGTGGTCGCGGCGACGCTCGCGGTCGCGGCCCCGGCTGTGCTCGCCGCCGGCTTTCCGGCCCCGGGCGCGATAGGCGAGGTCGCGGCCGTGTTCCTCGCCGCCATCGTGCTGGCCGCGCTCGGCGCCTGGGACGACCTGCGGCCGATGCCTGCCGCGCCGCGGCTCGCCGTGCAGGCCGCGGCCGTCTGGATCGCGGTGACGGCCGCGCGGGGCGACGCGGCCCTCTTCGGTCCCCTCGTCCCGTCCTGGCTCGAGACGGCCGTTCTCGTGATCGCCGGTGTATGGTTCGTGAACCTGACGAACTTCATGGACGGAATCGACTGGATGACGGTCGCGAACTTCGTGCCGATGCTGGCCGCCGTCGCGGCGTTTGCCATCGTCGCGGCCGGGAGCGGACGGGTGCCGCCGGTCGCGGCGGTGGCCGCGGCGCTCCTTGGCGCGCTCCTCGGCTTCGCGCCGTTCAACAAGCCCGTGGCGCGGCTCTTCCTCGGCGACGTCGGCTCCCTGCCCATCGGGCTTCTCGTCGCCTGGATGCTGTACCGCCTCGCGCTCGACGGGGCGCTCGTGGCGGCCTTGATCCTGCCGCTCTATTACGCCGCCGACGCGACGATCACGCTCCTGCGGCGCCTCAAGCGCCGCGAGCGGGTCTGGGAGGCGCACCGCTCGCACTTCTACCAGCAGGCGACCGACAACGGCTTCTCGGTCATGGCCGTCGCCGGCCACGTGCTAGCCCTCAACCTCGCGCTCGCGGCGCTTGCGGGTGCGGCGCTCGTGTGGCGGACGCTTCCCATGCAGCTTAGCGCGCTCGCCCTCGGGTGCGTCCTCACGGGCCTCGTCCTCGCCCGCTTCGCGACGCCGCGCCGGAAGAGGATCGCGGCATGACTGGGCCGCTCGTGGCGCTCACCGGGGCGACCGGCTTCATCGGCCGCCATCTCCTGCGCGAATTGCCGAAGCGCGGCTACCGCGTCCGCGTTCTGCTCCGCCGGCCCGCCGAGCTTCCGCCGGAGGCGTCGGGCGCCGTCGTCGGCGACATCGCCCGGCCGCAGAACATGGGAGCGGCCTTGTCCGGCGTCGACGCCGTGATCCACTCGGCCGGCATCGCCCACGCCATGTCGGGGACACCGGAGGACGATTATCGGGTGCTCAACACCGAGGCCACCATCGGCCTCGCCCGCGCGGCCGAGAAGGCCCGCGCCAAGCGCTTCGTGTTCCTGTCCTCGATCCGGGCCCAGGCCGGGCCTACGGCCGGCGGCGTCGTGACCGAGGCCGACGAGGCGGCGCCGACGGACGCCTACGGACGCTCGAAGCTCGCGGCCGAGGAGGGGCTCGCGGCGCTCGGGATCGACTGGGTCGCGCTGCGGCCGGTGCTGGTCTACGGGCCCGGCGTCAAGGGCAACATGGCGGCGCTCGTGCGGCTCGCGCGCTCGCCCTATCCGCTCCCCCTCGGCGGGCTCACGGCAAAGCGCTCGCTCCTTGCCCTCGACAACCTCGCGGCGGCGATCGACACGGCTCTGGCCGCCCCCGGGCCGCTGCGGCGGCCGCTGATCGTTGCCGACCCCGAGCCCCTGACGGTGCCGGCCATGATCGCGGCGCTGCGCGAAGGCCTGGGACGCGGGCCCGGGGTGTTCCCGGTGCCTCAGTGGCTCATGGAAGCTGCGTTCCGGGCGCTCGGACGAGGCGAGGCCTTCGAGCGGCTGGCGGGCTCCCTCGTGGCGAGCCCTGCGGCGCTGCAGGGGCTGGGCTGGGCTCCTCCGGTGCAGACTCGGGCAGCTCTTGCGGCGCTGGCGCGGAACCCTGCGTCCGGCGCCTGAACTCGGGAATCGCCTCCTCCAGCACGGCCACGGCGGCGGCGCGGTCCATGACGGCGATCGCGTCGCGAAGCCGCGAGAGCCACGCCTCGACCCGCGCCCGGTCGGCGAAGATGGGCTTTGCCGCCATGACCCCGTCGATGCCGGTCTCGGCCATAGGCTCGGTCTCGGCAAAAAGAATCTCGTGCAGGCGCTCGCCGGGCCGTGCGCCCGTGACCTTGATCTCGATGTCCTCGCCGGGCTCGAAGCCGGCAAGGCGGATCATGCGCTCCGCCAGGTCGTAAATGCGGACTTGGTGGCCCATCCTGAGGACGTAGACGGCGGCGCGCTCGTCGTGGCCCGCGTCGCCCCGGCCCTCGGCGTCGGCGTGGGAGGCGGCGGTGAGCACGAGGTCGGCGGCCTCGCGCGTCGTCATGAAGTAGCGCACCATGTCGGGATGCGTGACGGTCACCGGCCCGCCGCGGGCGATCTGGAGCTTGAACTTCGGCACGACCGAGCCCGCCGAGCCGAGGACGTTGCCGAACCGCACCGCCGTGATCCGGGTCGCCTCGGGATGGCCGGCGAGCTCCGCGTCGCGGGCCTGGCCGTAGATCTCCGAGAAGCGCTTCGTCGCGCCGAGCATGGAAACCGGGTCGATGGCCTTGTCGGTCGAGATGACGACGACCGCCCTGACGCCGGCCTCGACCGCCGCGTCGACGACGTTCACGGTGCCGAAGACGTTGGTCTTGATGCCCTCGGCCCAGTCGCGCTCAAGGTACGGCACCTGCTTCAACGCCGCGGAATGGAAGACGAGGTCGGGCCTGAACGTCCGCATCAGCTCGGCCATCCGGCCGCGGTCGCGGATGTCGCCGATCGTGCCCTCGATCACGGTGCCGCCCTGGTTGAGCGGGCGCGCCTCGGTCACGTCGTGCAGGGCGGGCTCGGAGTTCTCGACGACGAGGAGATGGGCGGCCCCGAAGGCCGTGGCGCGGGCGCAGATCTCGGCCCCGATCGAGCCGCCGCCGCCGGTGACGAGCACCCGCTTGCCGCGGATGAAGGCCTCGAGCCGCTTGCGGTCGATCTCGACCGTGTCGCGGAGTAGCAGGTCCTCGATCTCCAGCGGCGCGAGCTCCGCGTCGCGCAGGCCTTCGCCGAGGCTCGTGACGCGCACGAGCGGCAGGCCGAGGCGCCGCGCCCGGGCGATCAGGTCCTCGGGATGCGCCTCCTGGGCGAGCGCCGAGGGGGTCGCGACGAGGCGGCGCACCGCTATCCCCCGGTCCTGGAACTCCCGCGCGACCTTCTCGAGGTCCCCGAAAGCGCCGGCGACCCGCACGCCGCGGATCGACTGGCCGACCTCGGTCTTGCGCGGCGACAGGATCGCGAGGGGCTTGATCTTCTTCACCGTGCCGAGCTCGATCGCCCGCAGCACCACCTCGACCTCGGTCGCGCGGCCGAGGAGCAGCGTCGGGGTCGTGGCCTCGCGCTCGACGGCGCCGCGCTGGCGCGCGTACTTCATGTAGCGGAAGGCGAGCCGCGGCCCCCCGAGGAGCGCCATCTGCAGGAGCCAGTAGAGGCCGATCGCGACCTTGCCGAAGAAGTAGAAGCCGTAGAGAGACTGCGAGACGAGGACGTAGTCGAGGACGAGGAGCGCGAGCGCCAGCACCGACGAGGCGCGCACGATGCCGGCGAGGTCGGGGAGCGAGGCGAAGCGCCACTTCGAGCGGTAGAGCCCGAAGCGCCAATAGACGAGGCCGGCGAAGGGCACGAACAGCGGCAGGAAGCCCGGGAGAATGCGCAGCCGCTCGTCGAGCAGCGCGTCGTCGAAGCGGATGACGAACGTCAGGACGACCGCCAGCGCCGTCTGCAGGAGGTCGTGCGCGACGACGAGGGTCTTCTTGAAGAGGTATTTGTTCATGGGTCGACCGTCGCGGCCGGTATCCGCCGCGCCCGGGACGTTGTCAACGCGAACGGGGGCTGACCATCCGCATGGGCCGCCCTCCCAAGCCCCTCATCCTGAGGAGCACGCGGAGCGTGCGTCTCGAAGGACGCACACCGCCGAGGCAGCGCCCCGCCGCCGGTGCGTGCTTCGAGACGGCGCTTCGCGCCTCCTCAGCATGAGGAGGTCGGTAACGGCCCCTCCCCCATCGGCAACGCCCGCCGCGGCGTGATGGCGAGGCCCTCGCCTTCGCGAGCGACGGCGGCCTCGATGCCGAAGACGGCCTCCAGGCGGGCGGCGGTCAGGACCGCTGCGGGGGTGCCGTCGGCGACGAGGCGGCCGCGGTCGAGGAGGACCATGCGGTCGGCGAAGCGGGAGGCGAGGGCGAGGTCGTGCATCACCGCGACGACCGTGCTGCCGGCGCGGGCGCGTTCGCGCAGGACGGCGAGGACGAGGAGCTGGTGGCGCGGGTCGAGGGCCGCGACCGGCTCGTCGGCGAGGAGCACCGGCGCCTCGACGGCGAGCGCCCGGGCGAGGAGCGCGCGGGCGCGCTCGCCGCCGGAGAGCTCGGTGACGGGCCGGTCCTCGAAGCCGACAAGGCCGACGGCCGTGATCGCCTCAGCCACGGCCCGCTCGCCCTCGGAGCGGAGCGCGTCCGGCGCCTCGCCGTGGGGAAGGCGGCCGAGCGCGACCACGTCGCGCACCGGCAGCGGCCATGAGACGCCGCCGGCCTGGGGCAGATACGCAATTCTTGTGGCACGCGCCGCGCGGGTCATCCCGTGGACCGATGCGTTGCCGAGGAGGACCGCGCCGACAGTGGGACGGATCAGCCCGGCGACGGTGCGCAGGAGCGTCGTCTTGCCGGCGCCGTTCGGCCCGGCGACGACGGTGAGGCGCCCGGCCGGAAGCGCGAGGCCGAGGCCGGACAGCACATCGCGCCGCCCAAGGCGGACGGATAGGCCCTGGATCTGGAGGCCGGGGCTCACGCGGGCGCCTCCGCGAGCGCGGAGCGGCGCCGGGCGATGATCCACAGGAAGACCGGCACGCCCAGCACAGCGGTCAGCACCCCGATCCTGACCTCCACCCCCGAGGGGATGAGCCGCACGGCGCAGTCGGCGGCGGTGAGGAGGACGGCGCCGGCAAGCCCGGCCGGCAGGAGCGTGCGGGCCGGGTCGTGGCCGACGAGGGGGCGCACGAGGTGCGGCGCGACGAGCCCGACGAAGCCGATCGCCCCCGCGACCGCGACCGCGGCGCCCGCCCCGACGGCGCTCGCCCCGACGACGATCAGGCGCGTGCGGGCGACGTTCACGCCGAGGCTCTCGGCCGTCTCCTCGCCGAGGGAGAGGGCGCGGAGCGCCGGGCCGGTCGCGAGCAGCGCGGCGCTCGCCGCGACGAGGAAGGGGGCGGACAGCCAGACGTGCACCATCGAGCGGTCCTCCAGCGACCCGAGGAGCCAGAAGACGATCTCGGTGACGGCGAAGGGATTGGGCGAGAGGCTGATGGCCAAGGAGGTCGCGGCGCCGGCGAGGCTGCCGACGGCAAGGCCCGCAAGCACGAGGACGAGGGTCGAGCCCTCCCTTCCTGCGACCACCACCACGAGGGCGATGGAGACGAGGGCCCCGAGGATCGCGGCTAGGGGCAAGGCGAAGGACAAGGCGCCGGCGAGCCCGAAGTAGAGCACCAGCACGGCCCCGAGCGCCGCCGCCTGCGGCGCGCCGAACACGGTCGAGTCGGCCAGCGGGTTGCGCAAGAGCCCCTGCAGCGCCGCCCCGGTGACGCCCAGCGTCCCGCCGATCAGCACCGCGAGCAGCGCCCGCGGCAGGCGGATGTCGCGCACGATGACGCTCGCGCTGCCCTCGTCCGAGACCAGCGCCTTCGCGGCCGTCCAGAACGGGATCGGAGCCGGGCCGACCGTAAGGGAGGCGAGCCCGAGAAGGAGGATAAGGGCGAGGAGCGCCGACACGAGCCAGCGGCCTCGATCGGCATTACGCGCGGACACTTCCACTGTCATCCCCGGCCGGAGGCGGCCTTGGCCGCCGGAGGGGAAGGGGATCCATCCATCCGCGGGACCGCTGCATGGGTTCCCTTCCCGCCTGCGTGGAGTTTATCCTCGGGCCGGCCAAAGGCCGGACCCGGGGGCTCCGGCTCGCCGGGGACGACAGTTACCACGCCACACGCATCTCACCACGTCGCCCGCACGCCGGCATAAGCCGAGCGGCCGGGGGTGCCGTAGGTCGCGACCTCCTCGTAGCGGGCGTTGGTGAGGTTCTCGCCGCGCACGTAGACGCTGAAGGTCTGGTTGATCTTGTACTCGGCGAAGAGGTCGAAGCGGCCATACGGCGGCAGCTTGCCGACCTCGCGGGGGAAGTCGAAGCGCTCGCCGACGTAGACGACGGACGGCTCGATGGTGAGGCCGGGCATCGGCGTGAGGATGAGGGCGAGGCGGCCCTGGTGCTCGGGGCGCCGGTTGAGGTGGAAGCCGGTCTCCTGGTCGATGGCGTGGAGCTCGGTGTATGTCGCGCGCAGGCGCACGAACTGCGGCACGACGGCGACCTCGGCCGAGAGCTCCGCGCCCGTGGTGCGGGCATGGCCGATGTTGACGTAGCAGCCGAAGAACTGGCCCGGCCGGCAGTCGGCCGGATCGGACGAGAAGTCGATGAGGTTGCGGTAGCGGTTGAGGAAGAAGGTCGCCGAGAGCTTGAGGCGCCCGTCCCACGCCGTCTGGTCGATGCCGACGTCGAAGCCGATCGAGTGCTCGGGCTCGAGCGTCGCAGTGCCGAACTGCGGGCTGAAGAGCTGGAACAGGGACGGCGCCTTGCCGCCGGTGCCGGCGCTCGCGCGCAGCTTCGTCTCGGTTTCCGGGATCTCGTAGGCCGCGGTCGCGCGCCAGGTCTTGAAGGTCTCGACCTCGCGCACCCGGTCGATGCGCCCGCCGAGGGACAGGTGCAGGCGCTCGAACAGCGTGACCTGATGCAGGCCGAAGAGCGAATCCGTCGTCTGCTCGGCCGCGATGGTGCGGGTCCGGGGCGAGGGGTTCGGGGCGATGCCCTCGCCGAAGCTGTCCGCCGTGTCGCGCTCCGTGCGTGCGCCGAAGACGAAGGTGCCGGCCGGGCCGAGGCGCGCCTCGCCCTGGTACTCGGCGCCGACGCGCTCGCCGATGAACTGCGTCCTCGTGCGGCAGGCCGTGAGGGCGGAGACGGGGAAGAAGTCGTTGTTGCAGAAGAGAAAACCCTCGCCGTAGCTCACGTCGTTGAAGCGCCGGTCGGTGCGGTTGGCGAAGACCGTCGCGGTCGAGCGCAATAGGCCGCCGAAACTGTCGGCGATGAGCCGCCCGTACACGTCGCCGAGCCGGCTCTCCGAATGCGAGGGCGTGTCCGGAAAGGGCAGGAACGCGGCGTCGTACTGGGCCTTGTTGAAGCTGTAGTTGCCGCCGGCCTCGAGGCGCACGCCGTCGGCGACGTTGACGCCGACGCGGCCGCCGACGCCCATGCGCCGCGCGCTGTCGGGCTCGAAGCCCCAGGGGGCGAGGTAGCGCAGGCGCGGGATGCGGTAGCCGAACCCTGAGAACCCGGCGGTGTCGAGGGCCGAGAAGCTGAAGGCGTAGTCGACCTTGTCGTCGCCGCCCGTGACCGAGCCCTTGGTCTCCTTCGTGCCGTAGCTGCCGGCCTCGACCGAGACGGTGGCGCTGGGGGGACGGTTGCCGCCCTTTTTCGTAATAATGTTCACCACGCCCCCCATGGCGTCCGAGCCGTAGAGGGCGGATTGGGGCCCGCGCAGGACCTCGATGCGCTCGACGTTCGCGAGGACGAGGGTCGACCAGTCGAACTCGCGGCCGGTGGTCGAGGGGTCGTTGACGCGGATTCCGTCAACCAGGACAAGGGTGTGGCGGGATTCGCCGCCGCGCAGGCGCACGGTCTGGAGCTGGCCCGGGCCGCCGTTGCGAGTCACGTCGAGGCCCGGCACCCGGCGGAGAAGATCGCCGATGTCGCGGTTCGAGGACTGCTCGATCTCCTCCGGCCCGATCACCGTGACGGCGCTGCCGGCACGCTGGATCGGCTGCGCCGTGCGGCTTGGCGTCACCACGATGTCGGGTTTCTCGGACTGCCCGAGGGCGGCGGTCGAAAGGCTTGAGAATGCAAGGAAAACGGCCGCGAGGCGGCCCGTCGGGCGCGACATGGAGACCTCCTTCCGCCCCACCGGCGGATCCGGGTTGACCTGTGACGCAGGCCGGTCTCCTGGCTCGCGGGTCTGGGCTGCGATCCGCCTTCCCGACCGGGGCCTGAGGCCCTGAGGTCAGTGGCATTTCGGATCGCCGCTCGCCGCTCACAGTTGCGGGGGCAGCTCCGGACTAGGGCCTCGTCGGCCCGCACCGGATTCCCGTTTCACCCCGAGTTTCACGGGGCACCAACGTCGGCACGAAGGCTAGGCCCGGCCGCGGAGCCGGGCAATCGCGTTTCCGGCCGCGCCCACGCGATGCCGGGCGGGCGTGGCAGAAGCGCCACAGCCGGGCGCCGGAACGGCCGGACGGGCGCGACGATGATGCGACGATGATGCGACGATGATGCGCGAAAAAGGCGACGATGTTGCGCAACATATGCGACGATGATGCGCAACACGCCATGACGACGCGCGGCCGAACGCCGGGCGGTTGACGGGCGGCTCCGCCCGCCGGACATGAAGGCCATGGCCCGCCTCTTCCCCGCCGCCCTCGCCGCCCTCGCGGCTCTCCTCCTCGCCCCTCCGGCGCTCGCGGGAGAGCCGCCCCCCCAAAGAATCGTGTCGCTCAACAAGTGCACCGACCAGCTCCTTCTCGCCCTCGTCGAGCCGTCCCGCATCGCGTCGGTGTCGCCGATCGGCTCGGACGAGCTGTCCTTCTTCGCGGAAGAGCTCAAGGCGCTGCCGGCGAACTCGGGCCGGGGCGAGTCGGTGCTCCTCACCGACGCCGACCTCGTGCTCACCGGCCCCTTCGAGTCCCACACCCGCCGCGACATGCTGCGCCGGCAGGGCTTCGAGGTCATGGTCGTCGGCCTGTGGCGGAGCCTCGCGGAAGGCCGGGAGCAGATCCGCACGCTCGCCCAGCGGCTCGGCGCCGAGGCGAAGGGCGAGGCGCTGATCGAGAGGATCGACGCCGCCCT
>DASVVU010000012.1:0-22429 GCA_036386395.1 Beijerinckiaceae bacterium | reverse complement strand
GCTCGGCATGAAGTTCGACACCCTGACGCTCATGGCCGACCACCTGCAGATCTACAAGTACTGCATCCACAACGTCGCGCAAAGCTATGGCAAGACGGCGACTTTCATGCCGAAGCCGGTCTACGGCGACAACGGCTCGGGGATGCACGTCCACCAGTCGATCTGGAACGGCGGCAAGCCCGTGTTCGCCGGCAACAAGTACGCCGACCTCAGCCAGGAGTGCCTGTGGTACATCGGCGGCATCATCAAGCATGCGAAGGCGCTCAACGCCTTCACGAACCCGTCCACGAACTCCTACAAGCGGCTCGTGCCCGGCTACGAGGCGCCGGTGCTCTTGGCCTGCTCGGCCCGCAACCGCTCGGCCTCGTGCCGCATCCCGTGGACCACGAACCCGAAGGCGAAGCGCGTCGAGGTCCGCTTCCCCGACCCGGTGGCGAACCCCTACCTCGCCTTCGCGGCGATGCTCATGGCCGGCCTCGACGGGATCACCAACAAGATCGACCCCGGCCAGGCCATGGACAAGGACCTCTACGACCTGCCGCCGCGCGAATTGAAGAAGATCCCGACGGTCTGCGGCTCGCTCCGCGAGGCCCTCGTCAACCTCGACCGCGACCGCGCCTTCCTCAAGGCCGGCGGCGTCTTCAACGACGACTTCATCGATAGCTACATCGAGCTCAAGATGACCGAGGTGCAGCGCTTCGAGATGACCCCGCACCCGCTCGAGTTCGTGATGTACTACTCGGCCTGACGGAGGTTCCTCCCGGCCGCGGACCGCGGCCCCGCCTTCAGCCGGAGCGGAAACGCTCCGGCTTTTATGTTGCGCGGCGGCGACCGAGCGGTCCGCCGCAAGGACCCTCACCCGATCGAAGGAAGGGCCAAGAACCGCACGGACGAGAGCTCGTCGCCGAAAGTATCCGGGTCCCACCAGCCGTCGGGCGGGTCCACGTCCACCACGATCTCGCTTCCCGACGGCTCGCTCGCCGGGTGCTTCCGGTGCAGGTCGCGGATGCCTGCGAACAGCTCCGGCCCAAGCGTCAGGGTGAACTTGCCTTCCCCGGTGTCGAAGGATCGGTCGTTGAAGAACTCCGCGGCCCGGCCGCGCGGCCCGATCATGAACAACGAGCTCAGCTCGTCCTCGGCCTCGGTGTCGTTCTCGTACCAGGATCGCTGCACGAGGGTGATGTCGTTCAGGTTGCCGATGCCGTCGGTCTTGCGGAAGCTGATGTGGGGCTCGTTGCCGAGGACGGTCGCGAGCACGTCGAGCCCGGTCAGGAACGCGGCGAGCCGTGCGACCGAGCGCACGGGATTGAGCACGTTCTGCAGCTCTTGCAGCTTCCCCGTGAGTGCGCCGAGGTCCGCGATCGCGGAATCCGCCGGAACCATGATGAGCGTGGGACCTCGGAAGGGCTTGTCCACGAACATGGTGAGGACCGTCGGCAGGGCCACCCTAGGGACCAGGACGTCGATCGGGCCGAGGGTTCTCGGGGGAGTCGAGGTGGCTCCGGCCGTGATGCTGACCGTCGCCGAGACGCGGCGGACGCTCGTTCCCGGCGTGCCGAGGCCCGACGTGAACTCGACGAACTCGGGGAGAAAGAGGACGCTCAAGGCCACTTGGTTGAGGCCGCTCGGCGCGACCGCCTCTCCGCTCGCTATCAAGTCGTTCCCGGCCGTGTCGGTGACGTGCCAGGTCACGTCGAGGCGCGGCAGAACGTCCGTCGGCACGGGCACGGGGAACTTGCCCTTGATCTTGCCGATCAGCCCCTGGACGCCAGGCAAGATGCTCGGGGGAACGCTCGTCAGGTTATAGATGGGCAGCGGGCCGGTCCTCGTCGGGTCGGAGGGATCGTCGGTCGTGAAGATCACCCCCTTGCCGATGAAATCGAAATCGACATCGACGAGCTGGATGTCCGTCACCCGGACCTGCGAGATGTCGGGCACGATTCCGATCGAGAGGGGGACGCCCGGCGTGGCGCTCGTCGTACCCGCCGGCTGCAAGCTGAGCGAATTGAGAAGATCGGTCAGAGCCATGGGACTACTCCTTTGGTTCGTCCCCGGGCGCAGCACCCGCGCAGGAAGAACAGGCTGCTGCGCGCGGCAGGCGAATAATAGCAGAATTCAGACTTCTGCGGGTGCCATGCTCCGCGATGGCTCGGTCCCGAAGGGAGACGGCACAGGGGGATCCCCCGCTTCTGCGCGCCAGCGTCCCCTGCGTCCACAACTTGGATGTTGTTCGGCACGCTCTGCGCCCCATATCTCCCCCCGGGGAAATGTCTTGCGCCTCATGCGCCGTTCGGGAAGGTTCCTGCCGGACCCTTTCGCCCGATCCGCACGTTCTCCCGCGACATCCGGTGATACGCTTGGCCAAACGCTCCAGAGCCGTCTCTCATGCGCGCGTCCTTCCCAGCAGGGAGGACGTGGTCGCCTTCATTTCCGACGCCGACGGCAAGGTCGGCAAGCGCGAGATCGCGCGCGCCTTCGGCATCCAGGGGGGCGACCGCATCTGGCTCAAGCAGATGCTGAAGGACCTGGAGCACGAGGGCGTCGTCGACCGGCGCCGCAAGTCGGTCAGCAAGGCCGGGCAGCTTCCCCCCGTCATCGTCGCCGACGTGACCGGGCGCGATCGGGACGGCGAGCTTCTGGCAAGCCCCGAGGAATGGGACGAGGCGCACGGGGACGCGCCGAAGATCCTCGTGACGACGCCGCGGAAGGCCCGGCCCAGCCAGCCCGTGCCCGGCGTCGGCGACCGCGTCCTCTTGCGCCTCGAGCGCCTGACCGAGGACGGGAAGCACCGCTACGCCGGCCGCGTCATCAAGGTCATCGGCAAGCAGCGCCAGCAGGTGCTCGGCATCTTCCGCGCGAGCCCCGCCGGCGGTGGGCGGCTCGTGCCCGTGGACAAGAAGGCCCGCGGCGCCGAGATCGCGATCCCGCCCGGCGCCGAGGGCGACGCGAAGGACGGCGACCTCGTCGCCGCGACGACCGCGAAGTCCTCCCGCTACGGCCTGCCCGAGGGCCGGGTGCGCGAGCGCCTGGGCTCTCTCTCGTCCGAGAAGGCCGTGAGCCTCATCGCGATCCACGCCCACGCCATCCCGCACGTGTTCCCGCCCGAGGTGCTGGCCGAGGCCGAGGCGGCGAAGCCCGTCGGCCTCGCCGGCCGCGAGGACTGGCGCGCGCTGCCCCTCGTCACCATCGACCCGGCCGACGCCAAGGACCACGACGACGCCGTCCACGCCGTTCCCGACGACGATCCGGACAACGCCGGCGGCCACGTCGTCACGGTCGCCATCGCCGACGTCGCAACTTATGTGCGCCCCGGCTCCGCCATGGACCGCGAGGCGCTGGAGCGCGGCAACTCGGTCTATTTCCCCGACCGGGTCGTGCCCATGCTGCCGGAGCGCATCTCGAACGACCTCTGCTCGCTGCGCCCCGAGGCCGACCGCCCGGCGCTCGCGGTGCGCATGATCATAGGCAGCGACGGGCGCAAGAAGCGCCACGCGTTCCACCGCGTCATGATGCGCTCGGCCGCGAAGCTCTCCTATCAACAGGCTCAAGCCGCCATCGACGGCCGGACCGACGACACGACCGGCCCGCTCCTCGCACCCGTGCTGCGCCCGCTCTGGGCCGCCTACGAGACGGTGAAGAAGGCTCGCGTGGTTCGCGCCCCCCTCGACCTCGACCTCCCCGAGCGCAAAATTCTCCTCAAGCCCGACGGCACGGTCGACCGCGTCCTCGCGCCCGAGCGCCTCGACGCGCACCGCCTCATCGAGGAGTTCATGATCCTCGCCAACGTCGCGGCGGCGGAAACTCTCGAGAAGGCTGGCTCGCCCCTCATCTACCGGGCCCACGACGAGCCCTCGCTCGAGAAGATGCGGGCGCTCGGCGAGGTGCTCGCCTCCATCGGCATCAAGCTGCCGAAGGAGGGGGCGCTCAAGCCCGCCCTGTTCAACCGCATCCTTTCGAGCGTCGAGGGCACGGAGCACCAGGCCTTCATCAACGAGGTGGTGCTGCGCTCGCAGGCCCAGGCCGAGTACTCGGCCGAGAACTACGGCCACTTCGGCCTGAATCTCCGCCGCTACGCCCACTTCACCTCGCCGATCCGCCGCTACGCCGATCTCGTCGTGCACCGCGCCCTCATCCGGGCGCTCAAGCTCGGGCCGGACGGGCTGCCGGCCAACATCACGCTTGCGGAACTGGCGGAGATCGGCGCCCGCATCTCGGTCGCGGAGCGGCGCGCCATGGCGGCGGAGCGCGAGACCGTCGACCGGCTCATCGCCCACCACCTCGCCGACCGCATCGGCGCGACCTTTCAGGGGCGCATCTCCGGCGTCACCCGCTCGGGGCTGTTCATCAAGCTCGCCGACACCGGCGCCGACGGCTTCGTCCCGGCCGCGACCATCGGGGCCGACTACTACCGCTTCGACGAGCGCCGCCACGCCATGGTCGGCGACCGCACCGGCGAAACCTATCGGCTCGGCGATACGGTCGAGGTGAAGCTCGTCGAGGCTGCACCCGTTGCAGGGGCGCTCAGGTTCGAGATTCTGTCGGAGGGCGCCAAGGATTCCACCAGAGGGCCTCGGAAGGGCGCCGGAAAGGGCCCGCCCGGCCGCGCCCGGTCGAAGCGCGAGCCGGAGCGGACGGAGCGCCGCACGACGCCGCGCCTCAAGGGCAAGCGCCAGGGCGGCCGGCGCGCGAAGGAGCCGGCATGACCCCCGGCGTCGAAGAGATCGGCGCCGTCGCGGCGGCGCGGCGCGGCTTTTTCGGCCGCTGCCCGGCCTGCGGCGAGGGCCGGTTGTTTGGCCGTTTCCTCAAGGTCGCCGACGCCTGCCCGGCCTGCGGCGCGGAACTGCACCACCACCGCGCCGACGACCTGCCGCCCTATCTCGTGATCCTGATCGTCGCGCACCTCGTCGGCTGGGGCATCCTCACCGCCGAGACGCGGTTCGACACGCCCCTGTGGCTGCATCTCGCGCTCTGGCCGGCCCTCACTGTGGTGCTGTGCCTCGTCCTGCTCCAGCCCGTGAAGGGCGCTGTCGTCGGCCTGCAATACGGGCTAAGGATGCACGGCTTCGACGCCGCACGGAAGAAGCCCGACCCGGCAGCAAGGACGACCTCGTGAACGACGCCACAGGACAGGCGCTCGCCGATCGGCTCACCAAGGTCGAGCGCGAGCAGCGCTGGCCGAACGTGCGCCCCAAGGACGCCGCGACCCTCATCGTCATCGACCGCTTGGGGAGCGCGCGCAGCGCCCCGAAAGTCCTGATGGGCCGCCGCCATCCGGGCCACCGCTTCATGCCCGGGAAGTTCGTCTTCCCCGGCGGGCGGATCGAGGCCGGCGACCGCGCGATGCCGGCGGCCGGCGCCCTCAACGCCCGCGCCGAGGCGGCGCTTCTTGCCCGCGTCACCCGCCCTTCGCCCCAGCGCGCCCGGGCCCTCGCGCTCGCCGCCATCCGCGAGACCTTCGAGGAGACGGGGCTGCTGCTCGGCACCAAGGAGCACGGCGCGCCCGACCCGGTTCCCCCCGGTCCTTGGGAATCTTTCCGCGAGCGCGGCGTCTTCCCCGATTTGGAGGCGCTCCAGCTCATCGCCCGGGCCATCACCCCGCCCAGGCGCCCGAAGCGCTTCGACACCCGTTTCTTCGCGATCGAGCGGGAGCTCGTCGCCGACGAGGTGCCGGGGCTCGTCGGCCCCGACTCGGAGCTGATCGAGCTCGCCTGGGTCACCCTCGCCGAGGCCCGCAAACTGGATCTCCCGACGATCACCCTGACCGTCCTCGACGAGCTCGAGAACCGCATCGCCGCGGGCTACGCCCCGGAGCTGCCGGTCCCGTTCTACTCCATGCGCAACAAGCGCTTCGTACGCGAGCTCCTGTAGGACACCGGGTCTAGAACCCGATCGGCGTTGCCGGCGGGAGCGCGAGATAGCGCTCGGCGAACTCGACGACGACGACGTCGGGCTTCACCTCGTCGACCAGCCTGAAGTCGAACGTGCCGCCGTTGTGGTGGGTGAAGACCGGATCGCGGAAGGTCTCGTAGAGGAAGCTCGGGCCGAGCACGTAGTCGGTGAACGAATCGGCGAAGGCCAGAAGGCGCGGCCGGTCCTTGAGGTCGGTCTCGACGAACCGCACCGGCCAGCCCCACGGGGGCGTCGGGTTGCGCGTCGTTGTGCGGACCTGGTGGGTGGCGCGCCGCGTCCAGCGCTCGGCCGTGTAGGAAAGATCGTTCTCGAGCGCGAGCAGGAGCGCGAGGTCGGCCGGCGCGGGCTGGTTAGGCGCGATGTCGTAGTCCTCGGGAGCGGCCGCCGCCGCGGCCGGGACCGCCGCCTGAAGGCGCTCCATCAGGAGCCGGTAGGCGATGAAGGCCCCGCGCTGGCTCCAGTGGCTGTCGCCCTCGTAATAGGCCTTGGGGTGCTGCGCCTTCGCCTCGGACAGCGCCTGCCGCGGGTCGACGAGGACAAGGTCGGTGCGGCGCAGCCGCTCGGCGAGCTGGTCCGCCCGGGTGGTGCGGCCGGGCGGGCGGGGATAGGCCGGCAGCTTCTCGGGGTAGATCGTGTTCTTGTCGGGCGCGATCATGATCGCGAAGGCGATCCCGCGCCGGGCGAGCCAGTCGCGGTTGGCGGTCATGACCGCGACCCAGCGCTCGAGCTCCTCCGGCGTGAAGACGTTCTCGCCGGTGTGCTGCTCCATGATCTTCTCGGCGGCGTAGAACAGCCAGCCGTCCTTGCCGATCACCACCTTGGGCGTGCTGCTCACCCCGAGGTGATACCGGGCAAGGCTGTTCAGGCGCACGAGCCGGCTTCTCAGGCCGAAGTGGTCCTCGATGTAGGCGTCCGTCGCCTTGGCGAGCTCCCTGAGCTTGTCGAAGCCCATCCACTGCGGCGGCGGCGCGAGCACCCGGTTCCCGGCGACCTGCGGGCCGCCGAGGGTCGCGACCTGCACCAGCGCCGGAATCGAGACGAGCCCGAAGAACAGGGCGACGAGGGCCCAGGCCCGCGCCCTCTCCCCCGCCGGCCGGGCGCCGCTCCGAGCCTGGATGCCGGTCTTCATATCCATCGGTCAGAACCGGAAGTAGATGAAGGGATTGTAGGCGCCGCCGGCGAGGCTCATGGCGACGAGCCCGAACAGGACCGCGAGGGTCCCAAGCTCGGCCGCGGAGCCGAGCGGGCGCACGAGGCCGGAGAGCCCTTCGAGGGCGCGCCGCCCGAGCCGCGCACCGTAGGGTCCCGCGCCGACCGCGGCGGCGGCGAGCGCAAGCAGCACGTCCCAGCCGAGGAAGCGCTGCACCGGCGGCGCGAACGGCGCGGCGGCGCCGAGGCCGAGCATCGCCCCGAGGTAGGAGAAGGCTTGGCCCACCCCGTCGGCCCGGAAGAACACCCAGGTGATCATGACGAGGACGAGGACGTAAGCGTGCTGCAGGGCGGCGGGCCAGCGGGCGAGGACGCGGTCGAACCCGAGCCGCTCGATCACCAGGAGGAGCCCGTGCATGAGCCCCCAGACCACGAAGGTCCAGTTCGCGCCGTGCCAGACCCCGCACAGGAGGAACACCACCGTCAGGTTGACGTAGGTCCGCACGGGCGAGACCCGGTTCCCGCCGAGCGGGATGTAGACGTAGTCGCGGAACCAGGACGAGAGCGAGATGTGCCAGCGGCGCCAGAACTCGGTCATCGAGCGCGCGACGTACGGATAGTTGAAGTTGATCGGGAAGGTGAAGCCGATCATCAGCGCCAGCCCGATCGCCATGTTCGAGTAGCCGGCGAAGTCGAAGTAGATCTGCACCGTGTAGCAGACGATGCCAACCCAGGCGAGGAGGGGCGAGAGCTCGCCCTGCGGCAGGGCGAAGATCGCGTCGGCCGAGGCGCTCACCGTGTTGGCGACGAGGACCTTCTGGGCGAGCCCGATCATGAACAGCCGGATGCCGTCGGCGGTGCGGTCGAGGGTGATGCGCGGCCGGTGCAGCTCGCCCGCGATCTTCTTGTAGCGCACGAGCGGGCCGGCGACGAGCTGCGGGAACATGGCGATGTAGAGCACCATGTCCCGGATCGAGCGCTCGGCCCGCACGTCCCGCCGGTAGACGTCGATGAGGTAGGAGAGCGCGTGGAAGGTGAAGAACGAGATGCCGAGCGGCAGCGCGAACGAGTACTTGACGGCGTACTTCGGCGACAGGCCGACGAGCGCGGTCAGGGTCTGGAGCACGAAGCCGCTGTACTTGAACAGGAGCAGCGGGATCAGGTTGAGGACGACCCCGGCCGCGATCCAAGCCCGCGCCTCCCGGCCTTCCGCCCGCTCGATCCTGAGGCCCAGCCCGTAGTTCATCAGGATCGAGGCGAAGAGAAGCACGACGAAGACCGGCTCGCCCCAGGCGTAGAAGACGATGCTGAAGACGGCGAGGACGGTCTTGCTGCGGCCCGTCGCGTAGGAGGCGAGGAAGAAGAGCGGCAGGAAATAGAACAGGAACGTGACGCTGCTGAACACCATTGCCCGGGCCGCTCCCGGCAGCCCGCGGGCTGCCCCCTCTCGCAGAGGGGCGCCGTGTAGCATCGAACCCCTCCGGCCGCCAATCGGGCGGAAGGCCGGACCTTGACCGGGTCGCCCCTTCGGTGAGAAAGGACGCGGCCCTCAAGGGGCGGCCGCCGACGAGGTTTTCCCAGTGGCTCGCGTGTCGAGACGATGAGACGCATCACCCCGGTCATCATGTGCGGCGGGGCCGGGACGCGCCTGTGGCCGTCGTCCCGGGAGAGCTTCCCGAAGCAGTTCATCCCGTTCTTCGGGGAGCGGTCGAGCTTCCAGGACACGGTGCTGCGCGTCGCGGACGCCGCCCTGTTCGACGAGCCGGTGGTGATCACGAGCCGCGACTACGGGCACCTCGTCGCCGACCAGCTCGAGGCGGTCGAGGCCAAGGCCACGATCCTGCTGGAACCCATGCGGCGCGACTCGGGGCCGGCGATCGCGGCGGCGGCGAGCTTCGTGCGAAGGCGCAACCCCGAGGCGATCATGCTCGTCGTCGCGGCCGACCATGTGATCCGCGACGTGCCGGCCTTCGTCGCGGCCGTCGCCAAGGCCCGCGACGCCGCCGCCGCCGGCCACATCATGCTGTTCGGGATCGAGCCCGACCGGCCGGCGACCGGCTACGGCTATATCCGGCCGGGGAAGGCCGAGATCGGGACCGGCGCCTTCAAGGTCGAGGCCTTCAAGGAGAAGCCGGACCTTAAGACGGCGAAGTCCTACGTCGCCGAGGGCTACCTCTGGAACTCGGGCAACTTCGTCTTCGACCCCGCGGTCCTCCTCGACGAGTACCGCCGCTTCGACGCCGCGACCGTCGCGGCCGCCGAGGCCGCGGTCGAGCGCACGGCGGAAGACCTCGGGCGCGTCGTGCTCGACGCCGACGCCTTTTCGGCCTGCACGCCGCTCTCCATCGACTTCGCCGTGATGGAGCGCTCCGACAAGGCCGGGGTCGTGCCGGCCTCCATGAGCTGGTCCGACATCGGCGGCTGGAACGCCATCTGGGAGCTCAAGGACAAGGACGCGGCCGGCAACGCCGGGCCGGAGTCCGCCGTGTTCCAGGACGCCCGCGACAACCTCGTCCTGTCGGACGGGCTCGTCTGCCTCGTCGGGGTCGAGAACCTCGCCGTGGTCTCGGAGGGCGACGCGCTCCTCGTGTTCGACCGCTCGAAGGGCGACGCCGTCAAGGAGCTGGTGGCGCGGCTGAAAGCGGAGAAGCGCAAGGAGGTGTCCGAGCACCTGCGCGTGTTCCGGCCCTGGGGCTCCTACCAGTCGATCGACCTCGGCTCGCGCTTCCAGGTCAAGCGCATCGTGGTCAAGCCCGGCGGGCGGCTCTCCCTGCAGAAGCACTTCCACCGGGCCGAGCACTGGGTCGTGGTGCGCGGGACCGCCCTCGTCACCGTCGGCGACCGCCAGAAGATCCTGCGCGAGAACGAGTCGACCTAC
The DNA here is from genome assembly GCA_036386395.1 of Beijerinckiaceae bacterium. Classification (GTDB taxonomy): domain Bacteria; phylum Pseudomonadota; class Alphaproteobacteria; order Rhizobiales; family Beijerinckiaceae; genus JAJKJG01. The sequence continues at coordinate 12,492 of DASVVU010000012.1, read as the reverse complement.
ATCCCGCTCGGCGAGGTCCACCGCCTCGAGAACCCGGGCAAGATCCCGCTCGAGATCATCGAGGTGCAGAGCGGCAGCTATCTCGGCGAGGACGACATCGTCCGCATCGAGGACGTCTACAACCGGACCTGAGCCGGCACGGGCGCCGGGACAGGATCACGGCGGATCCAGGACCCGCAGCACGCGGCAGATGTGGAACCTTGCATTGCTCCATATGGGCTGCGCGCACTCGAAGCGCTCGAACGGAACCTCGACCGGGAACGCGAGCAGGACGGTGCGTCCCGCGGCCAGGAAAGGATCGACGCGCCGCAACGGCCCGTAATTGCCGATCGCCGAAACGATGAAGCCGCCGCGGTGGTAGCTCAGGTCCGACGGGAGCTTGGGGCTCACCTCGATCCTGAACGCGGTCGACGTGTAGCCGGCCGCGAAATTGAGCGCGTAGTTCAGGTCCGGCACCCGGTAGGTGCCGATCACCAGGGCCCCCGGGTATTGGAGCAGGGCGCGCTCGAACTCCCGGACCTGGGCGCTGCGGACGGCGCGCTCGGCTCTCAGGATTTCGAATCCTGCGTTGCTCCACAAGCACCCGAGGCCGACGGCGAGGACGGCCCCGAGGCCTGCCAGACGGGCGCCGACGCGGCCGGTGGTGCGCACGAGCCAAGCGAGGAGCACCGTCGCTAGCGGAACCACGGCCATGAAATAGTGCACCTGGGTCGGCTTCACCGCCAGACAGAGCTGCAAGACGAAGGCGGCCAAGATCGCCATGGAAATCCGGCCGAACCGCAACGGCACGGCGACGGCCGCCGTCAGCAATCCGACGTACAAGATCGGTATGACCTTCCCGATCTCCCGCAGCTGCGCCGCGATGGTCGCGACGTCCGCGATCCCGCGCTCTCCGACCCCGTAGCGGCCCTCGCGCGTCGCGAGCCCGACGAACCAGCGCAACATCGACAGTCCCTGCTCGTAGGCCGGCGACACGCTCAGGAGCGCGGCGACCACCGTCGCGAGCAGGGCGGCCGCCAGCCTGCGGTCGCGCGGGATGACGAACAGGACCGCCAGCATGGGCGCGAAGGTGACCTTCGCGGTCACCGCGATCCCGCTCAGGGCCCCGGCGACGATCGACGATCCAAGCCCCGGCGCCTTCGGCCCGGGCCTGAACATCGCGTCGGCGAGGAGGCCCAGGACGACCATCCCCAGCGCCAGGAGCATCGCCTCCGAGGAGAGATAGACGAGGCGCGGGGCCAGCACCCCGAGGAACAGCGGCCCCGTCTGCGCGACGATCCCGGTCGAGACGCTTTCGGCCGCGGCGGCGACGCGCCGCCCCAGAAACCAGTTCGCGGCGACGTTGCAGCCGAGGAAGAAAAGGCCGAGGACCCGGACGTACAGCTCGGGGTTGGCCAGGGCGGCATCCATCAGGGTCCCGGAGCCGCGATCGAACAGCGACCACCACAGGCCGGCGACCATCCCGATCACGATCTGCGTCGGCGTGCCCGGATGGTCGATATGGCCCGGCGGCAGCCCCAGAAAGATGGAAACGCCGTTGAGCAGGTATACATAGGCCGGATCGTAATCATACTGGTTTATGCCGGCGTAAGTCGGCACGATGATCCGTATCGAATAAAGCCCGATTATCCCGATGAGGACGGGAACAATTAGCAATGCAATGGAGCTTGATCGCTTCATCCATCCTACCTTGCTTCGACCGGGACTTTCATGTGAACGGAATTCTGCCGACGCGTGGGCGCGACCTGCCCGGCGCGACCTGTCGAGCGCTTTACAGGGAGAGGAATCCCCGGGTAAGCCGGGCGGGCGTTTTTTCGTGGATTACACTGTGCAAGCCAAGCCCGCCACCGAGATCGACCTCGGCCGTTCCGAGCCGCCGGCGCGGCTCGCCCCGGAAGCGGGCAGCGCCGGCGTGCCGCGGATCGCGGTCCTCATTCCCTGCTACAACGAGGAGCTGACGATCGCGTCCGTCGTCCGGGAGTTCCGGGCCGCCCTGCCGCAGGCCGAGGTCTACGTCTACGACAACAACTCGAAGGACCGCACGGTCGAGGTCGCCAGGGCGGCGGGCGCGACCGTCCGCTCCGAGCGCCGGCAGGGCAAGGGCAACGTCGTGCGGCGCATGTTCGCGGACATCGACGCGGACGTCTACGTCCTCGTCGACGGCGACGACACCTACGAGGCCGCCGCAGCGCCCAGGCTCGTCGCCGAGCTCATCGACAACGACTTCGATTTCGTCAACGGCGCGCGGGTGTCGACCGCGGCCGCGGCGTACCGCCGGGGCCACCGCTTCGGCAACTACGCGCTGACCGAACTCGTCCGCGTCATCTTCGGGCGGCAGTTCACCGACATGCTGTCGGGCTACAAGGCGCTCTCGGCCCGGTTCGTGAAGTCGTTCCCGGCCATGTCGAGCGGGTTCGAGACCGAGACGGAGCTTGCGGTTCACGCCCTCGAGCTGCGCATGCCCTGCGGCGAGGTGGAGACCGTCTACAAGGAGCGCCCGGAGGGGTCGGTCTCGAAGCTCAACACGTACCGGGACGGATTCCGCATCCTCAAGCTCATCGCCCGGCTCGTGAAGGACGAGCGCCCGCTGCAGTTCTTCGGCCTTGCCGGCCTGTTCATGGTGCTCGTCGCGATCGTGCTCGGCGCGCCCGTCGTCGTGGCCTATCTCGAGACCGGCCTCGTGCTCCGCCTGCCGACGGCGATTCTCAGCGTCGGGCTCGTCATCCTCGGCGTGCTGAGCTTTTTGGCCGGCCTCATCCTCGACATGGTGACTCGCACCCGCCAGGAGATGAAGCGGCTCGTCTACCTGTCGATCCGCAAGCAGGCCAATCCGGAGCCCATGAGCGACTCGGCCGCTTGGGTAAGGTGGTTCCAAGATGAGCTTGATCAGATGGTTGTAAAGGCCAATCGGATACGACGGTTTCGGGATGAACTCGCTCACGTGACCGTAACGACCGAAGACCGCGCAGCTTTCCATACCCTCGCTGCAGAATGGCGGAATGGGCGCGGCGCCACGTCGTCGGCAAGGGCCATGTCTGCCCATCCCGCCTACCTCCGCATCATCGGCATGGGAGAGCGCGCTGTCCCGCTGATCCTGGCCGACCTTCAGCACGAACCCGATCACTGGTTCGTGGCCCTGCACGCGATCACAGGCGCCAATCCCGTACCGGAGGAGGCCCGCGGCAGGCTTCCGCAAATGGCGCAGGCCTGGATTCAATGGGGCGAGCGGAACGGATATCTTTCGAGCGAGGCGATGGTGCCGAGTTGAGCCTGAACAGCCAAATTACAAGCCTGTTCCCTGATCTCGTGGGTACGGGTGCTTCAGAGACCAGCAGCCGCTCCCGCCTCTACAACTGCATCGCGTGGGCCGCTGGAGAAAACGACAGATGGTGGGAGCCGAATCTGCCGTCCGACTTAGGCTACTTCTGGCCCGCGCAGAGCGGCGGCTACGCCGTAGAATCCCTCATCGAAGCTTATGCGGCGATCGGCTATATCGTCTGCGCGGATGGCATCCTGGAGTCGGGGTACGAAAAGATCGCCATCTATCGTAGTGCGACGAACGACTGGACCCACGCTGCACGGCAACTGCCGAGTGGAAAATGGACGAGTAAGCTGGGCGTACTGGAAGATATCGAACACGATCACCCGGACCATCTAGTCGGAAACGAGTACGGTGCAGTTCACTGTTATATGAGACGGGCAAAGGATTAAGGCGCGTAGTCCTCCTATCAGCAAAGAGGCAGCCACTTCCGTTACTTAGAGCGGCCTTGTCGCGGATCGGATAGAGGGTCTTGCCGATCTCTTGTAGGCGGAAACAGCCCCTCCTCGTGCCAGCGCCGGAGCTGCGCGAGTGCCGCGTCGCGGCTCAGGAGATGGAGCGTCGCGGCCGAGACGACCGCGCCGGTGGCGAAGCGGTAGAGCAGGCCGCGCGGGCGACCGGCCCAGAGCTTGCGCAGCGTCGGCGGGAGCCGCGGCGTCCGGGATCGGGCCGCCGCCGCCGGAGGCGCGCCCGGCGCCCCGATCTTCACGTCGCCCGGGTCCGACGCGGCGGGGAAGCAGTCGGGCGTGCCGGTGATCTCGGAGAGGCGCTGCGCCGCCTCGTTGCGGGCGAGCGAAAGCTGGCGGAAGAAGCGCGGCCCCATGGTCTCGCCGGCCTCCCGGATCATCGCCTCGATCAGGAAGATCGCGGCGCCGGTCGAGAGCGGCCGGCCGGTATTGCCCTCGACCATGCGGCGGATCTCGGCCGCCCGCTCCAGGCCGCCCGCCGCCGTCTTGGTGTCCTCGTACTCCCGCGTCACGGCAAGATAGGCGTCGGTCAGCACGACGGGGAAGAGGTCCGCGACCCGCATGATCACGTCCCAGTCCATGCAGTACCGCAAGGACTCGTTCAGGCCCCCGACCCGGTCCCAGGCGGCGCGGAAGAAGAAGGTCGAAGGCTGGTGGACGTAGGCGCCGCCTTCGCGCAGGGCCTGGCGGCTGAAGGCGAGGGGGCGCGGGCAGTAGGGCGCCTTGCGCCCGGTCGCGCCGTCGAGACGCCAGCCGTTGCCGACGACCATGCCGAAGGCCGGGTGCGCGGCCGCGGCCTCGCCGACATGCCGGAGGGCGCCCTCGCACAAAAGGTCGTCCGAGTTGAGCCAGCAGACGATCTCGCCCGTGGAGCGCGCGACGCCGCGGTTGATCGCGGCCGACTGCCCGCCGTCCGGCTCGCTCTGCCAATGCGCGATGCGGCCCGCGCGCGTCCGGATGACGTCGAGGCTGCCGTCGGTCGAGCCGCCGTCCATGACGATGAGCTCGAGGGCGGGGTAGTCCTGGGACAGGACGCTGTCGAGAGCCTCGCCCAGGAACGGCGCCTGGTTCAGGGACGGGACGACGACGCTGATGCGCGGCAGGGCCATGCCCGCCTCAATAGGCCAGGACGCCCGGCCGTCATAGACGCCATCCTGCGATAGGTGGCGCCGGCGCGTCAGCCGAAGCTGAAGTCGTCGGCGACGAGGCTCGAGAGGTTGACGCTCGCAAGCAGCAGGGTGTTGCCGGACCTGTCCGTGATGACGACGTTCGTCGCGACCTGCGCGGCGTGCGCCATCATGTCGGCGTAGTTCGTGAAGACCGCGGTGCTGAACTGGATCGTGTCGTGACCCGACAGCCCGGGACCCGGGGTGAAGTCGATGATCTGGCTCGTCTGGAACGCCCCGTCGAAGATGAAGTGGTCGTCGCCGTCGCCGCCCCGCATGTAGTCGCTGCCGGAGCCGGCGAACAGCGTGTCGTTGCCGGGCCCGCCGCCGAGGACGTCGTCGCCCTCCCCGGCGCTGAGGTAGTCGTCGCCGACGTCCCCGATGACGGTGTCGTTGCCGGGCCCGCCGCCGATGATGTCGTTCTCGACCCCGCCGTTGAGGTAGTCGTTTCCGGTGTCGCCGATCAGGACGTCGTTGCCTTCGCTGCCGCCGACGAGGTCGTCGCCGTCGCCGCCGTGGAGGTAGTCGTTGCCCTCGGCTCCGAGCACGGTGTCGTTGGTGTCGCCGCCCATGACGAGGTCGTCGCCGAGCCCGCCGTTCATGTAGTCGTTGCCGGCGTCGCCGAGGACGGTGTCGTTGCCCTCGCTGCCGCCGATGAGGTCGTCGCCGACGCCGCCCTGGAGGTAGTCGTTGCCGGCGTCGCCGAGGACGGTGTCGTTGCCGGCCCCGCCGTCCATGTAGTCGTCGCCGCCGGCCATGTTCATGTAGTCGTCGGAGTCGCTGCCCCAGCTGGTGTCGTTCCCCGCGGTGCCGAAGAGCTGGTCCGGGCCGGGCGTCCCGGCGACGCTGATCCCCGGAACGGCCGGAGGCGGGGGCGGCGGAGGCGGCGGAGGAGGTGGCGGCGGGGGCACGAGGTTCGCGGCGTCGACGGTCTGGTCGGCGAAGGCGAAGTGCTCGACGGCGAGGACGCGGTCGTGGCCGTCGGGCCCCGTGAGGTCGAACCAGCCGCCCGAGAGGACGACGGTGTAGGACGCGCGCGTCCCGCCGAAGACCGCCGTGTCGTCGCCGGCGCCGCCGTCGAGCGAGTCGTCACCGGCCCCGCCGGTCAGGCGGTCGGCGCCGTCGGCGCCCGAGAGGGTGTCGCTTCCCCCTCCCCCGTTGAGGACGTTGGCGGCGACGTTGCCGGAAATCGAGTCGTTCCCCGAGCCGCCGTTGGCGTTCTCGATGAGGGAGCGCGTGTCGCCGTTGTAGAGGAGCGCATTGGCGACGTTGCCGGCCGCCACGTGGGTGTTCCCGCTGTAGTAGTCGAGGTGCGCGAGCTGCGCCGTGGAGACGGTCGTCCAGCCGCCGGGGGCGAGGCTCACGACGAGGTTCGTGGCGTAGTTCGAGAAATCGTAGGTGTCGGTCCCGCCGCCGTCCCAGACCGTCTCGAACACGCGGTTGGCATAGGGGCGGCCCCGCCCGACGCCGTTGACGAAGGCCTCGCCGGTGGTCGGGCTCCAGGTGTAGACGGTGTCGCCGGCGTTCGTCGCGAAGTTCGCGCCGTACATGAACTGCAGCGCCGCGATGTCGTCCATCATCAACGACTGCGGGTAGCCGCCCTGCTCCAGAGTGTAGCCGCCGGCCGTCAGCGGGTCGCCGACGTAGGAGCGGTACGTCATCACCGAGTATTCGAGGGAGTCGTGTCCCGACGGCAGGGTCGGGAAGCCGCCGTCGGCCTCCTGCCCGTGCTTGAGGCCGAGGGCGTGGCCGGTCTCGTGCAGGAAGGTCGCGAAGGCGTAGGTGCCGAGGACGGGATTGTTGTAGCTCGTCTTGTTGAGCCAGACGTCGCCGCCGACGCCCTTCGAGTCGTTCGAGGGGTAGTAGGCCCAGGCGGTGTCCGGGGCGCTCGACATGGCGTAGCGCAGAGTGCCGTGGACCGTGGAGCTCTCGGTGACCTGCGTGAAGGTCAGGCCCGCCACGGCCGCGTACATCGCGAGCACGGTGCGCGCCGCGGTCTGCTGCGCCGCGGTGGCGGCGCTGAAGGTCGAGGGCTCGTTGTCGGGGCTGTAGCTCGCGCCGTAGAAGCTCGCGCTCGTCGGGAAGCTGTAGGTCAGGGCGCCGGACGCCCAGCGCACTCCCGACAGGACTCCGTCGATGTCCTGGTTGCCCGACAGGGGCACGCTTGCAGTGGCCGGCACGGCATTTCCTTAAAAGATTGAAGCGGCGCCAGGATGCGGGCGGCGAGTTTCTTTTCTGCTACCGCCACGATGCAAATCGCGCCGACCGGCCGGATTCACCAGTTTTGCGGCGGATTGTTGTCACCTTTGCCTTAAAATGGGGCCTGAGCCTCCCGCGGTACGTTTTTGCCGACGCACGGCATCCGTTTGTGCCCTCCTCGCCCTCCGATAGACGAGGCTCTTCCTCTACGGCAGAGCTTTTCTGAAGCTTACTTAACCCTGGAACTCTGCGGCAGTTTACTCCCCCGGCCGCCAGGGCACGTAGTCGCCGGTCGCGGCCGGGCGCTGGCCTTCCGCCAGGATCGAGCCGCGGGGGCGGTAGGCCGCGGGGGTGCCGGTGAGGTTCGGCAGCGGCGGCTTCTCCCACTCGCGGGGGGCGTAAGCCTCCTCGCTCGGCGCCACGTCGGTCGTATGCCACAGCCACTGGCGCCAGCTCGGCGGCACCCGCGAGAGGTCGGCAAGCCCGTTGTAGACGACCCAGCGCCGCTCGGGCCCGACCGACGGGTCGATGACGTGCCCTTGCGCGCGGTAGTAGCGGTTGCCGAGCTCGTCCGTGCCGACGGGCTCGCCGAAGCGCCAAGTGTAGAAGCGCGTGCCGAGCGTCTGGCCGTTCCACCAAGTGAAGAACTGGGTGAAGAACTCTTTGAATGTCATGGCGTCATCCGCCGAGGGGCTGAAGTTGCGGGACTTATGGCGACGCGAGCCCGCTCTGTCCAGGGCGGGACGGAAACGTCTTGTCACGCCGGCGATCACACCATGGGGTGCTCAGGCGATCGCCTTCAGGCCCTTGTTGCGCACGAGATTCAGCAGCTTGAGAGACGGCCCGTCCGGCCGCTTCTCGCCCCGCTCCCACTTGCTTACGATGCCCTTGCTGACGTTGAGGTAGTGCGCGAAGACCGGTTGCGAGACCTTCTCCCGCTCCCGCAACGCACGAATCTCGTCCGGCGAGAGCTTTTCGACGGGCGCAAGGCACAGCGCGTCGAACTCGCGCATGGTTTCGAGATCCATGACACCGGCCCGATGCAGCCCGGCCGCGGTCTCATGGATCGCAGCAAGCAGGTCGCTGCGGGGCTTACGCCTTTGGGTCGTCTTCATCTGACATCACCTCGATCAATTCGCCGATGTGCATGGCGTCGCCGATTTCCTTTGCGCCGTATGCCAGCATCTGAGCCGCGAGCTTCCGGGTGGTTTTCAGCTCGTCGGCTGTAATGTTCGCCTTCACGCTCTTCGTGAAGCCGTAAACGAAGAACGTGTGCGATCCTTCCCTGAAACAGAGGATGGTGCGGAATCCGCCAGATTTACCGGCACCCGGCCGGGCGATCCGCTGTTTATAGACGCCTCCGCCGAGATCGGCATCGTAGTTGCCCCGGGCGACCTCCGCTGCTGCATTCCGGAGCTCCCGATCGCGAATACCGGCCTTACGCGCAAATCGCGCAAACACCTTGGTCTTGTAGACCGGCATGGCTCCTCCGCCGATTAGAAGTGTAGCTCCTAGTGTCATATGTCAAGTTGGGCGGGCCTCCGGCAGCCGTTCAGGATGGGATCGAGTCCTCCTCCCCGCCATCCTCAGTCATCCACAGGCTCGTGAGGCCTTCCCGAGTCGCGCAGGCAGCGCCCATGCCGCGGCGCGGCAAGGCTTTGGAACGGTTGCGGAAACCGGTCGTTAAGGCTTTCGCAACGACTCGGAAAACACTATATGTTGTGGGGCAAGCCCCTGGGTGCCCCCATGCGTAGTCCATACCTTGGCCGCAAAACATGCGTTGACGGGCTCCCGAGACTCGCTCTAGCGTCGCCCTCCGTGACGCGTTCGTCCGGTCGCCAGAAGCGGCCGGGCGGCACTTCCCTCTCCCTTCGACGGCTGAGCGGCCCGGGCGAAAGCCTTTGCGGCCGGCGGGTTTCCGCGCGCCGTCGCCGGACCGGGGAGGCGCGCAAAAGGGTGGGCCATAACGGCGGCGGGCGCAGGCCCGACCGCCTCCAAGGAGGGGCATGATGCGGATCGAGCGGCGTTACACCAAGGCGGGCCAGTCGCCCTATGCGGCGATCAAGTTCCGGTCCGCCACGAGCGAGATCCGCAACCCGGACGGCTCGACGGTTTTCCGGCAGGACGGCATCGAGGTGCCCGAGAGCTGGAGCCAGGTCGCGACCGACGTGCTCGCCCAGAAGTATTTCCGCAAGGCCGGCGTGCCGGCGCGCCTCAAAAAGGTCGAGGAGAACGCCGTCCCCTCCTTCCTGTGGCGGGCCGAGGCCGACCGGAAGGCCCTCGCGAAGCTGCCCGAGGGCGAGCGCTTCGTCTCCGAGCATTCGGCGAAGCAGGTGTTCGATCGCCTTGCCGGCTGCTGGGCCTACTGGGGCTGGAAGGGCGGCTACTTCTCGTCCGAGGAGGACGCCTCCGCCTTCTACGACGAGCTGCGCACCATGCTGGCGATGCAGATGTGCGCGCCGAACTCGCCGCAGTGGTTCAACACCGGCCTGCACTGGGCCTACGGCATCGACGGCCCGGCGCAGGGCCACTTCTACGTCGACCACAAGACCGGCGAGCTCGTGCAGTCGGCCTCCTCGTACGAGCACCCGCAGCCGCACGCCTGCTTCATCCAGGGGGTGAAGGACGACCTCGTCAACGAGGGCGGCATCATGGACCTGTGGGTGCGCGAGGCGCGCCTGTTCAAGTACGGCTCGGGCACGGGCTCCAACTTCTCGGCGCTGCGCGGCGAGGGCGAGCGGCTCTCGGGCGGCGGGCGCTCGTCCGGCCTGATGAGCTTCCTGAAGATCGGCGACCGGGCGGCTGGCGCGATCAAGTCCGGCGGCACGACCCGGCGCGCCGCCAAGATGGTCGTCGTCGACGTCGACCACCCGGACATCGAGAGCTACATCGACTGGAAGGTGCGCGAGGAGCAGAAGGTCGCGGCCCTCGTGACCGGCTCGAAGATCGTCCAGAAGCACCTCAAGGCGCTGATGAAGGCCTGCGTCAACTGCGAGGCCGAGGGCGACGCCTGCTTCGACCCCGAGAAGAACCCGGCGCTCAAGCGCGAGGTCAAGCTCGCGCGCCGCGCCCAGGTGCCGGACAACTACATCAAGCGCGTCATCCAGTTCGCGAAGCAGGGCTACAAGGAGATCCAGTTCGACACCTACGACACGGACTGGGATTCCGAGGCCTACCTCACCGTCGCGGGCCAGAACTCCAACAACTCCGTCTCGCTCACCGACGACTTCCTGCGCGCCGTGGAGGAGGACGCCGACTGGCACCTCACCGCGCGCATCACCGGCAAGACGGTGAAGACGCTCAAAGCCCGCGAGCTGTGGGAGAAGATCGGCCACGCCGCCTGGGCCTCGGCCGATCCGGGGCTGCACTTCAACACGACGATGAACGACTGGCACACCTGCCCGGCGGGCGGGAAGATCCGGGCGTCCAATCCGTGCTCGGAGTACATGTTCCTCGACGACACGGCCTGCAACCTCGCCTCGGCGAATCTCCTCGCCCTCTACGACAAGGAAGCGAAGCGCTTCGACGTCGAATCCTACGAGCACCTCGTGCGCCTGTGGACCGTCGTGCTCGAGATCTCGGTCATGATGGCGCAGTTCCCGTCGAAGGAGATCGCGCAGCTCTCGTACGAGTACCGCACGCTCGGCCTCGGCTACGCCAACATCGGCGGCCTGCTCATGACCATGGGCCTGCCGTACGATAGCGAGGCCGGCCGGGCGCTCTGCGGCGCGCTGACCGCCATCATGACCGGCGTGTCGTACGCCACCTCGGCCGAGATGGCGAAGGAGCTCGGGCCCTTCCCGCGCTACGCCGAGAACGCCGAGTCGATGCTGCGGGTCATCCGCAACCACCGCCGCGCCGCGCACGGCGAGGTCTTCGGCTACGAGTTCCTCAACACCAACCCGGTGCCCCTCGACCACGCCTCCTGCCCGGACCAGGCGCTCGTCCGGCACGCCCGGCAGGCGTGGGACCTCGCCCTCGATCTCGGCGAGCGCCACGGCTACCGCAACGCCCAGGCGACCGTGATCGCGCCGACCGGCACGATCGGCCTCGTGATGGACTGCGACACCACCGGCATCGAGCCTGATTTTGCGCTGGTGAAATTCAAAAAACTCGCCGGCGGCGGCTACTTCAAGATCATCAACCAGGCGGTGCCGGACGCGCTCCGGGCGCTCGGCTACCGCGAGAGCGAGATCGCCGAGATCGAGGCCTACGCCGTCGGCCACGGCTCGCTCGGCCAGGCGCCGGGCATCAACGCCGCGACCCTCAAGGCCCGCGGCTTCACCGACGAGAAGATCGCGGCGATCGAGGCCGGCCTCAAGTCCGCCTTCGACATCAAGTTCGTGTTCAACAAGTGGACGCTCGGCGAGGACTTTTTACGGGACACCCTCGCCATCCCGGCCGAGAAGCTCGCCGATCCGGCCTTCGAGATCCTGCCCTTCCTCGGGTTCACGAAGCAGGAGATCGAGGCCGCGAACGTCCACATCTGCGGCGCCATGACCCTCGAGGGCGCGCCGCACCTGAAAGCCGAGCACTACCCGGTCTTCGACTGCGCCAACCCCTGCGGCCGCATCGGCAAGCGCTACCTCTCCGTCGAGAGCCACATCCGCATGATGGCGGCGGCGCAGCCCTTCATCTCGGGGGCGATCTCGAAGACCATCAACATGCCGAACGACGCGACGGTCGAGGACTGCAAGACCGCCTACATGCTGTCCTGGCGCCTCGCGCTCAAGGCCAACGCCCTCTACCGCGACGGCTCGAAGCTGTCGCAGCCCTTGAATTCGGCGCTGATCGCCGACGAGGAGGACGACGACCTCGATGCGGTCGACGCGCTCCTCGCGCAACCCACCGCGGCGCGCACGGCGGCGGTCGCCGAGAAGATCGTCGAGCGGGTGATCGAGCGCGTCGAGCGGATCGTCGTGCGCGAGCGCGAGAAGATGCCCGACCGGCGCACCGGCTACACCCAGAAGGCGGTCGTCGGCGGCCACAAGGTCTACCTCCACACCGGCGAGTACGCCGACGGGCGCTTAGGCGAGATCTTCATCGACATGCACAAGGAGGGCGCGGCCTTCCGGGCGATGATGAACAACTTCGCGATCGCGGTGTCGCTCGGCCTGCAATACGGCGTGCCGCTGGAGGAATACGTGGACGCCTTCACGTTCACCCGCTTCGAGCCGGCGGGCTTCGTGTCCGGCAACGAGACCATCAAGAACGCGACCTCGATCCTCGACTACATCTTCCGCGAGCTCGCCATCTCGTATCTCGGGCGCAGCGACCTCGCCCATGTGAACCCGAGCGAGATCGGCATCGACGTGCTCGGCGGCGGCGACGATGAGGGCAA
>DASVVU010000011.1:0-8826 GCA_036386395.1 Beijerinckiaceae bacterium | reverse complement strand
CCGGGTCGGCCGGGGACGGGCGAGACGCGCCTCCTCTCCCGGCCTGCGGGAGAGAGGTGAGGGGCGGACCGGGGGTTGCGTCCGGCGCGGGGAAGGAGCTTTTGGGCCGTGCGGCCATTCCGGGGGCGCGGGGATCGGTTTCCGACCGATGCCCGACATCGTCGGGGTTCCTTTCGACATCGTCGGCATCGTTGCCCGTCATCGTCGGGTTTTTTCCACGTCATCGTCGGGAAAAACGCGCGTCATCGTTGATGTTGACGGGCCGCTGTAGGAAAAAATGTTTCACGTGAAACATGGGGCCGGCGAGAGCGTAACCCCTCACCCGGTCGCGGCTTTGCCGCGACTCGACCTCTCCCTCCGGGAGAGGTTTACACCCCGAGCTTCGCGAGCTCGACCTTGGCCCGAAGCTCGATGTGGGAGAGGAGGTCATTGAGGCGGGGGTCGTCGGTGAGGTCGCGGCGCTCGGCGAGCGTGCGGGCGATTGTCTGGAGGTCGGCGGCGGGGACGCGGTTCGAGAGGAGCGCGGCCTTCAGGCGGTCGAGGGCGTCGAGGAGGTCGTGGCCGCGCTTGACGGAGCGGCGGCGGCGCTCGGCCGGGTCGCCCTCCCCCTGCACGGCGAGGAGCGCGTCGACGGTGGCGAGCGGCGCCGAAGCTGTCGTCCCGCCCGTCTTTGCGGCGGCGGGCTCGGCTTCGAGCGAAAAGCCCCGGGCGCCCGGGCGCTGCCGGAGCGCTCCCGTCCCCGTGGTCGCGGCAGGTGCCTTGGCGTCGATCCGCATGGGCCGACTGTCGGCCGCCATGGTTAACGCGGCGTAAAGAGGCCGGCAGTTCCTGCCGGGCGGCGGCCAAACCTGGCACCCGGGGCCGCGCCCGCGCCGCTATCCCCGGCACGAACGCCAGCATTTTCAATGGCTTGGACGCCCGCCCGGCTGGCACGCGGCTCGCAACGCGCCGGCCGGATGGGGATCACTATGCGCGCTCTCGAAAGGCTTCTGCGGTTCTGCCTCGTGCGGGCGGTCGTGGCCGCGCTCGTCCTGCCGGCGCCGGCGCTGGCGCTGTCGCGGATCAAGGACCTCGCCATGGTCGAGGGCGTGCGCCAGAACCAGCTCGTCGGCTACGGCCTCGTGGTCGGCCTCAACGGCACCGGCGACACCCTCAACAACACGCCCTTCACCAAGCAGTCGCTGCAGGCGATGCTCGAGCGCCTCGGCGTCAACACGCGGGGCACGACGCTGCGCACCGCGAACGTCGCGGCCGTCATGGTGACGGCGAACCTGCCGGCCTTCTCGACGCAAGGCACGCGCCTCGACGTCACCGTCTCGGCGCTCGGCGACGCGAAGTCCCTCCAGGGCGGCACGCTCCTCGTGACGCCCCTCTTGGGCGCCGACGGCGAGGTCTATGCGGTCGCGCAAGGCTCCGTCGCCATCGCCGGCTTCCAGGCCGAGGGGGAGGCGGCGAAGATCACCCGCGGGGTCCCGACCGTCGGGCGCATCTCGAACGGGGCGCTGATCGAGCGCGAGGTCGAGTTCAGGCTCAACGCCCAGAAGGCCCTGCGCCTCGCCCTGCGCAACCCCGACCTCACCACGGCGAAGCGCATCGCGGCCGCCATCAACGATTTCCTCGGGGCCGACACGGCCGAGCCGACGGACCCCTCGACGGTGCAGATCCACATCCCGGCGAAGTACCGCGGCAACATGATCCAGCTCCTGACCGAGGTGGAGCAGTTGAAGGTCGAGCCGGACCAGACCGCCAAGATCGTCATCGACGAGCGCTCCGGCATCATCGTCATGGGCCGCGACGTGCGGGTCTCGACCGTCGCGGTCGCGCAAGGGAACCTCACGGTCACGATCTCGGAGCAGCAGCAGGTCTCGCAGCCGAACCCGCTGTCCCCCGGCGAGACCCGCACGGTGCCGCGCACCGGCGTCAAGGTCGACACCGGCGACTCGAACAAGCTCGCCGTCGTGCGCGAGGGCGTGACGCTGCGCGAGCTCGTCGACGGCCTCAACGCGCTCGGCATCGGCCCGCGCGACCTCATCTCGATCCTCCAGGCCATCAAGGCCTCGGGGGCGCTCCAGGCCGACATCGAGGTGATGTGATGGCAGCGTCCCTCTCCGCGCTCACGAAGGCGCACGGGCCCAAGCCGGACGCGTCGATCGCGTCGGCGCTCGACCCCGCGGCCAAGGCCAAGAGCAAGGCGCTCAAGACGGCGCAGGACTTCGAGGCGATGTTCCTGGAGCAGACCCTCGACCGCGTCTTCTCGTCCGGCGGCACCGAGGGGCCGCTCGGCGACAACGGCACCGGCGGCGCGGTCTACCGCTCGATGCTGGTCAAGGAATACGCCGGCCAGATCGTGAAGTCGGGCGGCGTCGGGATCGCGAGCCAGATCTACAACGAGATGCTGAAGCTCCAGGAGGCCTCCCATGCAAAGAGCGCCTGAGCGCGTGACGGGCCGGGCCGACGCCGAGGCCCTCGTCGCCGGCGTCCTCGCGGCGATGCGCGGCCTCGAGGCAGCGCTCGAGGAGGAGACCGCGCACGTGCGCGTCGGCCGCATCCGCGACGGCCTTGCCCCCGAGGCGCAGAAGAGCGAGCTCGCGGCGGGCTACATGCGGGCGCTCGAATCCGTGAAGGCGAACGCGGTCGCGCTCGCCCGCTTCGCGCCGGACGCGGTCGAGAAGCTGAAGACCGCGCACGGAGGCTTCGCCCGCACCGTCGAGGAGAACCGGATCGTGCTCGCGACCGCCCGCGCCGTCTCGGAAGGGCTCGTCCGCAGCCTCTCGGACGAGATCGCCCGCGCCTCGCGCCCCGCGAGCTACGCCCCCGCGGGGCCGGCGCGCGGCGCGCGCGCCGAGCCGCTCGTGGTATCGCGGAGCTTATGATCCGTGATGTGTGGACGCTCTGCGCGAAACCGCTTACGGCTCCCTCATGGACAAGCCCCTCGGGAATCGCATCGCGGTGGTGACTGGCGCCTCGCGCGGCATCGGGCGCGCGGCGGCGCTCGCGTTCGCCCGGGCCGGCGCGCACGTGGTCGCAATCGCACGCACCCAAGGGGCGCTGGAGGAGCTCGACGACGAGATCCGCGCCGCCGGCTCCTCGGCGACTCTCGTGCCCCTCGACCTCCAGGACTACGACGGCCTCGACCGCCTCGGCGCCGCGATCCACGAGCGCTGGGGTAGGCTCGACATTCTCTTGGGCAACGCCGGCCTCCTCGGCGAGATCGCGCCCCTCGGCCACGTCGACCAGCCGGTCTGGGACGCCGTCATGGCCGTGAACGTCACGGCGAACTGGCGCCTCATCCGCTCCCTCGATCCGCTCCTGCGCAAGTCCGACGCCGGCCGGGCGATCTTCCTCTCGTCCGGCGCCGCCCACCGCTGCCTCGCCTACTGGGGCCCCTACTCGGTCTCGAAGGCGGCCGTCGAGGCGCTCGCCCGCACCTACGCGGCCGAGACCGCGACCACGCCGGTGCGCGTCATGCTGGTCAACCCCGGCCCCTTGCGCACCCGCATGCGCGCCGCCGCCATGCCCGGCGAGGACCCGCAGACGCTTCGCACCCCCGAGGACCTTGCGCCGCACTTCGTCCGCCTCGCCTCGCCGCAGTGGAGCGAGACCGGGAAGATCTACGACTTCCCGCAGGACAAGGTGCTGACGCCGCAGATGCCAGGGTGACGATCCCTGCACCTCCTGTCTTGGGGTTAGCCCCGTCCCTTGTCGAACGGGTTCTTACCCGTCCGCAGCGACACCCGGATCGGCACGCCGGGAAGGTCGAAGGCTTCGCGCAGGCCGTTGACGAGGTAGCGGGTGTAGGACTTGGGCAGGGCGTCGAGCTGGTTGCCGAAGACCGCGAAGGTCGGGGGCCGGGCCTTCGCCTGGGTCATGTAGCGAATCTTGATGCGCCGACCCGAGACCGCGGGGGGCGGGTTCGCGGCGAGCGCGCCTTCGAGCCACTGGTTGAGCTTCGCCGTCGGGATGCGCCGGTTCCACACCTCGTACGTCCGCGCGACCGCCTGCATGAGCTTGTCGAGGCCCTCGCCGGCAAGCCCCGAGAGCGGCACGAGGGGGGCGCCACGCACCTGCGGCAACAGGCGCGTGGCCTCCTCGCGCAGCTCCTTGAGGAGGCCCGGCTTGTCGGCGACGAGGTCCCACTTGTTGAGGCCGATGACGACCGCCCTCCCCTCACGCTCGATGAGATCGACGATGGAGAGATCCTGCTTCTCGAACGGGATCGTGGCGTCGAGGAGCGCCACCACCACCTCGGCGAAGCGGATCGCGCGCAGCGCATCGGCGACCGAGAGCTTTTCCAATTTGTCCTCGACCCGGGCACGCTTGCGCAGGCCCGCCGTGTCGAAGAGCTTGATGGAGCGCCCGCGCCACTCCCAGTCGATGGCGATGGAGTCGCGAGTGATGCCGGCCTCGGGGCCGGTGAGCAGGCGCTCGGCGCCGATCAGGCGGTTGATGAGGGTCGACTTGCCGGCGTTCGGGCGCCCGACGATCGCGACCCGCAGCGGTTTCGAGGGATCGCCGTGCGCATCCTCGTCCTCCTCGCTCTCGTCCGCCTCGCCCACATGAGGCAGGAGCGCGTCGAAAAGCTCGCCCATGCCCTCCCCGTGCTCGGCCGAGAAAGCGACCGGCTCGCCGAGGCCGAGGGCGAAGGCCTCGTAGGCGCCGGCCGTCCCCGCCCCGCCCTCGGCCTTGTTGGCGACGAGCACCACGGGCTTGCCCGAGCGGCGCACGAGGTCGGCGAAGGGCCGGTCGGCCGGGAGCACGCCGGCGCGGGCGTCCATGAGGAAGAGCACCACGTCGGCCTCGGCGATCGCGGCCTCGGTCTGGTCGCGCATGCGGCGGACGAGCGAGCCTTCCTCGGCCTCCTCGAGGCCCGCCGTGTCGATGACGCGGAAGCTCAACGGGCCGAGCCGCGCCTCGCCTTCGCGGCGGTCGCGGGTCACGCCGGGGCGGTCGTCGACGAGCGCGAGCTTCTGCCCGACGAGGCGATTGAAGAGGGTCGACTTGCCGACGTTCGGCCGGCCGACGATGGCGACGGTGGCCGTCATGGCATGTCCAGAACGCCGCTACTGCGTCACTTGTGCCGGCCCGGCGGAGACGACCGCGCTGTAGATCTCGAGGCGGCTGCGCAGGGACTGCGGCGTCTCCCGGTCGGCGGCGATCTGGTCGAACCAGCGCCCGGCGGCATCGTAGTCGCCCTTCTTGAGGGCGGCGAGGCCGAGCATCTCCCGGGCCGTGTGGCGCCAGGCGTTCGCCGGCGTCGCGATCCGCTCCAGCGCCGGCTGCGCCGCGGCCGGATCGGCGTCGAGGCGCAGCATCGCGGCGCGAAGCCGCGCGAGGTCCTGCATCACCGGCGGCACGGCGCCGTCGCCGGCGAGCGCGTCGAAGGCCTTGGCCCCATCCTCCGCGTTCTGCTGGCCGGTCTCGGCGGCGAGGCGGAAGCGAGCCAGGAGCCGGTAGCCGGCGGCCGAATCCGTCGTCAGGCCGCGCAGGATCTGGGCCGCCTCCTCGCTCTTGCCGTCCTGGTCGAGGCGAAGCGCCTCCTGGTAGCGCGCCGCCGCCGCCTGGGCCTGGGTCGCCTCGCGGTACTGCCAGTAGCGCCAGCCGCCGACCGCGGCCACGATCAGCACCGCGACCGCGACGATTACGCCGCTATAGCGCTTCCAGATCTCGGCGATGCGGTCGCGGCGATACTCCTCGTCGACCTCGCGGATGAATTCGTTCGACTCGACCAAGAAATTTGATCCCTTTGCGCGGGCCCTCCCGCAGAAGCGGGGTCGCTAGCACAGCCGCCCCACGATGGCGAGGGTCAGGCGCCGGCGCCGGGCAGAACCGGCACGCCGATCAGCCAGACATGAAGCCGCAGCAGGAAGGCGAGCCACACGACGGTGCCGACCGCGACGGCGATGAGGTCGTTGCGCACCCCCGCCGGCGCCGCCGCGGGGCCGGCGTGGTCGCGGACCTCGTCGCGGCGCTTCGCCGAAATACGGGCCATGACCGCCCAGGCGAGGATCGACCCGAACAGCAGGATCGACCCGAGGTCGCCGTTGGCGATCAAGTGCGCGAGCGCCCAGACCTTCACGCCCGCGAGCATCGGGTGCTTGAGGGTGCGCTTGATCCGGCCCGGCAGGTAGGCCGAAACGAACATCACGAAGGCCGCCCAGACGAGGAGAAGGGCAAGGTGCCGGGTGAAGACCGGCGGGTCCCAGACCGGGATGTAGCCCGCGGCGCGGTAGCGCCCGAAGCCGACCGCGATCAGCACGATCCCGGCGAGCGAGACGAGGGAATAGAGCCCCTTGTAAGGCCCCTCCCCGATCCGCGCGACGAGCGCCGCCCGCGGCTCGCGCGCCATGGTGAAGGCGTGCCCGCCGAGGAACAGGATCAGCCCGAGGATAAGGAGCGTCATCGCGCCGGTTCTCCGCAATTGGCCGTCAACCTATCCGCGGGATGATGGGAAGGGTAGGGCCAAGCTTCGGACGGGCGCGATGCGGAGTTTGCGACGGGCGGCGGAGACCGTTGCGACGGTCATCATGACGGCCGTGGGCACGGTCATGATGACTATCGGTGCCGCCGCGGCCGAGCCGCCGCTCGCGGCGCTCACCCTCGTCGGCGCGCCGGAGGTCGTGTTCGCGGCGAAGCGCGATGCCTGCGACGGCCACGACGTGCCGGACGCGCCGGCCCGCGCCTACCGCGACGCAAAGGGCGAAACGGTCGTCTTTGCAATGCATTATCGCAACCGGGCGCTCCGGGGGCCGGACCTCGGAAAGCTCAGGCTCGACTGCCGCGTCGCCCTCGATTCCGCGGGCCAGGAGGACCCGGCGTCTTACGACGACAAGAGCTGGATCACGGCGACCTGGACCGAGGACGGAGAAAAGGTCTTCGCCCTCGTCCATCATGAATATCAGGCGAACCACCATAGCGGGCGGTGCAGGGCGAAGGACTATCTTGCCTGCTGGTACAACACCGTGCTGGCCGTCTCCTCGACGGACGGCGGCCTTACCTTCGAGCGGCCGAAGGCGCCGCAGGTGGTGGCGGGCGCGCCCTTCACCCAGGAGACCGGGCAGGGGCGGCATCGGGGATTCTTCAATCCCTCCAACGTCTTCGGCGACGGCCCCTACCGTTACATGTTCGCCGCGACGACCGGCTGGGAGGGTCAGCCGAGCGGCGCCTGCCTGTTCCGGACGGACAACGTCGCGGCCCTGTCCGCGTGGCGGGCCTGGGACGGCAAGAGTTTTTCGATCCGATACGCCGATCCCTACCGCAGCCGGCAGAGGCCGGAGCGGGCGTGCCGCCCGGTCGAGCCCTTTCCAACCCCGGTCGGCGCGGTCGTGCGGCACCGCCCGAGCGGAGCCTGGATCGCCGTGTTCCAGGCAGCGGCCGACGGCTCCCGCTTCCCGGAGCCGGGGTTCTATTATACGGCGTCGCGCGACCTCCTCGCCTGGGACAAGCCGCGCCTGCTCATGTCCGGCAAGACGCTTTATGACAACCCGTGCGGCTCAGGGGGACGGCTCATCGCCTATCCGTCCCTCCTCGACGCACAAGCCAAGGGACGCAACTTCGACGACGTGGGCGATGCGGCCGAGCTCTATTTCTCGACCCTCAAGGTCGATGGCTGCACAGTGACCTCCGACCGCGACCTCGTCCGGCGCAAGGTCGCGATCAAGGTCTGGCCGTAGGTGCCGCCACTGCCGGCGCTCAAACGAACCCCGGCTTGGCGCGCCGCGCATATGCCGCCTCGGTCATCTTGTCGACGAGGCCGGCCAGCGCCCCGCCGATCACGGGCGCGACGATAAAGAGCCAGATCTGTCCCATCGCGGCGCCCTGCACCACGACGGCGGGGCCGAGCGAGCGCGCCGGGTTCACGGAAAGCCCGGTCACGTTGATGAAGGGGAAGTGCAGCACGACGAGAGTGAGGCCGACGACGAGGCCGGCGAGCGTCCCCGCCCCGCGCTCGCCCGTAACCCGCAGAATGACGAAGACGAAGATGAAGGTCGCGACGATCTCGACGAGGAACGCCGCGACGACGCCGTATTCGCCGAGATAGCCCCGCCCCCACCCGTTCTGGCCGAGGCCGCTCTTGGCAAGATCGTAGTCGGCGATCTTGCCGGAGAGGATGAGGTAAAGGACGAGCGCGCCGGCGATGCCGCCGAGGAGCTGGGCCACGATGTAGGCCCAGGCCTGGGCCGGCGCGAGCCGGCCGGCGGCGACGAGGCCGACGGTCACGGCGGGGTTGATGTGGCAGCCCGAGATCGGACCGATGGCGTAGATCATCGCCATCACCGTCAACCCGAACGCCATCGCGACCGGCACGATGCCGACCGGGAACGCCGCTCCGAAGGCGCCGATCGCGACCGCTCCGCAGCCGACCAGCACGAGGCACGCGGTTCCTAAGAACTCCGCGATGAGCTTGTCCATGTCCTTCATGATCGCCCCCCGTGCGATGAAGCCGGGTGGAGCCTAGCAGAGCGGCGGGCAAGACCAAGCCGGGACTCTTCCGAGACGGGCGTGCCTGAAAGCTTTCAACAACCTTTCAAGGCATCGAGGCCGCCGGACGCGGAAAGCGGATCGCCGCCCGGCCAGGATGAATAGCACGACGGCGTTGAGGCAGTGCCAGACGAAATGCGTCCCGAGTAGCCATGAGGAGCAGAGCGCGAGGTCGGCGGTGCGGAACGCGAGCGAGACGACGAAGACGCCGGCAGCGGCTCCAGTTCGCCATGGCTGCCCCGCCCTCCCGCTTGTCACGGGCCCGCGAACGTCGGATGACGAGGCCCCGCCACCGGACCCGAGAGTCATGCGGATCGCGACCTGGAACGTCAATTCGGTGAAGCAGCG
>DASVVU010000010.1:0-2393 GCA_036386395.1 Beijerinckiaceae bacterium | reverse complement strand
CCGCAGGCTGCAGTTAACCTCCGCACGCCATCTGGTGCGAATTTGACTGTCTTGATTCCTGACAATTTACCCGGATTGTGGCTTGTTCGGTGCATTCGCATCCCAGAAGATTCAAAGATGAAGCTTCGCGTTGGACTTGCTTTTCTATCCGCCCTCGCCCTGGGGTCGGCGACTTCGGCGTCGGCACAGTCTTATTCCAGCTGGACCACCCGGGGCGTCGGCCGCAGCGTGTCCTCGCAGGTGTCGTTTGGGGGCGTCTCGATCCGCAGGACGAGTTACGAATACGAGACACGGAGGTTCGCCGGTCCGGGCTCGCGCCCCTGGCGGACTGAGAAGGTGGACTTGGCGCCGAACGACTGCGGGCCGCGGTCGTTCCAGGTCGTTAACGCCGGGGTTGCCGAGCCAATTTGCGTCGGAGCTCCGCCGCGGCGCTAGTGCAAGCCGCCGGTCGGGCCCGGCACCCTCGACCGCGGCACGTCGCAGCGGTAGATCTGGCCGCGAGCAAGGACATCGCATGCCCGACCGCGACCATGACCGCGACCGCGAGGCGGGCGAGGCGCTCGAGCGCGTCACCCGCGACAGTGAGAGCCTCGGAGGCTCAGGCATCGCGCGGGCGGGGCGCCGACTCGGCCGGCACTTCTCGGGAGGCGACGCTCCCGTCGAGGCGGACGGCGCGGCCGACTGGGCCGAGGTCTGGGGCCGCCGCATCGGCCGCGCCCTGTCCCTGGTCGGCGTCGTCGTCCTCGCCTATCTGCTTGGGGTGCAGCTCAAGCTCTGGTGACCCGATGACCGACTGGTCGAGCCTTGCGGCGCCGTCGCTCGCCGACTTCGAGCACCTCGCCGAGGACGCGTTCGCGCGCCTGCCCGAGGGCTTCCGGCGGCTGTGCGAGGGGGTGGTCATCCGGGTCGAGGATTTCCCGGACGACGAGACCCTCGACGTCATGAACTGCGAGAGCGAGTTCGACCTCCTCGGCCTGTTCCGTGGCGTCGGCCTCGCGCAGGGCGGCGCCATGATGGGCACGGGGCAGTTCCCCAACATGGTCTGGCTCTACCGCCGGCCGCTCCTCGACTACTGGGCCTCGCACGAGGAGACCCTCGGGCACCTCGTCGCCCACGTCCTCGTGCACGAGATCGGCCACCATTTCGGGCTTTCGGACGCCGACATGGAGGCGATCGAGGCGGCGGCGGACGAGAGCCGGGCCGCCGCGTCGTAGACGGCTGCGCCGCCGCGGCGCTGGTGATCGCGGCCCGGCTTTGCTAGAGAGCGTCGCGTGCGCGCCCTCGCGCGCCTCGAAGGTTCGTCCCATGCAGCCGTTCACCACGCTCACCGGCGTCGCCGCGCCGCTCAAGATCGTCAATGTCGACACCGACATGATCATCCCCAAGCAGTACCTTAAGACGATCAAGCGCACGGGGCTCGGCTCGGCGCTGTTCTCGGAGCAGCGCTACCGCGACGACGGCTCGGAGAACCCGGACTTCGTCCTCAACAAGCCGGCCTACCGCAAGGCGCAGATCCTGGTCGCGGGAGCGAACTTCGGCTGCGGCTCGTCGCGCGAGCACGCGCCCTGGGCGCTCCTCGACTTCGGCATCCGCTGCGTGATCTCCACGAGCTTCGCCGACATCTTCTACAACAACTGCTTCAAGAACGGCATTCTGCCGATCAAGGTGAGCCCCGAGGATCTCGAGAAGCTGTTCGACGACGCCGAGCGCGGCGCTAACGCGACGCTGACCATCGACCTCGAGGCCCAGGAGATCCGCGGCCCAGACGGCGGCGTGGTCACGTTCGAGGTCGACGAGCACCGCAAGCACTGCCTCCTCAACGGCCTCGACGATATCGGCCTCACCATGGAAAAGGCCCCCGCTATCGAGGCTTACGAGAAGAAGCTCGGCGAGCGCGCCTGGGCTTGAGCGGCCTCGCGCAGGCGACCGTCGCGCCGATCCTGCCCTCGCGCGACCTCGACGCCACCGCCGCCTTCTTCGGCCGGCTTGGGTTCGAGGTAACGGGGCGCTACCCGCCGCCCGGCGACTACCTGATCCTGCGCGGCCACGGGCTCGAGCTGCACTTCTTCGCCTTCCCGGAACACGAGCCGGCGCGGTCCTACGCCGGCGCCTATGTCCGGCTCGCCGAGGTCGCCGGGCTGTACGCCTGCTTCGCAGAGGCGGGGCTGCCGCGGAGCGGCATACCGCGCCTTGTTGCGCCGGACGACAAGCCCTGGGGCATGCGGGAATTCGCCCTGGTCGACCTCGACGGATCGTTGATCCGGGTCGGCGAGCACCGGTGAGGAAACCAAACATTAACCATCAAGCCGTGCACTCTGCCGCGCCTGCCCATTCGGAGAGCCGCATGACCATTCGCCGCCCGCTCGCACTCGCGCTGACCGCGTGCCTGCTCG
>DASVVU010000009.1:0-23428 GCA_036386395.1 Beijerinckiaceae bacterium | reverse complement strand
CTCGTCCGCAGTCGCCGGGCGGCGGTCATGCAGGAGGGCGAAGCGTCCGCCGCTGCGACGCTCGAACGGCCGACGCAGGGCCGCCTGGTCGGGGCCGAGCGCCAAGCCGGCGACAATCGGTTGGCCACGGGCGGCATCGACGGCCTCGATGCCCAGCGCCAGGCGGCTGATCAGCTCATCGTAGCCCGCTGGCGCGTAGAGGTTCACGTCACGCCCTCCGCCAGGCTCGGCCGCACGCCGAGCACCGAGGTGACGACCGGCGGCCCCTCCACGCGCCGGCCGGTGAGCCGCAGGACTCGCGCCAGATAAGGGGCGCTGAGGCGGTAGGGCACCGGCAGGGAATCGAAGATCCGGAGGAGCGCGTGGGTGTCCATCGGCTCCAGCAGGATCTGGAGCGTGTCGTCCGGGGACCAGCCTTGACTGCTCAACAGGGGACCGGAGAGGATCGGCGTGTCCTCCAGCGCCTGCATGGCGCGGCCCAGGATGCGCAACTCCTCGTCGGCGTTGGTCGCCCAGGGGGTGATGAGGAAGTGTAGTTGCAGGGCAAGCGCCGGGCGCCGTTGCCCGCTGCCGTTCTCCGCCGCGGCAAAGGCCGAGCGCATGGTGGGATCGGCAT
This sequence comes from Beijerinckiaceae bacterium, assembly GCA_036386395.1. Classification (GTDB taxonomy): domain Bacteria; phylum Pseudomonadota; class Alphaproteobacteria; order Rhizobiales; family Beijerinckiaceae; genus JAJKJG01. Next base: position 22,812 of record DASVVU010000009.1, on the reverse strand, counting down.
CCACCCGGTAAACGTGGACTGTAAGGGCTGGGCGCTCGACGAGGCCCGAGAAGGCTGCCGGGTCCAGGTCCTCGGTGCGGACAATGGCCACGCCGGTGGGCGAACCGTCGAGCGGCTCGCGATCGGCGAAGCTGAGCTGGAAGAAGCGCTGGAGGCTGGCGGTCGCAGCCGCAAGGCCTGGAAAGTCCGTCATCGCGGCCCCCCATCCACGCCGGCCAAGCCCCTCAAGCGGTCGCGCAGGTGGTCCACTGCCGCATCGATCTCGCTGAAGTGCTTCATCTCCCCGCTTTCGACGGTCTCGAGACGCAGCCGGGTGACCACCCGCTCCTCGTCGCCGGGCTCAAGGCTCATCCGCAGCACGAAGATGTGCGTGCCGCCGATCACCTTCCGTCCGATGTCCCGCCGCCATGGGCTCACGTCGAGCGCTCCACCCCCGAGTGGAGCCAGGAAGCCAGACGCCGCTGTCGCCATGATCGAGCGCCGATGTGGGCAGCCCTGTCGACCGGGTTGCCGGAGCTTCGCGGCGGCGGTCTCGCCCGCCGCCGCGGCTCTCTCACCGCGCTCTCACCAGCCGGTCACCGCCTAATCGCGGTCACGCACGAACACACCCGCCGCAGGGCGGCGGGCGTGGGGGCTGCCGGAAGAAGGATGGCTGGAGCGATTCCGCTCAGGTCGACGCAAGACGCTGAAGGCAGCCGGTCGACACGCCGCCGCACGCTCAGGATAGGCTTCTTCAACAGGCTGAACAGTTCGTCGCTTCGCGCCGCCCGGCGGGTCCGACGCATCGCGATCCGTCGGCAGGCTCGCCGAAACTTCCTCGCCGCAGTCCTGCCCGCCTCGACTGGACTATGGCTCGGACGTCCCTATCCACGAACTAGCTGGTCTGCAGGGTACGATAGGTGTCCAGCCGGGACAGGGAGACCGACTGCAGGATATCGGCAAACGAGCGGCCGGAGAGCCCCCCAAGGGATTGGTCGCTGAGGCGCCGCTCGGCGTCCGGATCGTTCCGGATGTAGGCCACCAAGGCTCGCATCTTGGCCATCGGCTCTATGCCCATCTCCCGCTGCAGCAGGGCGCGGTAGTCCCGGTACTGCATCAGGGCCTTGGCGCGCTGGCCGTTCAGGACGTGCAGCCACATCACCTCGCATTGGGCCTGCTCACGGAACGGGTCGGCGCTCAGGATTTGCAAGCCGTACTCCAGGGCCGCTTCGTAGTCGCGCTCGAGTCCGCGGTCTTGCATCAGCACGGCCAGGCCCCGCAGGTGCAGGCTCGACAGCCGCTCGCGCTCGACCACCGCCCATTCGGCGTTGCAGCCCTCCAGGAAGGGGGCCGAGTGGTGGCCGACGGCGCCGGAGAGCTCCTGACGCACGTCCGCGGGCAGATGCGGGTCTTGGCCCCAGGTCTCCAGGCCGCGCCGGACGGCGGCTTCGAACATCTCCACGTCGGTGGCGACCGAGGCGCCGGTCTCCAGGGCCAGGACCTCGGGCGTCGACCGAAGCGTCAGCTCCGGCTCGTCCTTGATGCTCTTGTTGACCCGCCACACCGCCGTGTTGAGGGCATTGCGGCTGCGTACCTGGTCGAGGTCGGGCCAGAACAGGTCGGCCAGACGTTCGCGGCGCAGCTCCTTTCCGCGATGGACGCAGAGATAGGCCAGAAGCTCGCGCGCGGCGCCGCTCAGTGCCGGCGCCGATCCGCCCTCGGCTTGGCAGAATCGCAGTCGGCCAAACAATAAAATCTGGGGACGCTTTTCCAACATATGCGCCTCCCCGTCCGGCACCTAAAGCGTGCCATGGGCCAGCCGCGCGGGCAAGTTTTAAAGTAACCGGAAGCTGCCTACGCTATGTGCAGGGCGAGTACTGGAGCCTTGCGGCGTTCGTTTGACGGGCTGTCCCCCGACGCGTGGCCGATGTCGCGAGCGCCGGCTCCGAGCGCGCCACCGATGCCCGGCGCCGTGAATGGAATGATCCGCGCACCGCTGCGGAGCCGAACTCGGACCAGTGGGCTCGGCACCCTCGCGATGACGGCGTGGCACGCTCCAGCTAGCCCGGGTCGCGGTCACGATTTCAATCTTGAGCCGCCTCAGGCCGCGGCGCGGACGAGGTTCCAGGAATCGAGGAGGCGGCGCAGCTCGGCGAGCTGCCGGTCCGTCAGCGGCCAGGCAGAGGGCGGGCGGGTCGGGCCGCAATCCTCGCCCATGAGCTGGAGCGCGGCCTTCACGGCCGTGACGTTGGTGCCGTTCTGCTCTTCGGCCCGGATCGCCTCGAAGCCGGACATCACGTCGATGAGCTCCATGGCGCGCGGATAGTCGCCGGCCTCGAGCGCCGCGTGGATCGCGACCGAGTGCTCCGGCCAGACGTTGATGAGGCCCGAGGTGAAGCCGCGCGCCCCGACCGCGCACAGCGGCGGCGCCCAAGTCTCGGCAAGCCCGCCGACCCAGACAATCTCGGGATCGCCGCGCCGGATCGCCTCGGCGAGGCGCAGGGGGGTCGGCGAGGCCCATTTCACGCCGGCGACGCCGGGCACCCGGCACAGGGCCTCGATGGCATCGAGACCGATGCCGTCGTTGCGCAGGTACAGCATGAGCGGCAGGCCGCCGCCCGCTTCCGCGATCCGCTGCACGTAGGCGACGACGCCGCGGGGCGAGACGAAGGGGTCCGGCGGCTGGTGCACCATGAGGGCCGCGGCGCCGGCGGCGCGCGACGCCCGGGCAAGGGCGCAGGCGTCGCCGATCGAGCGGCCGACGCCGGCCAAGAGCGGCACCCGGCCGGCGATCTCCTCGGCGACCGCATGCACCATCGTCTCGGCCTCGGCGGTGGTGAGGCCGTAGAACTCGCCGGTGTTGCCGTTCGCGACGAGGATGTGGACGCCGGCCTTGACGGCCCGGTCGACGATGGGCTTGAGGCGGCGCGGCGCGACCCGGTCCTCCTTGTCGAAGGGCGTGACCAGGATGCCGGAGATGCCGGTCAGGGCCTTGCGGAGCTTGGGATCGACCGTCGTCATGCGAAATCTCCTGGTGTCGGGCCGTTTCGCAGGCCCGCGCTACTCGCTCGACCGCGTCTTCGGGACGTAGGGGCCGTTGAGGTCGAAGGTGTAGGCGGTCTTGACGCCGGTGTAGAACTCCTGCGCGTAGCGGCCCTGTTCGCGCGGGCCGTAGCTCGAGCCTTTGCGGCCGCCGAACGGCACGTGGTAGTCGACGCCCGCCGTCGGCAGGTTGACCATCACCATGCCGGCCTCGGAGTTGCGCTTGAAGTGGTTGGCGTGCTTCAGGCTCGTGGTGCAGATGCCGGAGGAGAGGCCGAACGCGGTGTCGTTCGCGGTCTCCAGCGCCTCGTCGTAGTCGCGCACCCGGATCACCGCCGCGACCGGGCCGAAGATCTCCTCCCGGGCGATGCGCATGCGGTTGTCGACGTCCTTGAACAGGGCCGGCGAGAGGTAGAAGCCCGGGGTGTCGCGGTTCAGGAGCTCGCCGCCGGCGACGAGGGTCGCGCCCTCGTCGCGGCCGATGCGGATGTAGTCGAGGTCCTGGTCGAGCTGGCTCTGGTCGACGACGGGACCGATCTCGGTCCCGGGCTTCAAGGCGTCGTCCACTTTCAGCGTCCTCATCCGCTCGGCGACGGCGTCGACGAAGCGGTCGTGGATGCCCTGCGTGACGATGAGCCGGCTCGAGGCCGTGCAGCGCTGGCCGGTCGAGAAGAAGGCGCTGTTGATCGCGCACTCGACCGCCACTTTCAGGTCGGCGTCGTCGAGCACGATCATCGGGTTCTTGCCGCCCATCTCGAGCTGGACCTTCTTCATCGGGTCCGCCTTGATGCAGGTCTCGGCGATCCGCCGGCCGGTCGGGACCGAGCCCGTGAAGGAGACCGCCGCCACGTCCTTGTGCTCGAGGATCGCCTGACCGACGACCGAGCCGCGGCCCATGACGAGGTTGAACACGCCCTCGGGCACGCCCGCCTTGACGATGATCTCGGACAGCGCATGCGCCGTCGCCGGCACGAGATCGGCGGGCTTGAACACGACGCAGTTGCCGTAGGCGAGGGCCGGCGCGATCTTCCAGGCCGGGATCGCGATGGGGAAGTTCCACGGCGTGATGAGGCCGACGACGCCGACGGGCTCGCGCGTGACCTCCACGTCGAGGTTGGGCCGCGTCGAGGCGAGCTTCTCGCCGGCGAGCCGCAGGCACTCGCCCGAGAAGAAGAGGAAGATCTGGCCGGCCCGCACCACCTCGCCGACGCCCTCGGCCAGCGTCTTGCCCTCCTCGCGGGAGAGGATGCGGCCGAGCTCGTCCTTGCGGGCGATGATCTCGTCGCCGATCTTCTTGAGGATGTCGTGGCGCTGCTGGATGCCGGAGCGCGACCACGCCGGGAAGGCGTCCTTCGCCGCGGCGATCGCGGCCTGCGCCTGCCTGGCGTCCCCTTGCGCGAAGCGCCCGACCACGTCGTCGGTGTTCGACGGGTTGAGGTCCTCCGAGACGGCCGCGGCCTCGACCCACGCGCCGCCGATGAAGTTGCGGTTGACCTCCGCCGTCGACGCGTGCGCCATGAGCTTGTTCCTCGTAAAGCCGGACTTCCCTACGTCCCGCGTCGGACGCCGGTCAAGCGGCGGCGCGGGCAGTGGGTGTTTGAAATCCGCCATGGGCTCGCCAGCGACAACGCGGGAGGTATAGGCTCGACGGCGAAAGGATCGCCGATGACCTCGCCTCCGACCTTTTACAGCGCCATATCGAACGCTTCTCAGCCCCGGGAGAATGGGAAGCGCTGATCGCCGAGCATGCACACAGCGACGGAAGACGTTTCCGCGCCTCAGAGCATGACGACACCTAGACCGCCGAAGATGCCGAGGCGCGGACGGATTGGGTTCCGTTCCGCATGGGACTGAGACCGTTCGGGCAAGCCGCCCCCGCCTCGATTTCAAAAGACCCCACGACCCCGCCGGGATTGGGCTTGCGTCTCCCGGGGCTTGCGTCTCATTCTGTCCGTCGAATGGGCCGCTGAGCCCGCGGGAAATTGCAGGGAGGGCACGATGGGAATTCGGCAGGTTCTGTTTTCGACCGTCGCCGCGATCGGCATTGCCGCGGTGGCGGTGGCGGCCGCGCCGGTTCCGGCCGGCGCGCAGCCGGCGGCGGTCGCGATCGACAAGGACGACATCGGCGGCACGGTCACCGGGCCGAGCGGGCCGGAAGCCGGCGTGTGGGTCATCGCCGAGACGACGGAGCTGCCGACGAAGTATGCCAAGATCGTCGTCACCGACGACCAGGGCCGCTACGTGATCCCGGACCTGCCGACCGCGAACTACCAGGTCTGGGTGCGCGGCTTCGGCCTCGTCGACTCGCCGAAGATGCGGGCGAAGCCCGGCGAGCACCTCGACCTGACCGCCGTGCCGGCGCCCGACGCGCGCTCGGCGGCGCAGTACTACCCGGCGATCTACTGGTACGCGATGATGCACATGCCGCCGGCCAAGGACTTCGGCGGCTCCTCCGACATCCCGAAGGAGGTCACGCGGGAGCTGTGGCGCCAGCGCATGGGCAACGTCGACTGCGTCGGCTGCCACCAGCTCGGACAGGAGTCGATCCGCCACATCCCGGCGCAGCTCGGCGAGTTCAAGTCGGGCGAGGAGGCGTGGGCGCGCCGCGTCGCCTCGGGCCACACCGGCGAGTGGATGGTGAACCGCCTCGCCGGCCAACTCGCCGGCGTGCCGTTCAAATACTTCGGCGAGTGGACCGACCGCATCGCCAAGGGCGAGCTGCCGAAGGACAAGCCGCAGCGGCCGCAAGGCGTCGAGCGCAACGTCGTCGTGACCTCGTGGGAGTGGGGCAGCGAGAAGACGTTCGTCCACGACCTGATTTCCTCGGACCGGCGGAAGCCCACGGTCAACGCCTACGGCCCGCTGTTCGGCTCGCCGGAGTATTCGAGCGACGACATCCCGATCCTCGATCCGAAGACGCACAAGGTCTCGTCCTTCCGCATGACGGTGCTCGACCCGAGCGTGCCGGAATCCTTCGGGCCGCCGTTCCACGCGACCGCGATGGCGACGCCGACCATGCCCTCGCCCTACTGGGGCGACGAGAAGATCTGGAGCCAGCGCTCGAACAACCACAACGGCATGGTCGACGGCAAAGGCCGCGTGTGGTTCGCGGCCGCCGTGCGCGGCAACGACAACCCGGCGTTCTGCAAGGCCGGCTCGGACCACCCCTCGGCCAAGGTCTTCCCGATCAACCAGTCGGGACGGCAGGCGTCGATGCTCGACCCCAAGACCATGAAGTACACGATGATCGACACCTGCTTCGGCACGCACCACCCGCAGTTCGGCTACGACGCCGACGAGACGGTGTGGTTCTCGGGGACAGGTCCGGTCGCGGGCTGGATCAACACCGCCGTGCTCGAGGAGACCGGCGACCCCGTGAAGGCGCAAGGCTGGGCGCCCCTCGTGCTCGACACCAGCGGCAACGGCAAGCTCGACGAGTGGACCGAGCCGGGCAAGCCGCAGGAGCCCGGCAAGGACATGCGCATCGCGGGCTCCGGCTCCTATGCGGTTATGCCGCACCCGACCGACGGCTCGATCTGGTTCGCCCAGAACATCTTCGCCGGCAGGCCCGGGTTCCTGCGCTTCGACCCGAAGACCAAGCTCTCCGAGTTCTACGCCGTACCGAAGGAGATGATCGGCCTGCGCGGCGGCGACATCGACAAGGACGGCGTGCTGTGGGGCTCGGGCTCGAACGGCACGCTCGTCAGCTTCGACCGCAGGAAGTGCAAGGGCCCGCTCAACGGGCCGAACGCCACCGGCGACCACTGCCCGGAGGGGTTCGCGCAGCACAAGTACCCGGGCCCCTCGTTCGAGGGCTTCGAGAGCGGCACCGCCGAGGCGAGCTACTACACCTGGGTCGACCAGCACGACACGGCGGGCCTCGGCCCGAACGTGCCGATCTCGACCGCCAACCTCAACGACGGCTTCGTGGCGTTCAAGGACGGCCGGATGGTGATGCTGCGCATCCCCTATCCCCTCGGCTTCTTCGCCAAGGGCCTCGACGGGCGCATCGACGACCCGAACGCCGGCTGGAAGGGCCGCGGCCTGTGGAGCACCAACGGCGACCGCACCCCGTGGCTGAAGGAAGGCGGCAAGGGTTCGAAGCCCCGTGCCGTGCACATCCAGGTGCGGCCCGACCCGCTCGCGCACTGAGCGGGCGGCACGGCTCGCCGGGAACTCTAGCCGCGGCGCGGCCCCGATGGGAGTGTCGGGTCCTCCCCCGTCGCTTGCGATGGGGGGACCATGCGGAGCATGGTGGAGGGGGCACTCCCACGCGCCGCGCTTTGGCCTTGCCCCCTCCACCGCCTTCGGCGGTCCTCCTCCCCCGCTTTGCCGGGGAGGAGCTGACCCGGCCGCAAGGTCTCAAGAATCCAGGAGGCCCACCATGAACCGGCGGCATCTCATGCAAGGCTCGGCCCTCGCCTTCGGCGCGGCCGCGGCAGGGCTTCCGTCGCGCGCCCTTGCCGGGGCCGAGGAGGCGGCGATCGTGGCCGAGGAGCACTGGGCCAGGAAAGGCGGCGTCGACCTCTACCTCTACCGCAAGCGGGTGCCGGGCGAGGGCCGGCCGGTGCTGGTGCTGGTGCACGGCTCGTCCTTCTCGGGCCGCGGCGGGTTCGACCTCCAGGTGCCCGGCCACCCGCGCTACTCGCTCATGGACGAGCTCGCCCGCGCGGGCTTCGACGTCTGGGCGATGGACCACGAGGGCTACGGCCGCTCGACGCGCACCGGGAGCCACGCCGGCATCCTCGTCGGCGTCGAGGACCTCGAGGCCGCGATGCCGGTCGTCGAGCGCGCGACGGGGCGGCGCTCGGTCATGATGTTCGGCCAGTCCTCGGGCGCGATCCGGGCCGGCGCCTACGTGAACCGCCACCCCGGGCGTGTCGAGCGCCTCGTCCTCGACGCCTTCACCTGGACGGGCGAGGGCGCCCCCGAGATCATGCGCCGCCGGGCGCGCGCCGACGAGTACCGGGCCAATCCCCACCGCAAGGTCGACCGCTCGACCTTCACCGGCATCTTCAGCCGCGACGACCCGTCGACCTTCGAGCCGGCGGTGCCCGAGGCGCTCGCCGCCTTCGAGCTCGCCATGGGCGACCGCGTTCCGAGCGGCACCTACCTCGACATGGCCGTGAACCTGCCCCTCGTCACGCCTGAGAAGATCGCCTGCCCGGTCCTGATGCTCAGGGCCGAGCACGACGGCAACGCCACCGACGAGGAACTCCTGCAGTTCTTCGCCGCCCTGCCGGCCAGGGACAAGCAGTTCGTCTTCATGAGCGGCGCCGCCCACGTCGCGGTGCTCGGCACGAACCGCCACAAGCTCTGGCACGCCATGCGCGCCTTCCTGACCGACCCGGTCCGGCCCGGCGCCTGACGCGGCCCGGGCCGCCCTTCCGGCTCCGGATCACGGATCTCGGCTGAGCTCCCGCGAGGCGACCCGACACGGTCCACCTCTCCCCAGCGCAGCGAGCCGGGTGAGGGGGCGTAAGAAGTGACCAGTCAAGCCCTGCGATCGAGCACGGTTGGCTGACCTACTCGGCAGCCTCTCTGGAGACGTACCCCAGCCGCGCGTTGAGCTCCGCGACGAGCTTCTCCGCCGCCTCGGCGATCACCGTGCCGGGCGGGAAGATGGCTGAAGCGCCGGCCTGGTGGAGCGCCTCGAAGTCCTGCGGCGGGACGACGCCGCCGACGACGATGACGATGTCGCCGCGGCCGTAACGTTCCAATTCGCGCTTCAGCTCCGGCACGAGGGTGAGGTGGCCGGCGGCGAGCGAGGAGACGCCGACGATGTGGACGTCGTTCTCGATCGCCTGGCGCGCCGCCTCGGCGGGCGTCGCGAAGAGCGGGCCGATGTCGACGTCGAAGCCGAGGTCGGCGAAGGCCGAGGCGATCACCTTCTGGCCGCGGTCGTGGCCGTCCTGGCCCATCTTGGCGACGAGGATGCGCGGGCGGCGCCCGTCGTCGCGTTCGAACGCCTCGACGGCGCGGCGCACCCGCTCGACGGCATCGGACATCGCCCCGACCTCCCGCTTGTAGACGCCGGAGATCGCCTTGATCTCGGCGCGATGCCGGCCCCACACCTTCTCCAGCGCGGCGGAGATCTCCCCCACCGTCGCCTTCGCCCGCGCGGCGTCGACCGCGAGCGCGAGGAGATTTTCCCGGCCCGCCGCCGCCTGCGACAGCGCGTCGAGCGCCGCCTGGACGGCCGCCTCGTCGCGCTCGGCGCGCAGACGCTTGAGCTTGTCGACCTGGAGCGTGCGTACCGCGGAGTTGTCGACCTTCAGGACGTCGATCGGCGCCTCGTCGCTCACGCGGAACTTGTTGACGCCGATCACCGCCTGCACGCCGGCGTCGATGCGGGCCTGGGTGCGCGCCGCAGCCTCCTCGATGCGCAGCTTCGGGATGCCGGCCTCGATCGCCTTCGCCATTCCGCCGAGCGCCTCGACCTCCTGGATGTGGCCCCAGGCCTTGGCCGCGAGGTCCGCGGTGAGGCGCTCGACGTAGAACGAGCCGCCCCACGGGTCGATGACCCGGGTGGTGCCGCTCTCCTGCTGCAAGAGGAGCTGGGTGTTGCGGGCGATGCGGGCCGAGAAGTCGGTCGGGAGGGCCAGAGCCTCGTCGAGGGCATTGGTGTGCAGCGACTGCGTGCCGCCCTGCGTCGCCGCCATGGCCTCGATCATGGTGCGGGCGACGTTGTTGAACACGTCCTGGGCGGTCAGCGACCAGCCCGAGGTCTGGCAGTGGGTGCGCAGCGGCAGCGATTTTTCGCTCTTCGGCTCGAACTGCTTGACGAGCTTCGCCCATAAGAGCCGCGCGGCCCTGAGCTTCGCGACCTCCATGAAGAAGTTCATGCCGATCGCCCAGAAGAACGACAGGCGCGGCGCGAAGCGGTCGACGTCGAGGCCGGCGGCAAGCCCGGCCCGGATGTACTCGACCCCGTCGGCGAGCGTGTAGGCGAGCTCGAGGTCCTGCGTCGCCCCGGCCTCCTGCATGTGGTAGCCGGAGATCGAGATCGAGTTGAACTTCGGCATCCGCTCGGAGGTGTAGGCGAAGATGTCGCCGACGATCCGCATCGAACCGCTAGGCGGATAGATGTAGGTGTTGCGGACCATGAACTCCTTGAGGATGTCGTTCTGGATCGTGCCCGAGAGCTTCTCGGGCGGCACGCCCTGCTCTTCCGCCGCCACGATGTAGAGCGCGAGGACCGGCAGCACTGCGCCGTTCATGGTCATCGACACGCTCATCCGGTCGAGCGGGATGCCGGAAAACAGCGTGCGCATGTCGTAGATCGAATCGATCGCGACGCCCGCCATGCCGACGTCGCCGGACACGCGCGGATGGTCGCTATCGTAGCCCCGGTGCGTCGCGAGGTCGAAGGCGACCGAGAGGCCCTTCTGCCCGGCCGCGAGGTTGCGCCTGTAGAAGGCGTTCGAATCCTCCGCCGTCGAGAACCCGGCATACTGGCGCACCGTCCACGGCTGCGTCACGTACATGGTGGGATAGGGGCCGCGCAGGAACGGCGGCAGCCCCGGGTAGGTGTCGAGGAAGTCGAGGCCGGCGCGGTCTTCCGGCCCGTAATGCGGCTTCACCGGGATGCCTTCGGGCGTGAGCCACGGCTCGCCCTCTCCCTTCAAGGGAGAGGGCCGACTCGCGCCGGAGGCGCGAGCGGGGAGAGGGTCGGCTCTCACCCGGTCGGCGCCGACGCGCCGACTCGACCTCTCCCGCAAGCGGGAGAGGTGTCCCTCTCCCGGCTCGGCCGTGTGGCCGAGTCCGCCCTCTCCCTGAACGCGAGAGGGGGCGAAGGTCACCGTCGAGAAATCCGGAATGCGGGTCATGCCGCCACACCTCGCCGCGCCTTCACGCGCCTCGCGACCTCGTCGTTGAGGTCCAGTATCTCACAATTCAGGAGATAGATGCGAGCCTCCGGATCGTCCAAGAGCCACCGCCGGATACGCCTGACGAGCAGGAATGGCACGAGGAGGAAAAGGATGGTCTCGAAGGTGGAGCACTGGCTCAGAAAACAGTTCAGGCGATAGACGGCCGGATGGCTGATAAGTCCCCTGTGCCTGTCGTTGTACCATATTGTGAGCGGAGAAGGGCGGATCGCCTCCCGTTCCGCGAAAGCCGCCTCCAGCCTTGCGACAAGCTCCTCGTCCGAAAGCCTCTTGAGATCGAAGCGGAGGTCGAGGTCGAAGGCCATAGGGGTCAGGGTCGTTCAGTTGATTTTACCGCTTCCGGGGTCAACCTGCCACGCCGTCATTCGATCCTTCGCACCGATTCGATGCTCCTCCGCCGCCCGCCCGAACCCGGACAGCGCCGCGCGGCTGTGGCCGCCGCTCGCGTGCTTCGTCGAGGCGGAGGAGCGACTCGGGCGCCGCTTCGAGGCGCGAGGCGCTTTCGCCGCCGCCCTTTACGAGTTCCTCCGCTTCGGCGTGAAGCAGGCGTGGGCGTGCCTGTTCGGCGGTCTCATGGTGGCGCTGCTGATCGGGACGCACTTTCTCTACCCGAAGGGCGCGGCGCTCGCCCGCTACGACTTCCTCGTCATCGCCGCGGTGGCGATCCAGGCGGCGCTCCTCGTCTTCCGCCTCGAGACCTTCGAGGAGGCGAAGGTCATCCTGCTCTTCCACCTGGTCGGCACCGCCATGGAGGTGTTCAAGACCGCCGTCGGCTCCTGGATCTATCCCGAGCCGAGCCTGTTGCGGATCGGCGGCGTGCCCCTGTTTACGGGGTTCATGTACGCCGCCGTCGGCAGCTACATCGCCCGCGTCTGGCGCCTGTTCGACTTCCGCTTCGCGCGCCACCCGCCGCTCTGGGCGACGGCGCTCCTCGCGGCCGGCATCTACGCGAACTTCTTCGCCCACCACTACGGGCCGGACCTGCGGCTCGGGCTGTTCGCCCTTGCGGCGCTGCTCTTCGGGCGGACGTGGATCTCCTACAAGCCGTGGCGCAGACGCCGCGCGATGCCGCTCCTCCTCGCCTGCTTCCTCAATTCGCTGTTCATCTGGATCGCCGAGAACGTCGGCACCTTCACCGGCGCGTGGCTCTATCCGAACCAGCTCAAGGGCTGGGCCTTCGTCGGCATCGGCAAGCTCGGTTCCTGGTTCCTGCTCCTCGTCATCAGCTACGTCATGGTGTGCTGGGTGAACGAGCCGGAGGAGCTGTGCTAGCCCGCGGTGCGGATTGCCGGCCCCGCCGACATGGAGGTTCCATTGCGATCGACGGACCATTCCGCTGGCCGTCTCACATGGGAGCGGACCAGGAAATCCGCTTGACGCCCGCTACCGGCTGCCAGTACATTCTTCTCCGGTGCATACGGTCATCCAGACGCCGACCTTCCTCGCTCACGCGAAGGCGGCCGGCATTGATGACGCGGAGCTGGCGGCGATCTGCGAGGCCGTGGCGCGCGATCCGCAAGCCGGCGACCTGATCCCCGGCACGGGCGGCGCGCGCAAGCTGCGGGTTGGCGGCAAAGGCAAGGGCAAATCAGGCGGATACCGGATCATTACCTATTACCGTCCGGGGCGGCGGTGCCGGTGTTCCTGCTTGCCCTCGTCTCCAAGGGGCAGCGGGCGGATCTCAGCCAAGCCGAGCGGAACGAGCTGCGCACGATTCTCGGCACGCTGGCGGAGGCTTATCGGGCGGGCGTGCGGGCCAAGGTCCGGCAGCTGCGACAAGGACGCTGAGCCATGACGAGACTTGGGGACGACCTGATCCGATCCGCGCGGGAAGCCGTCGCGATCGCGCGCGGCGAGGCGGACCCTGCCGCCTACCGGGTCCATGTCCCGCCGGACATCGAGGTCAAGGCGATCCGGGAGAGGCTCGGCATGACGCAGCAGCGCTTCGCCGGTGCGTTCGGCTTTCCGATCCAGACCCTGCGCGACTGGGAGCAGGGCCGCTCGCGCCCGGACACCTCGGCACGCGCCTACCTCCTCGTCATTGCGCGCGCGCCGGCGGCCGTGCAGGAGGCGCTGGCAGCGGATCGCGAGACGACCCCGAAGCGTGCGCGACGCGCTTAGAGTGGATGATTTCTCTTCGAGCTGTCACCCTGCTCTGTTCGGGCCTACCCCCGCCGCTCCGCCACCCATCGCCCGGCGCATCCCCGCGCCGGCGCCGTCCAGCGGCCGCTGCCTGCCGTCCCTTCGAGCTGCCCGCGAATGCCGACGGGGTCGTCGGCGGCGCCGAGACGGGTGTCGATGCGGCCGCCCGGGGCGATGCGGCCGGACGGCTCCGGTGCGACCTCGCCCATCATCGACTTCACGTGCACGGCGCCGCCGGCGATCACGACGTAGTAGCGGTAGACCGGGTCGCAGGCGCCGCGCTCGGTCAGCACCTGGATGCCCCAGGACCCGTCGAACTTGCCGGACGGCTGGCTCGCCGGGGCGGTCCCGGCGAGCGCGGCGCTCGTCAGCAGTCCGATGAGGAGGGCGCGCACCTCAGCCCCGCTTCTCCGCGTTCCAGCGTCCGGAGCACGAGCGGGAGCCGGCGACCGCGGTCCAGGTGCCCTGGCCCCAGCCGTTCGAGCCAACCCGGCCCTTGACGTTCGCCCGGTCCTGGCCGCGGGAGATCACGCCGGAGACGGCGCCGTTCGCCGAGATCTGGCCCGAGACGTTGAAGTTCTCGGGGCCGCCGTAGCGGGCGCGGCCGTTCTGGACGATGACCGGCCAGCGGTAGGCCTTGTCGCACTCGCCCTTCTCGGTGATGACCTCGACGCTCCAGTTGCCGTCGAACTTGTTCCCCTGCGCCTGCGCCGCGCCGGACACGACGACGGCGGCGAAGGCCGCCGCCGCGAAGGAAATCTGCCTCATGCTTGCGGTTCCTCTCCTGACCGGAGAAGAACTAACGAGACCGCGCGCGGTTGCAAGGCCGAGCTTACCGGGATCAGCGCGAGGCCTGGACCGGGCCGCGCTTCTGGGCCGTCCAGCGGCCGGAGCACAGGATACCGAGCTTCCAGCTGCCCGAGCCCGCGCTGCCCGCGAGGCTGCCGGTCGCGCCGACCCGGGCGATCCCTTTGCGGATATCGAGGTTGACGGCGCCCGAAGGCGAGACATGGCCCGAGACCGACGGCGGCGCGTCGCTGTCCTGCGGGATGTAGCGCACCCGGCCGTCCTCGACCGCGATAACGTAATCGTAGCTCTTGTCGCAGACGCCCGAGTCGGTGACCATCCGGACCGCCCAGCGGCCGTCCGTCGGGGCCGCCTGCGCGGCCGTACCGAAAACGCCCACGCCGAAAAGAACCGCCGTCGCGATTGCCCTCATCCCTAGCTCCCGTGCATTGCCGGCGCGCGCAGGCCCGAACGGGCGAGGGTACGGCCGGCCTGGTTGTTGCTGAATTGTGTGATCGCCCGCGGTGGCGAAATTGGGTTCGAATTATCGCTGCCGTGGTACAGGGTATATGCGGCGCAACAGGCCGGACTTCAAGCTTGACCGAAGTAGGAAACCGATGCCGCGGCTGAATTTTTTGAAAGCTTGGCGCTATCGAGCAGTTTCTTCTATGGTTCTTCTTCGTAGAAGCTTTGCAGGCTCGACAGGACATCGCCGCCGGCGAAGATGAAATCGTCCACGCCCGCCTCGTGGAGCTCCGTCTCGCGCTCGCCCGGGCGTCCGGCGAGAAGCACGCGCCGGCAGCCCGCCGCCTTCAGGGCCTTGGCCGTGCCGGCGGCGTGGAGCGCGTAGGTCTCGTCCGACGAGCACAGGCAGGAGGCCTCGGCGCCCGAGGCCCGCCAAGCGGCGGCCGCGGCTTGCGGATCGGCGAAGCCGTCGTTCGTCACAGCCTCGACGCCGCCGGCCTCGAAGAAGCTCTTCGCGAAGGCGGCCCGGGCCGTGAAGGCCGCGGCCGGGCCGAGGTTCGCGAGGAAAACCTTGGGGCGTGCGCCGGTTTGGGCAAGCCGCGCGTCGGAGGCGTCGCGCAGGCGCTCGTAAGGCTCGGCCAAGCGGCGGGAGGGGAGGGGCGGGAAAACGCCTCTCCCAGAGGGACCTCCTCTCCCGGAGGGAGAGGCCGACTCGCCGAAGGCGAGCGGGTGAGGGGTTACGGTCTCACCGGATAGAGCGCTCCCCTCACCCGGTCCGCTTCGCGGACTCGACCTCTCCCCATGGGAGAGGTTGTCCCCCTGGGAGGGGCTGGGCATCAGCACCTTGACCTCCGCCTCGGCGAGGTGCGGGAACTCGCTCGTGCCGGTGAGCGGGTCGCGGCGGGTGGCGGCGGCCTTCTCGCGCGCGGTGCGGACAGTGGCGACGCGGGCCTGGAGTGCGCCGGCCTTGAGGCTTTGCGCGATTCCGCCCTCGCCCTCGATCTCCTGGAACAGCCCCCAGGCCTTTTCGCAGAGTGCATCTGTCAGCGCCTCGAAGCCGCCACTGCCGACGGCGGGGTCGGCGACGCGCCAGAGGTTCGATTCCTCCAGCAGGATGAGCTGCGTGTTGCGCGCCAGGCGCCGGGCGAAGGCGTCGGGGAGGCCGAGCGCCGCCGTGAACGGCAGCACCGTCACGGAATCCGCCCCGCCGACCCCGGCCGAGAAGGCCGCGATCGTGCCGCGCAGGAGGTTCACCCACGGGTCGCGCCGGGTCGCCGTCCGCCACGCGGTCTCGGCCTGGAGGTGGACCGGCCGGGGCTCGAGTCCGCAGGCCTCCTCGACCCGCGCCCACAGGCGCCGCAGCGCCCGGAACTTTCCGACCGTCAGGAACTCGTCCGAGTCCGCGACGAGGAGGAAGGAGAGGGCCTCGCGGGCCTCCTCCAGCGGGAAGCCGGCGTCCTCCAGCGCGCGAAGATAAGCGACGCCGGTTGCGAGCGCCGCGGCGAGCTCCTGCGCCTCGCCGGCGCCGGCCTCGTGCCAGGCGCGCGCATCGACGCGGACGATACGGCTCGCGAAGCCGGCGTCGCGCAGGGCGCGGGCGGTACCGGCCATGCGGGCGGCGAGGTCCGCGTAGGGCAGGGGCGGGCGGCCGGTGCGGGCCATGTCGCCGATCGGGTCGAGGCCGAAGTCGATGTCGAGCTTTGCGGGGTCGAGGCCGCGGCGCTTGATGAGCGCCATCCACTGCTCGGCCGCGGCGCGGCCTGCGAACGGCGCGGTCTCGATCCGCACCGCCACGAGGTCGAGCATCACGCCCGCGAGCGCCCGGTCGAGGTCCTCGGCCGTCTCGGCCCGCACGCCGAAGCCGCGCGCCGCCGGCGCGCCCGCATAGGAGAAGACGAGGCAATCCGCGCCGCCGCCGAGGTCGGCGAGGGCGAGGGCATTCGCGGCGGCAGGGTCGGGATGGTCCATGCGCTGCGCGATGCGCCATGGAGCGGCGGCGCGGCCGAACTGCGGCGCGGGCGCGGCCTTGTCGTAGAGTGGCTCGATGCGGATGTCGTCGTAGGTGCGGGCGACGAGCTTCTTGTCGAATTCCGTCCCCTTGAGCACGCCCTCGACGCGCTTCAGCCACGCCTCGCGGTCAGCAGCGGGGAACTCGGCGGCGAGGGGGAGGTCGTCCATCATCCCGATCCACGGCACAATACGCCGCCGTCTTGCAACAGCTTTTCATGTTACGCCACTGTCGAGTTGGCAGGGAGGTGACGATGCGGCCGTGGTTCCTGGCGATGGCGCTCTTGGCGCTCTTGGCGCTCGGCGGCGAGGCCCCGGCCCAAGGGCCGCGCGCGGACGGCACCGTCGAGTGCCGCTTCGAGGGCTGGTCGAACGATCTCGACGAGAAGGGCCAGCCGCTTCGCGCGACGCCCGACCCGGCCGCGATCCCCGTCGCGCGCCTGCCTCCGCCCGTCGGCATGGGGCTCGACGAGGTCTCCGTGACGGTGACGGTCACGGGGTTCCGCGACGGCTGGTTCCGCATCTCCGAGGCCGGCTACTCCGACGAGGTCCAGGGCGTGCCCGTGCCGCGCCGGGTCGCTCGCGCGACCGGCTGGGTGCCGGCCTCCGGCGTCAAGGCGCTGATCGCCGCGAAGGAGCTTAAAAGCGCGCCCTCGCGCGAGGCCGCGACCGTCGCGGCGCTCTCGGGCTTCCGCAGCGAGCCCGGCGGACGCCGCGTCGCCTTCGGCCCCGACGGCATCGCGGTCAAGCGCCTGTTGAGCTGCCGCGGGTCTTGGGTCGAGGCCGAGACCGGGCTCGGGACGGGCTGGGTCGAGAAGGTCTGCGCGCGCCAGCTCGGGGCGTGCCCGTAGGCGTCGCTGCGCTCCGCGCCTCCACCGTCGTCCCCGGCGAGCCGAAGCGGAGCGGAGGCGAGGGAAGGGGACCCAATTCCCGGCTTCGCGCGCGGCCCCGGCGTGGGTCCCGTTCCCCTCACCTCGCCTTCGGCTGCGTTCGGCCGGGGACGACAGTGGAGGCAGCGAGCCGCGTAACCCCGTTCCGGTCCACCGCCGCGGCCCACTCCCTCACCGTCCGCCCCGCGACCAACGCCTCCGGCGCGATCTCCTCCAGCGGCACGAGCACGAAGGCGCGCTCGGTCAGGCGCAGATGGGGGATCGTCAGGTCCGGCTCGTCCACGGCGGCGTCGCCATAGGTAAGAATATCGATGTCGATGACGCGCGGACCCCAGCGCTCGCCCGGCTCGCGCCCGAGCTCCGCCTCGACCTGCTGGACGAGGTTCAACAACGCGCGCGGCGAAAGCGCCGTCTCGGCGGCGGCGCAGAGGTTCAGGAAATCGGGCTGGTCGGTCATGCCCCAGGGCGCGGTGCGGTAGAAATGCGAGCGGCGCGCGACGCGCACGCCCGCGGCGTCGAGCCGGGCGAGCGCCGCCGCTATGGCAGCCGCAGGGTTGCCGAGGTTGCCGCCCAATCCGAGCAGCACCTCAGGCACCGCGGCTGCGCTCCACGGCGACGCCGACGGAGGCGAACACCGCGTCGATGGGCGCTGAGGGCTTGCGCACCTCGACCTCGACCTTCTCGACCGTCGGAAAGGCCGCAAGGATCGCCTGCGCGACCGCCTCAGCGGCGGCCTCGATGAGCGCGAAGCGCCGCACCGTGAACGTCTCGACGACGAGCCGCGTCAGCGCGTCGTAATCGACGGTTTTTCGAAGGTCGTCGCTCCCGCCCGCGGGCCTGAGGTCGAGATGTGCCGTCACGTCGACGGCGAAGCGCTGGCCGAGGCGCGCCTCCTCGGGCATGACCCCGTGGCGGGCGAAGACCTGGATGTCGCGCAGGAGGATCCGGTCGCTCACGCGGCCCTCCGCAGTTCGCCGAGCACGCGCAGCGCCTGCACGTGCGCGGCGACGTCGTGCACGCGGACGATGTCGGCGCCGGCGAGAACGCCGAACGCGTTCGCCGCGATGGTGCCGGGGAGCCGCCCGGCCGCGGGCGGCGGCGGATCGAACAGGCGCCCGATGAACGACTTTCTGGACACGCCGAGCAGCACCGGGAAGCCGAGGCTCTTCAGCCGCGGCAGCCCGACGATGGCCTGGAACTGCTGCGCAAGAGTCTTGCCGAAGCCGATGCCGGGGTCGAGCACGACGCGGTCGTCGGAGAGGCCCGCGCCGCGCGCGATCGCGAGCGAGCGCTCGAAGAAGCGCAGCATGTCCTCGACGATGTCGAGCGACCCGTCGAGGCTTTCGCGGTTGTGCATCAGGACGGCGGCGGCGCCGGCCTCCGCCACGACGTGCGCGAGGTCCGGATCGCGCTGGAATCCCCAGATGTCGTTGACGATCGAAGCGCCGGCCGTGAGCGCGCGGCGCGCGACCGCGGCCTTCGTGGTGTCGATGGAGACTGGTGGCAGGCCCTCGGCTTGCGCCAGCCGTTCCAGCAAGGGCCGCACCCGCGCCCATTCTTCATCCGCCGAAATCGGGACATAGCCCGGCCGCGTCGATTCCCCGCCGACGTCCAGGATGTCAGCCCCTTCCGCCGCCATCCGCAGCGCCGCCGCTATCGCGTCCTCCGGCCGGAAATGCACGCCGCCATCCGAGAAGGAATCCGGCGTCACGTTGACGACGCCCATAATGAGCGTGCGCTCGCCAAGCGTCAGCGTGCCGGTGCGGTGGTGGAGCAGGCGGGCCTGTGCCATGCGGGCGGCATGGCGGGCAGGGCAGGGGATGTCAACGCTCGGCCGTCGGGCCTCTCCCAAGCCCCTCATCCTGAGGTGCGAGCGGAGCGAGCCTCGAAGGACGCACGCTGCCTGTTGCAGCGCCCAACCGCTGGTGCGTGCTTCGAGGCCGCCGCTGCGCGGCGGCACCTCAGCATGAGGGGAGTTGTGTTTGCCAAGACAGCGGGCGCTCACATCGACGCCGTGAATCCCCCATCGACGAAGATCACCTGCCCGGTCACGTAGTCAGCCGCGGGCGAGGCGAGGAAGACGGCGGCGCCGGCAAGCTCCGAGGGGTCGCCCCAGCGCCCGGCCGGGGTGCGCTTCTTCACCCAGGCGTCGAACTCCGGATTGTCGATGAGGGCGCGGTTCATCTCGGTCGTGAAGTAGCCGGGGGCGATGCCGTTGACCTGGACGTTGTGCGGGCCGAGCTCGACCGCGAGCCCGCGCGTCAGCATGCGAAGCCCGCCCTTCGCGGCCGTGTAGGGCACGATGGTCGGGCGCCCGAGCTCGGAGGTGACCGAGAGCGTGTTGATGATCTTGCCGCGCTTCCGCTCGATCATCCCGCGCGCCACCAGTTGCGCCAGGAAGAACGGCGCCGAGAGGTGCGTCGCGATCATCCGGTCCCAGGCCTCGGCCGGAAAATCCTGCACCGGCGCCCGGTGTTGGATGCCGGCGTTGTTGACGAGGATTTCTACAGGGCCGTGCCCGCGCTCGATGCCCTCGACGAGCGGAGCGATGGCGGCGCGGTCGAGGAGGTCGCACGGAGCGACCCCCGCCGCGCCGATCGTCTTGGCGGCCGCGTCGAGCTTACCCCGGTCCCGCCCGACGATGACGACCCGCGCCCCCGCGGCGGCCAGCCCCTCCGCCATGGCGAGCCCGAGCCCCGAGCCGCCGCCGGTCACGAGGGCGGTTCTTCCGGAAAGGTCGAAGGACGGGCCGGGCATTGGGGAGCCTCCATGTAAGGAGACACGCTTGTACAACCCGTCTCGATCTTGTCGAGCGTTCCACTGTCATCCCCGGCGGCGCGAAGCGCCGGAAAGGGGATCCAGGGCTCTTGCGGCGCAACGGACCTGAGAGTTCTGGGTCCCCTTCCCTCGCCTTCGCTCCGCTACGGCTCGCCGGGGACACAGTGGGTCACGAAGCGCCCCGTTATGGAAAGAAAGCGGTCTGTTGCCGCCGGACGCGGCGAGCCTTAAGCGATGATGAGCAAGGGAGCCGCCTCCATGTCGCTCGCCGTCGTCGTCCATGCGCCCCGCGACCTGAGGCTCGAGACGGTGGAGGTGCCGGCGCTTGGGCCCACGGACGTGGAGGTGCGCGTGGGCGCGGGCGGGATCTGCGGCTCGGACCTGCACTATTACCAGGACGGCGGCTTCGGCACGGTGCGCATCAAGGAGCCGATGGTGCTCGGCCACGAGGTCGCCGGCACGGTGACGGCCGTCGGCGAGGCGGTCCGAAGGGTGCGCCCCGGCGACAAGGTCGCGGTCGACCCGAGCCGGCCCTGCAGCGCCTGCCGCTACTGCCTCGAAGGGCTGCCGCGGCACTGCCTGAACATGCTGTTCTACGGCAGCGCCATGCGCTTCCCCCACGTGCAGGGCGGCTTCCGTCAGCGCCTCGTCGCCGAGGAGCGCCAGTGCGTGCCGGTGCCGGCCGATCTTCCCCTGGAGAAGGCCGCTTTCGGCGAGCCGCTCGCGGTGTGCCTGCACGCGGTGAACCGCGCCGGGCCGCTGCTGGGCAGGAAGGTCTTGATCACCGGCGCCGGCCCCATCGGCATGCTGACGCTGCTCGCGGCGCGCAGCGCCGGCGCGGCCGAGGTCGTCATCACCGACGTGGCCGACGCGCCGCTTTCGCTCGCCCGCAAGATCGGGGCGGACGAGGCCGTCAACGTCGCGACGGACGGCGCGGCCATGGAGCGCTTCCACGTCGACAAGGGTTTCTTCGACGTGATGTTCGAGGCCTCGGGCAACCCCGTGGCGCTGCGCCAGGGCATCGCCTGCGTGCGCCCCGCCGCCGTCGTGGTGCTGATCGGCATCGGCGGCGAGGCGAGCCTGATGCTCAACGTCGTCGTCGCGAAGGAGGTGGAGCTGCGCGGCACCTTCCGCTTCGACCGCGAGTTCGCCTGGGCCGTCGACGCCATCGCGTCGGGCCGCATCGACCCCTCGCCGCTGCTGACCGACGTGATGCCGGTGCGCGACGCCGTGAAGGCCTTCGAGCACGCGGCCGACCGCTCCAAGGCCCTAAAAGTCCAGCTCTCGTTCGACTGATGGACGCCTCCGCGCCCGCCGCGCCTGCGCCTGCGGTCAACCCGCTCGTCGCCGACACCGGCTCGCCGCCGATCCCGGAGGCGCAGCAGTGGGCGGCGCGCTACGGCGGCGCGCTCGGGCCGCTCGTCAACATGTCGCAAGCCGTGCCCGGCCATCCGCCGCATCCCGACTTCATGGCGCGCCTCGTGGAGGCGGCGGGCGCGGTGGACGCCACGTGCTACGGCCCGATCGTCGGCGATGCGGATCTCCGCGAGGCCTACGCCGCGCACGTCGCGGCGCTCTACGGCGGCGATATTCGTCCCGCCGACGTCGCGGTGACGGCGGGCTGCAACATGGCCTTCGTCGCCGTGCTGATGCTCCTCGCCAAGGCCGGCGACGCGGTGCTCCTGCCTTCGCCCTGGTACTTCAACCACGCCATGACGGCGCGGATGCTCGGCGTCGAGGCGCGCGCGCTGCCCTGCAATCCCGAGGCCGGCTTCGTGCCCGATCCGGAGGCGGCGGCGGACCTGATCGACGCGCGCACGAAAGCCATCGTCCTCGTCACCCCCAACAACCCGACCGGGGCGGTCTATCCGGAGCGCGTCATCCACGCCTTCGCGGACCTGTGCCGCCGGCGGGGGCTGTGGCTCGTCGTCGACGAGACTTATCGCGACTTTCTCCCGCCGACGCTTCAGCACGCGCACGGCCTCTTCGCGGGCGACTGGCGAAGCCACGTCATCCAGCTCTACAGCTTCTCCAAGGCCTACTGCATCCCGGGCTACCGCCTCGGCGCCGTCGTCGCCGACGGGCCCGTGATCGGGGAGCTTTCGAAGATCCTCGACTGCGTCCAGATCTGCCCGCCCCGCGCCGGCCAGCGCGCCGCCGCCTGGGGCATCGGCGCGCTCGCCGAGTGGCGGGAAGAAAACCGTGTAGAGATGCACCGCCGCGCAGAAGCTTTCAGGCGTGCGCTCGGGCAGAGCCCGGAGTGGAGCGTCGATTCCGTCGGCGCCTACTTCGCCTACGTGCGCCATCCGTTCGAGGGCATGACAGCATCGGCGGTTGCCGAGGCGCTCGTCGTCGAGCGTGGCGTCCTCGGCCTGCCCGGAAGCTGGTTCGGCCCGGGGCAGGACACGCACCTACGCCTCGCCTTCGGCAACGTGGGCGCGGAGGTGATCGAGGGCTTGGCCGGGCGCCTGTGCGGGTTTCAAATCTGAGCACGTTCCGATCGGAGAAACATCGGCGCTGACCACTTCCCTCTCCCAGCAAGCGGGGAGAGGCCGGCTCGGGCGTAAGGCGCTCCTTCGCAGAAGGTCTCCGGACCGGAGAGGCGATCTGCATCGGCGTTCCAGAAAATAATCCTTGACACTGTTCTGGTTCCGTGCTCCTCTGCCGCCACTCCCCTCCGGCGAGGGAGCCGCGTGCGCACCGGGTCGCGATGCGGAGGGGAGGCGGTCCCGCGGCGGGCGCTCGGTGTGCGTCCGACTCGGGCGGCCGCTTCGACTGCAGGGCTTCTTTCGGCAAGGCTCCGCAAGGAGCTAAGACGGGAGGGCCCGAAGACA
>DASVVU010000008.1:0-35138 GCA_036386395.1 Beijerinckiaceae bacterium | reverse complement strand
GCCGTCCGCGGCGTGGTCCCTC
This sequence comes from Beijerinckiaceae bacterium, assembly GCA_036386395.1. Classification (GTDB taxonomy): domain Bacteria; phylum Pseudomonadota; class Alphaproteobacteria; order Rhizobiales; family Beijerinckiaceae; genus JAJKJG01. Next base: position 35,116 of record DASVVU010000008.1, on the reverse strand, counting down.
GCGCGGCGCCCGGACCGGGGTCAAGCGTTGTCCCCCGGCGCGGCACCGGTCCCGCCCCACGTCACGACGCCTCGCGAGCGCGCCCCTCGGGTGGACGGGACACGCACAAGCAAGCACAGGCCGGAGGGATTGTCAAGAAAAAATTCAGGATTACAGGAAAATTTTTATTATAAAGCGGGCTGCTGGCTGCTTCGGGAGGGAATCGGCTCAGCGTCCGCTGGAGATGAATTGGCGGAAGCGCTCCGAGCGCGGGGCGCCGAATACCTCGGCCGGCGGCCCCTCCTCCTCGACGACGCCCTGGTGCAGGAACACGACGCGGGAGGACACGTCGCGGGCGAAGCCCATCTCGTGGGTCACGACCAGCATGGTGCGGCCCTCCTCGGCGAGCGCGCGCATGACGCGGAGCACCTCGCCGACGAGCTCGGGGTCGAGGGCCGAGGTCGGCTCGTCGAAGAGGAGCACCTGCGGGTGCATGGCAAGCGCCCGGGCGATCGCGGCCCGCTGCTGCTGGCCGCCCGAGAGGTGCGCCGGATAGTGGTCGCGCTTGTCGGCGATGCCGACCTTGGCGAGGAGCCCCTCGGCCTCGGCGACGGCTTCGGCTTTCGGTCTCTTCTGCACGTGCACCGGCGCCTCGATGACGTTCTCCAGGACCGTCATGTGGGACCACAGGTTGAAGCTCTGGAACACCATCGCGACCTTCGAGCGGATGCGGTCGACCTGGGCGCGGTCGGCCGGGCACATCCGCCCGCGCCGGTCCGGCTTCAGGGCGATGACCTCGCCGCCGATCGCGACCTCGCCCCCGTCCGGGATTTCCAGCATGTTGATGCAGCGGAGCATCGTGGATTTGCCGGAGCCGGACGCGCCGAGGATCGAGATCACCTCTCCGTCCGCGGCGCTGAGCGACACGCCCTTCAGCACCTCCAGCGCCCCGAAGCGCTTGCGCAAGTCGCGGATCGCCACGGCGGGCGGGGCGGGAGTCGTCACGCGTGCGCCTCCTCGGCCCGGGGCAGCACCTCCGGCGGCTGGCGCAGGTGCGGCGACAGCCACCATTCGAGGAGTTGGATCGCCCGCGTCACCAGGAAGTTCAGGATAAGGTAGATGGCCCCGGCGCAGACGAAGATCTCGACCGCCCTGAAGGTCTGCGAGATCAATTTGTGGGCGATGCCGGTCACCTCCATCATGGTGATGATCGAGGCCAGGGAGGTCGCCTTGATCATCAGGATCACCTCGCTGCCGTAGCCGGGCAGCGCTTGGCGCAGCGCGATCGGGAAGACGATGCGGCGGAACAGCAGGAACCGCGACATGCCGCAGGCCCGCGCCGCCTCGACCTGCGCGTGCGGCACCGACTGCAAGCCGCCGCGGATGATCTCGCCGGCGTAGGCCGCGGTGTTCAGCGTCAGCGCGGTGAGCGCGCACCAGTAGGGCTCCCGAAAAAACCACCAGAGGCCGAGCTCCTGCAGCGCCGGGCGGAACTGGCCGAGGCCGTAGTAGATCAGAAACACCTGCACGAGGAGCGGCGTGCCGCGGAAGACGAAGACGTAGAGCCGCGCGAACCAGTCGAGGGGCGCTATGCCGGACATCCGCATGAGCGCCAAGAGCATCGCGAGCACGGCGCCGAGCGCGACCGAGCTGAAGGCGAGCTTGAGGGTCAGCGGCACCCCTTCGAGGAGCTTCACGAACGTCTCGGCCATGAAGGCGAGGTCCATCACGCCCTCCTCAGGCCGCGCATGGAGTAGTCTTCGGCGCGCTGGAAGCCCCAGGTCGAGACCGTGGTGATCGCGAGGTAGAGCATCGCCGCGGTGACGTAGAAGGAGAACGGCTTGTAGGTCGAGCCGGAGCCGATCTGCGACTGGCGCAGGAGCTCGACGAGGCCGGTGACCGAGATCAGCGCCGATTCCTTGAGCGCGAGCTGCCAGACGTTGCCGAGGCCGGGGATCGCGTAGCGCAGCACCTGCGGGGCGACGATGCGCCGGAACAGGAGCCACGTGTGCATGCCGACGGACTTCGCGGCCTCGATCTCGCCGCGGGCGAGGGCCGTGTAGGCGCCCCTGAAAACCTCGGCCTGATAGGCGGCCGAGATGACCCCGATGGCGAGCGCGCCGACCGCGAAGGCCGGCACGCCGACGAAGCCGCCGGCGCCGCCGAGCCATTGCGCGATCTGGCTCAAGACCGCGCTGCCGCCGAAGTAGAAGAGATAGATGACGAGGAGGTCCGGGATGCCGCGCAGCACCGTGGTGTAGCCGTCGCCCAGCGCCCTGAGGATGCGGCTCCGCGACAGCTTCGCCCAGGCGATGAGCGAGCCGAGGACGGAGCCGGCGAGGAAGCCGCAGGACGCCACGGCGACGGTCATGCCGGCCGCCAGAAGCATCGGCCAGCCCCAGCCCTTCGGCCCGAAGCCCATCAGCTCGAAGTAGGACATCGCCCCAGCCGGCCGTCACGCCACCCTTTGTCATCGCCGGGCTTGACCCGGCGATCCCGATCGGCAGGCGCCCTTCGCATCGGGATGGCCGGGTCAAGCCCGGCCATGACACCTGTGGAGCAGGCTCAAGCCTGCGGGATCATCTTGATCTTGAACCACTTCGACGTGAGCTTCTCGATCGTGCCGTCCTTGATCGCCGCGTTGATGGCGTCGTCGAACAGCTTCTTGAGATCCGCATCGCTCTTTCGCAGGCCGACCGCGACGCCGACGCCGAGGACGCCGCCGCCCATGCCGGCGCCGACGATCTGCATGTTCTTGAACTCGGGCTTGTCCATGGTGGCCGCGATCGAGGAATGGGCCGCGTAGATGCCGTCGATGCGCCCGGCCGCGAGGTCGAGGTCGTGTTGCTCCGTGGTCTTGTACTCGCGGATCTCGATCACCCCCTTGAGGTACTTCTCGAGGAAGGCCGAGTTCGTGGTCGAGCCCTGCACGCCGATGACCTTGCCTTTCAGGATCGGCTTCCAGGCGTCGATGATCTTCTGGGCCTTGTCGGCCTCCTTCTCGACGTGGACGATCTCGCCGGTGCCCTCGAGCTTGGCGAGGGGCGAATCCTTCATGGCGCCCCAGCCGTGCGGGCCCGCCGCGTAGACGCGGGAGAACTGGATCACCTCCTCGCGCTTCGGGGTGATGTTCATCCCGGCCATGATGGCGTCGTACTTGCCGGCGTTCAGCGCCGGGATGATGCCGTCCCAGTCCTGCGCCACGACCTCGCACTTCACGTTCATGCGCCGGCACAGCTCTTGGGCGAGCTCGGGCTCGAAGCCGTCGAGCTTGCCTTGCGGGGTCGAGAAGTTCCACGGCGCGTAGGCGCCCTCGGTTGCGATCTTGACCGTCTCCCACTTCTTGCCCTGCGCCGACGCGCCGGTCGCGAGGACGGCGCCGAGGATCGCAAGACCCAAGACCTTGATGAGTTTCATCGCTGGTTCCCCGTGGTTTGGGCGGCATGACGCCGCCGGAGCAGCCAAGCGCTGCCGTAGGGTGAGCTAACCGCGAGAGGCGCCGGGATGGCAAGCCCCTCCATCGTGCCTCCTCTCTCCGCTTGCGGGGAGAGGGGTTGGGGTGAGGGCCAGGAGAGTTCGCGAGGAGCCCGGAATGTACTCCCCCGGCCCCTCACCCGCCCGCCTTCGGCGAGTCGGCCTCTCCCCGCACGCGGGGAGAGGAGAACGACGGCGCCCGTACCATCAGGCACAGGATCGTGAACAGCATCTGCGCCGCTGCGTGCGCCGTGTTGGTGGTGGCGTCGTACTGCGGGGCGACCTCGACCACGTCGCCGGAGACGATGTCGAGGCCCGAAAGGCCGCGCAGGAGTTCCAGGGCCTCGCGAGTCGTGAGGCCGCCGATCTCGGGCGTGCCGGTGCCCGGCGCGAAGGCGGGGTCGAGGCTGTCGACGTCGAAGGAGAGGTAGGCCGGCCCCTCGCCCGCGATTTTTCGGGCGCGCTCGATCACGGCCGGGATGCCGAGGTGCTCGATCTCCTCCGCGTGGATCACCGTCATGCCTGAGTCGTAGGAGAACTCCCAGAGGTACTCGGCGGCGCCGCGGATGCCGATCTGGACCGTGCGCTCGGGGTCGAGCACGCCTTCGAGCACCGCCTGCCGGAACGGCCCACCGTGGTGGAACTTCGCGCCCTCGTACTCCCCCGAGGTGTCGCAGTGGGCGTCGATATGGATCATGCCCAGCGGTCGCTCGCTGCCGAGCGCCTTGAGGACCGGAAGGCTGATCGAGTGGTCGCCGCCGACCGCGAGCGTGCGCACGCCGGCGGCGCGGATGGCGCCGAAGTACGCCTCGATGTCGGCGTGGCACTGCTCCAGCGAGAACCGGCTGTGCATCGGCACGTCGCCGACGTCCGCGACCCGCGCCTCGCTCAGCGGCACGCATTTGAGCACGTGCTCGTAGGGGCCGATGCGCTCGACGCCGCGCACGGCGCGAGGCCCGAGCCGGGCGCCGGCCCGGTTCGTGACGCCGAGGTCCATGGGCACGCCGACGAGGGCGACGTCGAGGTCCGAGAAGCTCTCGGCGGCCGCGTTCGGGCGGTAGGGCGCGGAGAGGAAGGTCGCCGGGTCCATGAACGGCCACTTGCGCCGGTCGCCCTGGAACTGGGTCAGCGACACCCGCTTGAACTCGGGATCGTAGAGCGCCCCGCCCTTGGCGTCGGTATAGCGGCGGCGCAGCTCCTCGAGCTTGGCTGTGTCCATGGCGCAGGCCTCCCGGGACAGGTTCGGGATTATCGCCCTACCGAGAGCACAAAAGAAGACGCCCGGCAGGACCGGGCGTCGAGGTGGAAGGCCGGTGGGATGGGGGTCTCAAGGGGGGCCTTCGATTGATGACACTAGCTTCGCCCCGTTTCGCGATGATGTCGCCGAATATTTCAGCGATGCAACATTCGTCCGCGCGCCTTCACGGCTTCGCGATTGCTGGCGCCTCCGGGCGGGCCAGCACCCGGTAGAACCCGTCCGGCGGCTCGGCGCCCGTAGCCTGCGCCTCCTTGAGCGCCGCGGCGACCCGCGCCGCGATGCCGACGCGGGAGTGGAGCGGGTCCCAGTAGTTCGAGTCCTCGCGCGTCACGGGCGAGGGGCGGCGGAAGTCGACGAGGGTCGCGCCGTGCCGGCGGGCGATCGCGGCGACGCGGTCCTTGCACTCCGCCTCCACGTCCGCCTCCCGGGTGCCGGGCTGGACTTGAGCGTTCACGTGCACCGGCGGGAAGACCAGGATCTTCTCGGCCTCCCGCGGGATGCGGGCGAGAAGCGCGTCGAGCCACGGCAGCGCCGGCATCGGGAGCGCCGCCCGCTCGGCCGCGCTCAATCCGCCGTCCGGCCGCGGCGGCTGCGGCGGCAGCACCGCCTGGAGGTGCGTGCGGGCGCGGACGAGGTCGTATTTCGCATCGGGCGGCACGAACACCTCGTAGCCGTCCTGGCGGATGCGCTCCGGCATGAGGCCGAGGCGGTTGAGCGCGACGCGGGCGGCGATCTCGAGGCTCTTCAGGTCGAGAAGCTCGAGGACGTTGCCGCGCCGGCGCTCGTCGTAGAGCCAGGCCGGGAAGGTCCGGAAGGTCACGCGCTCGCGGTCGGCGTCGGGCGCGCACCAGGTCCGGTCGAGACCGAAGACCATCGCCTTCGGGCGTGCGACGTTGCGCAGGAACAGGTCCGCGAGCTGCACCTGCTCCCACGGCGTGCCGGCGTTGAGGCCGAGGTTCGCGAACCGCGCGTTGAACAGCGGGCCGAGGGCCGCCGGGTCGATGAGGCGGATCGTCGAGGTGCCAAAGAGCGCGGCGTCGAAGCGGCCGCTGCGCACGATCTGCGGGTACATGAAGCGCTGGTTGAGGTCCATGATCGGCGTCGGACGCCGCCCGGGGCCTGCCCGCGTCCCGTAGGGATCGAGAGCCACGACGAAGGCGGCAAGCGCAAGCCCGGTCGCGGCCGCCGCCACCACGAAGGCGATGCCGAAGCGCCGCCAGCCGGGGGCGCGGTTCAGGGTCTCGGCAAGGGTCGCGTCCGCCATCGCGGGCCGTGATGGGAGCGGGCGCGGCCCGCTGTCAACCGTGGGTCCGCCCACGGGCCATCCACGGTTCCGCCCGCGGCGGTATCCGCGGGTCCGCCCACGGGTCGTCGACGCATTGCACGGCCGCGACCGGGGCCATATGTAGCCCGGACCCTGGCGCGCCCGTTCTAGCGCGTCTCATGGACGAGGTAGCGCATGGCCCGCGACGTTTCCGATGCGACTCCCATCGGCGCGCGCGACGAGCTCGTGGCCTGGATCGCCGCGGGCGAGAAGCCGAGCGACGATTGGCGCCTCGGGACCGAGCACGAGAAGATCCCGTTCTACCGGGCCGGCCACGCGCCGGTGCCGTACGAGGGCGAGGCCGGCATCCGGGCGCTCCTCGACGGCCTGCGGGCCGAGACCGGCTGGGAGCCGATCCTCGACCACAACAACATCATCGGCCTGTTCGACGCGGAGGGCGGCGGCGCGATTTCCTTGGAGCCCGGCGGGCAGTTCGAGCTCTCGGGCGCGCCGGTCGCCACGATCCACGAGACCGCGGAAGAGTTCGCGCGGCACATGGACGAGGTGAAGCGGGTCGCCGGGCCCTTAGACATGGGGTTCCTGACCCTCGGCATGAGCCCGAAGTGGAGCCGGGCCGAGACGCCGTTCATGCCGAAGCGCCGCTACGCCATCATGCGGGCCTACATGCCCAAGGTCGGCTCGCGCGGCCTCGACATGATGTTCCGCACCGCGACCGTGCAGGTGAACCTCGACTTCGCGTCGGAAGCCGACATGGTGCGCAAGATGCGCGTCTCCCTCGCGCTCCAGCCCGTCGCGACGGCGCTCTTCGCGAACTCGCCGTTCACGGAAGGGCGCCCCAACGGCTTCCTCTCCATGCGCTCCGAGATCTGGCGCGACACCGACAACCAGCGCGCCGGCATGCTGCCCAGGGCCTTCGACGACGGCTTCGGCTACGAGTCTTACGTCGACTGGGCCCTCGACGTGCCGATGTACTTCGTCAAGCGCGACGACACCTATCATGACGTGGCCGGCGCCTCGTTCCGCGATCTTCTCGCCGGCCAGCTCGAACAGCTCCCGGGCGAGGTCGCGACCCGCTCGGATTGGGCGAACCACGTCTCGACGCTGTTCCCGGAGGTGCGGCTCAAGCGCTACATCGAGATGCGCGGCGCCGACGTGGGCCCCCCTGAGCGGATCGCGGCGCTCTCGGCCTTCTGGGTCGGGCTCCTCTACGACGAGGCCGCCCTCGACGCCGCCTGGGACCTCGTGAAAGGCTGGAGCGCCGAGGACCGCGAGCGGCTTCGCGCCGACGTGCCCCGCCTCGGCCTCAACGCCCAGGTCGCGGGCCGCACGTTGCGCGACGTGGCGCGCGACGTCCTCGCCTTCTCGCGCTCGGGCCTCAGCCGCCGCGCCCGCCTCGACGCCGGCGGGCGCGACGAGACGCACTTCCTCGACCCTCTCGACGCGATCGTGGCCCGGGGCCGCACCGCCGCCGAGGAGCTTCTGGACAAGTACCGCGGCCCCTGGGGCGGCTCGGTCGAGCCGGCCTTCGAGGAGTGCGTCTTCTAGCGTACGCTAGTGCACCTTGGGCCGGTTCGGGCCGATTTCCCGAAGGTTTCGCGTCAAAAATCCCAGCCCGGCGGCTTCGAACAGCCTCGGATTGCTTGCGGGAGTGCCGGAAGCCTTTTAGGAGTCCGGTTCCTGCCGTGGCGTACATTCCCGGATACCAGCGTGAGTCCTGCCCCGGCGTCGCCGCCGTTCAAGAATCGCCTGCTTGCGGCGCTCGCGCCGCACGATCTCGAACGCTTGGCTCCGCACCTCGAGCCCGTGCAGCTGCCGCAGGGCACCGTCCTCCTGCGCCCGCAGGAGCCGATCCCGTACGTCCATTTCCTGGAGGCGGGGCTCTCGTCCGACGTCGCCGTCACCGGGCACGACCGCCCGGTCGAATGCGGGCTTGCCGGCTGCGAGGGCCTCGTCGGGCTGCCCATCGTCCTCGGCACCGACCGGGGCATCCACGAGTCCCTGATGCAGGTCGGCGGGCACGGGTACCGGATCGCCTCGGCCGAGCTGCGGCGGGCCATGGAGGAGAGCCCGTCGCTGCGCCGCCTTCTCCTCAACTTCGCCCACGTGTTCAACTGCCTGTCGTCGCAGACCGCCGCCTGCAACGCGCGCCACTCGATCGAGCAGCGCCTCGCGCGCTGGCTCCTCCTCTCCCACGACCGCATGAGCGACGACCGCGTGCCGCTCACCCACGAGTACCTCGCCCTGATGCTCGGCGTGCGCCGGGCCGGCGTCACCGTCGCCCTGCACGAGCTCGAAGGCGAGAAGCTCGTCCGGGCCGGGCGGGGGCTCATCACCGTCACCGACCGTCCCGGCCTCGAGGCCCGTGCCTGCGGCTGCTACCGGGTCGTCGAGCAAGAGGCGGAGCGGGTGATGGGAGGGCATTCGGCAGTGGGCAGTCGGCAGTAGATTCCTCCCGGCTGCCGATTGCCCACTGCCGAATGCCGTTGACCCGCTCTTTCCGCAGGCTCATCCTGTTCCCGATGCAGGCTCGCCGACATCGCTGGAGCCGAGCGGCGCTTGCCGTCGTGGCGGCCTATGCGCTCGCCCTCCAGGCGCTCCTCGCCGCCGCCGCCGCCGGCGCGGCGCATCTTTCGGGCCGGCATGGGGACGCCGGGTGGCTCTGCGCTCCCCAAGAGACCGGCGCGCCGGCTCCGGGCGCTCCCGTGGTCCCGCACGAGGACTGCTGCCTCCTCGCCTGTCACGCCGCTCCGCTCGGCAACGCCGCGACCCCGGTCGCCGCCGCGCCGGCGCGGATGGCGCTCGGCGCGGGGCTCCTTCCGGCCCGCGCCGCCTTCGCTATCGCGCCGGCCTCGTTCCTTCCCCTCGGCTCGCGGGCGCCGCCTCTCCTCGGCTGATCGACGTCTCGCCCGATCTCCCGAAGAGGATACTCTCCCATGCACTCGAAGACCGTTCGCGGCGCGCTCGGCGCGGCCGCCTTCCTGTCCCTGTCCATCCCAGCCCTCGCCCACTCGACTCTGGAGGCCACGGAGGCGCCGGCGAACGCCGCCTACAAGGGCGTCGTGCGGGTGCCGCACGGCTGCAAGGGCGAGGCGACGCGCACGCTGCGCGTCCAGATCCCGGAGGGCGTGATCGACGTGAAGCCGATGCCGAAGGCCGGCTGGACTCTTTCGGTCACCCGCGCCGCCTATGCTAAGAGCTACGACCTCTTCGGCAAGCCCGTCGCCGAGGGGGTGAAGGAGATCGTCTGGAGCGGCGGCGAGCTGCCCGACGCCTTCTACGACGAGTTCGTGTTCCGGGCCCGCATCGCCGGCGACGCGGCCGGCAGGACGCTGCCCTTCCCGATCATCCAGGAATGCCAGAACGGCGCCGAGCGCTGGGTCGAGGTCGCGGCCGAGGGGCAGGACCCGCACAAGCTCAAGTCCCCCGCCCCGACCGTGAAGGTCGCGGCGGCTGCCGCCGCGCAAGCGACGAGCGCCGGCCCGCGCTACAAGGTCGGCGCCCTCGTGATCGAGGCGCCGTGGTCGCGGGCGACGCCGGGCGGCGCCAAGGTCGCGGCCGGCTACATGCGGATCACCAACACGGGGGCGGAGCCCGACCGGCTCGTCGGCGGAACGCTGGCGCAGGCCGGGCGCTTCGAGGTCCACGAGGTGTCCATGGCCGGGGACGTGGCCCGCATGCGCCCCCTCGAGAAGGGCCTGGAGATCGCGCCGGGCGCGGCGGTCGAGCTCAAGCCCGGCGGCCTCCACATCATGTTCATGGACCTGAAGGAGCCTCTCGCCGAGGGCCGCACCCTGAAGGGCACCCTGGTGTTCGAGAAGGCCGGCGCCGTCGAGGTCGACTACGCCGTCCGCTCGATCGCGGCCCGAGGCGGGGACGAGCACCGGCACTGATTGGTGCATTGCCAAAAAAATGCTGCGCGGGTGCAACCCCGCGCGCCCCAGACAGGTTATGCTTGGTTGAGGGATCGAGCGGGAGGGCCGCTAGGCCATCCCTGATCGTGCGCCCGCGTAGCTGGGCCTGTGAGTTCCGGCCGGGATCCGGCCGCGAGATGCGTACCCCCACCGACCGGAGGAGACCGCCATGGGACACGCCGAGAGCACGGCCCGCATCGCCCTCGTCGTCGAGGACGATCCCGACGTGCGCAGCCTCGCGGCGGCCCTGATCGAGGAGACCGACCTCGACGTGGTGGAGGAGGACTCGGCCGAGGGGGCCCTCGCGTACCTGCGCCGCCACGCCCAGGAGGTCGCCCTCCTCTTCGCCGACATCCGCCTGCGGCGCATGGACGGGGTCGAGCTCGCCCGCATCGTCAAGCGCGACTGGCCGTGGATCCGGGTGCTCGTCACTTCGGGCAACCCGGGCGACCGCCTGGGCGAGCTGCCGCGCGGGGCGCGCTACATGCAGAAGCCCTGGCGCGCCCTCGACGTGCTGATCGAGGCCGAGCGCGCCGCCGCCGCGTAGACGTTAAGTTAACCTTTCCTCAAATTTTACCCGTCGGCCCAACGATTCGGAAAGGCTGACGAAACCTTTCGCGCGCACGCTGGTCCCTGCCTGAAATGCAAGGAGTTGAGGCCGTGGCGGGCGACTACTTGGCGCGGAACCTGCTGCCGTTCCTCATCGGCATCGTCTCGCCGATCGCCGGGACCTGCTGGCTCCTGCTCGGCCGCTGAGCCGGCGCCAGGCCCCGCTACCCGCAGATCCGTCCGAAGCCGTGCACGGCGAGGGTCGTGTGCTCGACCTCCGGCGGGCGCGCGAAGCAGTCGCCGACGAGCTTGCGCCACTCCTGGAAGTCGGCCGAGCCGCGGAAGTCGACCGTGTGGTTCTCCAGCGTCTGCCAGCGCACGAAGAGGCGGTAGCGCGCCGGGTGCTCGACCGAGCGCTGCAGCTCCATGCCCTTGCAGCCCCTGGCGCGCTGGAAGATCGGGGCGGCCTTCGTCACCCCCTCCTCGAACGCCGCCTCCATGCCGCTCTTCACCTCGATCTGCGCGACCTCGAGGATCATGCGCTCCCTCCCCGCTCGGCTCTTTACGCGCGAGTGTTCTCCCGCCGCCCGCCGGCCGGCAAGGGCGCCCTACGCGGCGCAGGCGTGCGGCCGGCGCGGGGCCGCGCGCTAGCAGCCCTGGCAGATGCCGCCGCCCTGGAGGAGGCCGCGGTCGATGGAGCGGTCGCGCTCGTTCTGCCGGCTCGTGGTCGAGGGCGAGACCGTCGAGGACGAGGTCCCGCCGGAGCCGAGGCTGCCGGTCGTCCCGACCGCGCCGCTCCCGGGCTGCGGTAGGCCGAGGTCGGACGCGCCGGTGCGGGCACGCGGGATGGTGCTGCCGGCGGAGACATCCCCGGTCGAGGGCGAGATCGAGCCGGACGGCGCCGCCGCCGAGCCGGGCGCCGGACCGGCAGTCCCGGTCGCGCCGGTTCCGGCTGCGCCAGCGGCACCGGTGGAAGCGGCCCCGCCGGCCGCTCCGCCCGAGCTTCCGCCGCCGCCCGAGCTTCCGCCGCCTCCGCCGGATTGCGCCAATGCGGCCGCCGCGCCGAACGCGAGCGACGCCGCCAAAGCCAAGGGAATGATGCTGCGAGCCATGACGTACCCTCCTTGAAAGGGGAACGCCCGTGCCCGAAGAGGGTTCGGACCGGCGCGGCCAAAGCATCGACCCCGGCGCGAGGGCCTTGGACGAAAGGGCCGGAGCGCGCATCATGCGCCGGTGAAGCCTCCCTCCAAGACCGCGCTCTTCGAGGCCGCCAGGAACTGGGACGCCGCGGCGGTAACGGCGATCCTGCGCGCCGCGCCGGACCTCGTATCGGCGACGGATGCGCGGGGCCGCATGGCCCTGCACATCGCCTGCGCGGCAAAGCCCGGCGCCGGACAGGGCGAAGCCGACGGCACGAAGACCGTCGCGACGCTCCTCGATGCCGGCGCCGACCTCGAGGCGGCGGTGCCGATGGACGAGGACGAGGGCGACTTCCGCGCGACGCCGCTCTGGTACGCCGTCGCGCGCGGCGAGAACCGCCGCCTCGTGGACTTCCTCATCGGGCGCGGCGCGGACGCGAGCTTCTCGCTCTGGGCCGTGGTGTGGCGCGACGACGCCGCTCTCTGCCGCGCGCTCCTGGCCGCAGGGCCGCGCCTCGACCTTCGGGCGCACGGCGAGACGCCGATCTTCTCCGCCGCGCGGCTCAGGCGGCTGAAGACGCTCGACCTCCTGATCGCGGCGGGGGCAGACCCGGCGATCCCCGACCCGCGCGGCCGCGACGCCGTAGCCATCGCCAGGGCCCGGCGCCTGCCGAAGGACCTTATCGAGCGGCTGGAGAGGCTGAAGGCGCAGAGGCAGGGGTAGGCGGGCGCCGGCCGACTACAGCACCACGTCGATCAGCTTCGGCCCCCTCCTTCCGAGGCACGCCTGAAGGGCCCGGCTCAGCTCGGCAATCGTCGTCGCGCGGAAGCCTTCGACGCCCATGGAGCGGGCGAGCGGCGCCCAGTCGATGTCGGGGCGGTCGAGGCTCAGCATCTCGATGGCCTTGGGGCCGACGTTCTGCGCCCCGACGTTCGCGAGCTCGCCCCGCAGGATCGCGTAGGAGCGGTTGTTCATGATGAGGGTCGTGACGTTCAGGTTCTCGCGCCCCTGCGTCCAAAGCGACTGCACGTTGTACATGGCGCTGCCGTCGCCTTCGAGGCAGAGCACCGGGCGGTCCGGGCAGGCGATGGCGGCCCCCGTCGCCATCGGCAGGCCGTCGCCGATGGCGCCGCCGGTGAGCTGCAGCCAGTCGTGCGGCGGCGCGTTGCGCAAGGAGCCGTAGAAGGCGCGCCCGACCGAGATCGACTCGTCCACCACGATCGCGTTCTCGGGCAGGTGCGCGGCGAGCGCCGCGGCGAGCGTCTCGGGGGTGATCGGGCCGTCGGCGGGCGGCCCCAAGCGCTTCAGCGGCTCCGCCGGCACGGCCGCGCCGCCGGCGCCGAGCTCGTCGGCGAGCGCTTCCAGGGCCGCCCCGAGATCCTGATCCGGGCGGGCGAGGGTGTGGATCGCGCAGTCCGGCGGGGTAAGCACGCTCGGCTTCTCCGGATAGGCGAAGAAGGCGACCGGAGCCTTCGCCCCGACGAGGATCACGTGCTTGAGGCCGGCGAGGAACTTCAGCGCCCAGTCGATGGGGTAGGGTACCCGGTCGACGGCGACGCGGCCGGCGCCGCGCTCGACCCGGGCGTTCGAGGTCTGCGACAGGAGTCGCGCGCCCGTCGCGGCGGCGATGCGTCCGGCGGTCGCGAGGTTATGTGCGCGCAGCGCCCGCCCGGTCATGAGGAGCGCCGCGGGCTCGCCGGAGCGCAGCACGGCGGCGGCCTTCGCGACGGCGTCGGGGTCGACGGGTGCGGGCGAGGGGAGGGGAGGGGGCGCGGCCGGCCCGCCCGGGGCCTCGCCCCAGGCGACATCGGCGGGCAGGATCAGGGTCGCGATCTGCCCGGGCGCCTTGCGGGCCGCAGCGACCGCGGCCGCGGCGTCGTCCGCGACCGAGGCCGCATCCGTCCCCATGCGGACCCAGTGCGAGAACGGCCGCGCCACGGCCTCGATGTCCGAGGTCAGCGGCGCGTCGAAGGCGTGGTGGTAGGTCGCGTGGTCGCCGACGACGTTGACCATCGGCGTCATGCCGCGCCTTGCGTTGTGGATGTTGGTCAGCCCGTTCGCAAGGCCGGGGCCGAGGTGGAGGAGGGTCGAGGCCGGCTTGTCGGCCATGCGGGCGTAGCCGTCCGCGGCGCCGGTGACCGAGCCCTCCGCGAGGCAGAGCACGCAGCGCATGCCCTCGACCCGGTCGAGGGCCGCGACGAAGTGCATCTCGGAGGTGCCCGGGTTCGCGAAGCACACGTCGACGCCGCTTCCGAGAAGGGTGCGGACCAGGGCTTCGGCGCCGTTCATGCCAGGACTCCGGTGGGGGATGGACGCGGGTTCATGCCACGCGGGCGCAGCCTGAGGAAGCGCCGATCGCGTTCACGCGAACGTCATCAGGCTTCGCCGGCAAAGCAGCTCGCTCGGCCCGTCGCCTTCATCCCGCGTTCATGGGAGGCGGCCGATGTTCAGCGTCCGGGACGCCCTCCCGGGGCTCGGCGGGCGCAAAGGTCCCCACCACGAACTCTGCCGAGCGGCCCCGCCCGGACGCGAGACCGTCCGGCGGGGCCTTTTCATTTCGGGAGCGCCTCGCCTGCTTCGTAGGTGCCGGCGCGCGCGGCGAGATGATACCGTACCGGCCGAGAGAGCGGACGGAGGTTCCGTTGGACCCCCTGCACATCCTGGTCGCCGGCCCCTACCGATCGGGCACCGGCGACGACCCGGCGAAGATCAAGGCCAACGTGGACGCCATGAGCGACACGGCGCTGCGCCTCTTCCGCGCCGGGCACCTGCCTGTGCTCGGCGAATGGTACGCGCTGCCCCTGATCGAGCACGCGGGATCGAAGGGCATCGGGGACGCGGTCTTCGACGAGATCTTCCACCCGGTCGCGCGCCGGCTCGTCGCCAAATGCGACGCCGTCCTGCGCATCGGCGGCCCCTCGGCCGGCGCCGACGACATGGTCGCGACCGCAAGAGCCCACGACAAGCGCGTGTTCCTGCGCTTCGAGGACGTTCCGGGCTGCGGGTAGCCGTTGGGTCCCGCGCCCATCCGGAAAGGCGCCTCTTACGAAGCAAGCTTTGCCTTGATCCGGGCCGAACGGCTCCGCTTTTCCGCCCCAATCCGGGCCTTCGATCCACTCCCAAAGAGGCAAGCCGCCCGGCTTCGCGGGTGAAAGGCCGCTCCCGCGAGGCCGGGGACAACCGGCGCCCGTCGGAACCTTAATGCCGAGCTTGGCGTTATCGGCCCGCAGAGGATGGGAGCCCCATGGAACGGTACGGTTCGATCAAAGGCAGGCGCGCCGGACGGGCGCCGTTGAGCTTCATCCCGCAATCCGGGATCGCGCTGCGCGATCCGTCGCTTCCGCCCGCAACCCTCGACCGCGGCGCCCGGGACCGGATCGGGCGCGAGCTGCGCGCCCTCTATACGGACCTTGCGCGTCAGCCGGTCCCGCAGCGCCTGCTCGACCTGATCGGGCGGCTCGAGGGAACGAAAGGCCAATCATGAAACCCAAGTTCGACATGCGCGAGGCGCTCCTCGGCGCCGTGCCGAGCCTGCGCGCCTTCGGCATCTCGCTCACCGGCGACGTGGACCGGGCCGACGACCTCGTCCAGGACACCCTGGTGCGGGCGCTCGCCAACGTCCACCGCTTCGAGCCCGGCACGAACCTCAACGCCTGGCTCTTCACCATCCTGCGCAACCTCTTCCACTCCGAGTACCGCAAGCGCCGGCGCGAGGTGGAGGACGCGGACGGCTCCTACGCCGCGACGCTCCGCACGGCGCCGGACCAGCTCTCCCATCTCGCCTTCGAGGATCTGCGGGCGGCGCTCGCGAAGCTCCCGCCCGACCAGCGCGAGGCGCTGCTCCTCGTCGGTGCGCAGGGCTTCGCCTACGAGGACGCGGCCGCGATCTGCGGCTGCGCCGTCGGCACCATCAAAAGCCGCGTCAACCGCGCCCGCAAGCGCTTGGCCGAGCTGATGCTCCTCGACGACGCCGACGATCTTTCAACCGACGGCCTCACCGCCGCGGCGCTCCAGTCCTACGGCGCGGGCCTCGGCGCCGGCGCCGCGCTGTAGCGCTTCCGGCTCTCCACCGGCCTTCCCTTGCCCCAGGGTGACTCCTGCGGCGTTCGCCGCTAGGACTGTCGGCGTACGCAATTTGCGAACGATTCAGGGTGCTTGCCGAGATGGCGAAGATCCCGGAGGGCAGGGAGTTGGAGCAGCTGGAGCGGTTCCGGCGCGGCATCGCGCAGGCGGGCCCGCGGCCCGGCGGGGCCGATCCGGGCGCCCGGAGCCTGGAGCCCTTGGCCCAGCGTAACGCCGTCTCGGCCCTTGAGCGCGTGCGGCAGGCCGCCGAGGCAGTGCGGCTGACCGAGCAGCAGAACCAGGAGATGGAGGCGCGCGGGCAGGAGCTCGCGAACCGCGTCGCCGAGGAGCTGGCCCTTGCGGCCGAGCGCGTCAGGGTCGCCGAGGCGCGGGCGCAAGCCGCGGAGGTCCGCGCCGCCGAGGCGGAGGCGCGGGTCGCCGAGATCCAGAACTGGCTCGACAGCGTCCACGACCTCATTCTCGAGGAGTTCGGCCCGAGTCTCGGCTACGCCGAGCGGAGCGAGAGCGAGCCCGAGCGGGCGCTCGCGCCGCCGCGCCGGCAGTCGTCTTGAGAAGGAGCGGTCTCGTCAGGCGGCAGCGATGTCGCGGGCGAGGATCTCCAGGACCTCGGTGAGGCTCGGCACGTCGTCCTGGTCGCAGGAGCATCCGGTCTGCACCGCTGTCCCATCCGCCGAGACCGAGGCGAGGGCGATCGAGCGCAGCTTGCCGTCCCGGGCGAGGGCGAGCTGCGCTTCCAAGGCGGCGATGACGGCCCGCACTCCCTCGTCCGCCCGCCGTCCTTGCGGCGCGCGGGGGAAGCTGACGACGTTCTGGCCGGGCTGCATGCGGTCCTCGGAGGTGGGGCGGTTGCGCTCCCATACATCACGGGAATATGGTAAATTCACAGTAAAGATTGACCGAACGGCGTATCCGGCCCGGGGCCGATAGGCCTCGGATCGGTGGCGTCATGCGTGCAGGACGGTTCGGATCGAACACGGGCAAGCTGCTTGCGGCGGGCCTGCTGTCGATCGTCCTCGTCGGCCTCCTGTGCGCCCAGTGGCTCGCCGCCGAGCGCCAGCGGCACGCCGGCGCGGCGCCGACGGAGCTGCCGACGGCGCCTTTGGCGACGCTGCCGCCGACTCAGACGCCGACCCCCTTGCCGGTGCCGTCGGGATCTCCGGCTTCACCGCCAATGCCGGCGCCGGAAACGACCGTCGGACGGCAGGCCCAAACGGAACCGTCTCCGGCACCGGCCTCGCCTCCTCCGGTCGCCCCCGGCCCGCCCGCGGCGGCGCCGGATTCCCCGGTCCGGACAGCCGAGCCGGCACCTCCGGACCCGAAGCCGCCCACTGTGGAGAACCCGGCGGCCGAGCACACGGCCACCGTCGGCCAGCCGCCTCGGACGGCTGAGGGCGCGGTCCCGGACTCGAAGCCGGCCCAAACGCCGGCGCTCGGCACCGCCGAACCCGCGCTTACCCCCCGGCAAGTGCAGACGCCCGAGTCCAGGCTTTCGGGAGCGAAGCCGGGCCCGGCTCCGGCCGGCGCGGACTTGCCCGTGCGCCGCCCACGCACGGCGGCGGTCGAGCGGCAGGGCGCTCCCGAGTCCCCGGTCACGCAGCCAAAGGCAAAGCCGGCGCCGACGCTCGGCGCCGCCGCGCCCGACCCCAGGCCAGGCGAGACACCCGAGCCAGGGGCGGGAGTAAAGCCGGGCCCGGCTCCGGCCGGCGCGGACTTGCCCGTGCGCCGCCCGCGCGCGGCGGCGGTCGAGCGGCAGGGGGCGTCCGAGGCCCCAATCGCGCAGAAGGCGAGGCCGGCGCCGACGTCAGGCCCGGAGGGCCCGATCGTTCGGCAGAGGCCCGGCGGACCTGACAAAGCCCCAAGGGCGCGCCTCACTCGCCTCGCTCCGCCGTCCAAGGCGATCGATCAGACCGCCGAGGGTCGGCGGCCGCATGTCGTCCGCAGGGAGGAGCGAAGCCTTGCGGCTCGTGGGCCCGCCGTGCACGAGCGCCGTCCGGGCGGGAAAATCGCCGCCGGACCGACCAGGTCGGGACTGCGGCTGCACGGCGGGCCGGCAGCCCGCGGGGAGGCGACAGCGCGCAGGCCGGTCCCGGTCAGGTCCTACGCCTACGGCCGGTCCTATCCCCTCGCCAATGGCCACGGCTGGGTTGAGATACAACGGGCCATCCCATAGCCCCGCGACTCGAAACCCTTTCGCCGGCGCTTCCCTCGCCCGCGGATGCAGCCGAGACAGCCGAACGTGCCGCGCTCAGCCGGCGTCGCGCTTGATCAGGCTCAGGCGCGGATCGTCGCCCTCGCCTGGCTCCTCGGCCTCGCTCGATCCCGAGCGCATCTTCTTGATCTTCAGGAACTCGCGGTGGATCTCGACCCGCGAGCGGCGCGCCATCTCGAGCGCCCCTTGGGCGATCGCGCGCTCCGACTTCTCCCGCTGCAGCTCCTCGGACAGGGCCGCGATGCGGGCCTCGAAGGCCTGCCGCTCGGCCGAGAAGTCGCCCGTGAGCTGGTCGATCCGGTCGAGGAGCATCTGGCCGCGGTGCTCCAGGCGGGAGAGCGAGGTCTCCTTCGCCTCAAGGGCTTTCGCGAGCTCCTCGGCGCGGTCGGCGAGTTCGGCGCGGGCCCGCTGCGCGGCTTCCGCGGCGGCCGCGGTCTGGGAAACCTCGGCCTGCATGGCCTCGAACCGGCGCTCGAGGTTGCTCTTGGCGATGACGGCTTCCCGGACGGTCCGCTCGGCCGTCTTCAGTTCCTCGGTTTTCTCCCGCAGCTGGTCGCGGGTGGAGTTGAGGAGCTTCTCCGTCACGCCGAGGCGGGAGGTCAGCCCCTGCACCTTCATCTCGAGGTTGGCGATGTTGTTGCGGGACGTCGAGCGCTCGCTCTCGCCCAGCGCCTCCAGGCGGTGGCGCAGGGCCTGCTCGGCCTTGAGCTTCGCCTCGAGGTCCGCGACCTGCTGGCGGGCCGCCTCGAGCTCGTGCTCCCGGTCGGTCTGGGCGGCATCGAGCGCCGCGAGGCGGGTCGCCTGCTCGTTGCTCGACGTCCGCATGGTGCGGTTGTCGTGCTCGAGCATCTCGATCGACTGGCGGGCGTCCGAAAGCTCGCGCTCGTAGCGGGCGAGGACCGCGTCGCTCGCCTGGGCCTCCTTGCGGAGCGCCGCGTTCTCGTCGACGAGGGCGTTCGCCCGCTCGGCCTCGCCCTTGACCTGCCGCTCGAGGTCGCCGGCCAGCACCTCCTTCTCGCGCAAATCCCGGCGCACCGCCATGAGCGCCGCCTCCTGCTCCTTCGTGCGGGCGGCGAGCTCCTGGTTGTGGGCGTTGAGGGCCGAGAGCTGGTCCTGGAGCTTGACGTTCTCGCTGCGGATCGTCCGGACCTGCTGGGTCAGCGACGCGTGCCCTTCCTGCTCGCGGGCGAGCATCGCCTCGGTATCGAGGAGCTTCGCCCGCAGCTGCGGGTACTCGGCCCCGAAGGCTGCGATGGGCTCGAGGAGCGCGGCGAAATCGTTCTTGAGAGTCGCAACGTCTTCCAGGCGCTCGACCATGTGGCTGATGCGCGAGCGAATCAGCTCGTCCTCCATGCCGATGGCGCCGAGCGCGAGGGCCGGGTCCTGCGGCGCCTGCCCGTTGCCGGCGCCTTGGGCGCGAACGCCCGCGTGCGGCCCGTCAGCCCGCGAATCGTTAGAATCCCTCGGCTGAAATCGCTTCAGCAGGCTCCAAGAGTTGTCCATTTGAACGCCGCCCCGTACGCAATCGTTGACCGTGCCCTGTGAGGATCAAAGTACTCCCTTCCAGGGCGGGACCGGAAGAGGCGGCGGCCCCCTGTGGATGATTTTTTTCGGGGACTGTCTCAAACTTGCCGATCCGAGGGGTGGCGCGGCCTCGGCGGCTGCCGACGGCGTCACTCGACGAGCTTCGCCCCGAATTTCACGCGCGGGGTCTCCTTGACCGGGAGATTCCGGGCGTTCTCCTGCTTCAGGACGACCTTGCTGTTGTCCTGGAACCAGAGCTTGTCGCCGATCATGATGAGGTTCGGCGAGCGCGCCGTCACCTCTGAGCCGCCGAAGACCCAGATGTTGGAGTTCGGGAAGTACATCGTCCCGTCGTAGTCGAGCTTCGAGTCGCCGCCGATCGAGACCCAGGTGTTGCCCGCCCCGTTGTCCCGGTCCTCCATGAACTGCATGTTCATGTAGGGGCCGGACGAGGGCGAGGTCACTTTCATCACGGCCCCTCCGGTCATCCAGAACTTCGCGCCCTTGCCCGTGAAGCCGATCATGACGTCGGTGCCGGTGACCGTGGAGTCGGAGATCTTCAGCTCGCCGTCCTTGATGATGTAGACGCCGGGATCGAGCCGGATCGTGCTCTGGGCGGTGATGTCGAGCCCGCCGCAATACGTGCCGGGGGACAGGGTGCGGTTCTCCTGCTGGATCTTGCCGCTGCCCTTGAGCCCGAGGTCGATGCAGGGGCCGGGCGTCGGAAACGGCACGCTTGCGAGTGGGTCGGGGATTCGGTCCGAGCCGGTGACGGGCTTCGGCGAGAAGCCCGAGCCGCGGTAGTTGCCGGCGATGCCGAAGACCGAGGTCTTCATGGTGGCGTTGCCGACCTGGCGCACCGCCGCGCCGTCGGAGGAGTTCGCCTGCGCCGGGCAGTTGGTCGAGACGTCGACGGTGCCGTTGAGGTCGACCGCGCCCTGCTCCTTGCCGTTGAGCGCGAGCATGCAGATGGGCTCGGAGACGCCCTTGCGGGCGGCCGAGTGGGCGCCGATCGCGATCATGTCGCCGCCGATCATGGCGAACAGGTTCTTTACCTGGGCGCTCGCCTCGCCGGTGACCTTCACGTCGTCCGATCCGACCGCATGCACCTTGAAGCGGGCCGTGCTCGCGGTCGTGACGCCCTGGACTTGGGCCGGGATGCCGCCCGCGAAGGCGAGCTCCGCGGCCTTGATCCGCTCCGAGGCGCTCGCCGACATCGGCAGGATCGCCCCGGCGAGCACCGCCCCGTCGAGGGCCTTCTGGTACGAGGCGCGGGCCGCGCTCGCGTTGCTGTAGGTGACCGCCGCCCCAACCGCGGCGAGCCCGAGCGGCAGCGCGAAGGCCGCCAGGATCATGACCCCGCCGGCTTCGTCGGCGAGGAATCTCGAAAGCGTCCGAGGCATGGCTCAACCCTTTGCGACCGTCGGCGTACGGGATCGCACAAACAATTATCGATTCGATGAAGTTCGTTTCGGCGTTTTTGCGCTTCGCCGTTAACCGGTCGTTTGCCTTGGGATGCCCCTCAAGCGGCGGCGGGGACCACGGCGTCGGCGCCCGCCCGCTCGGCGAACCACGCCGCCAGACGGTCCCACACGCGGTTGCGGCGGCTTGCCTCGAGGTCGTGGTGGAGGTCCGGGTTGTCGTTCACCTCGATCACGTAGAAGGAGCCGCCGCGCTCCTTGATGTCGACACCGTAGAGGCCGCGCCCGATCAGGGCCGACGCTTTGAGCGCGAGGGCGACGGCCTCGGCCGGAGCCTCGTCCAAGGCGAGCGGCTCGACCTCGCCCTCGCCCTGGTTTTCCGCAGCATGGTTGACGATCTGCCAATGGCCGGGCGCCATGTGGTAGCGGCAGGCGAAGAGCGGCTCGCCCGCGAGCACGCCGATACGCCAGTCGAAGGCGGTCTCCATGTACTCCTGGGCCACGACGGTGCTCGACCGGCAGAGGAGGTCCTCAAGCCGCACATGCGCCTCCCCGGCCGACGAGGCGCGGTAGACGCCGTTAGAGAAGGAGCCCTCCGGAAGCTTCAGGACGAGCGGCAGCCCGAGCGCATTGACCGCGGACTCGACGGGGGTTGCCGCGGTGAGGATCAGACCTCGCGGAGCCGGGATGCCGTGCCGGGCGAGCGCCTCGTGCAGCCAGACCTTGTCCGAGCACGCCATGATCGAGCCCGAATCGTCCAGGACCGGCATCCCGCGCGCCTCGGCCGCGCGCGCGAAGCCATAGGTGTGGTTGCTGGGGGACGTGAGGTCGCGGATGAAAAGGGCATCGACTTCGCCGAGGCGATCGAGCTCGTCCTTCCCCAGGACGACCGGATCGAAATCCTGCCGTGCCGCGGCGCGCATAAAGGCGCGGATCGAGCGGGCGCACGAGGGCGCGTGAGGCTCGGACGGTGTGTGGAGGATGCCAAGGCGCCTGCGGGACCCGCGCCTGCGCCGAACTTCCGTGATCCCCACGACCGAACGCCCCTCGAACGATGCGACATCATTTCGTCGCCGCTCACGGTTGATTTTCCGCTAACCGGGCCTGCCGCCTTTTCGCGAACGGATTGCCTGAATTGCCATCCGTTTCGCTTACACGAGGCCGGAGAGGACGAGCCACGGCTCGCGCCTCGCGAAATCGGCGGCCGGTGCATGTTGCTCGCAGGTATCCAAGGTCAGGACGTGCCGGCCCAGCCCGAGGCTGGAGGGTTCGCATCCCGTAGGCTGGGCCTCCTGAGCCTCCATGGCATCGTCCTCCTCGTCGGCTTCGGCGGCAGCTACGCGATCCAAATCCTCAACCTCGGGCTCCAGCAGCGCGGCCTCTCCGGCGCGGCGATCGGGGCGAGCACCGCGGTGCAGGCCCTCGGCATCGTAGCGGCCGCCTGCATGGCGGTGCCGCTCCTGAACCGGCTCGGCTCAGCCCGCACCCTGGCGCTCGGCAGCCTCCTCGCCGGCCTCGCCCTCGCGGTCGCGGCCCTCGTCGAGGACGCCTGGGGCGTGACCGTGGCGCGCTTCGTCTGCGGCCTCGGGATCGGGACACTCGTGACGAATGCCGAGTATGTCGTCATCGCCCGTACGCCCATTGAGCGCCGCGCGACCGCGGTCGCCGTCTACGCCACCGTCTTCGCCTTGGGGACAGCGCTCGCCCCCGCGGCGATCGCGCTCCTCGGCCACGAGGAGACGCCCGCTCGGCTCCTTGGCGCGGCGAGCTTCGTTCTCGCGGCGCTCCTCGTCCCCTCGGCCGAGGTCCGCGGGCGCGTGGACGCGAAACCCGCTCCGCTCGCGAGCCTCAGGACGATCCGGCTCGCGCCGGCGGCCTTCGCGGCCGCCCTCATCTTCGGCGCCCTCGACAACGGCCTTCTGTCGCTGATTCCGCTCTTCGCGGTCGAGGCCGGCCATTCGAGCGCCGACGCCTCGGCGCTCGCGACCGCGGGCTTCATCGGCGTGATCCTGTTCCAGATCCCGGCCGGCTGGTGCGCCGACCGCTTCAGCCCGCAGAAGATGCTGATCGCCTGCTGCGCGGTGGCGTTCCTGTGCATCCTCGGGATCCTCACTGCCACAGTGACGCGCGCGCTCCTGTTCCCGCTGATGGTCCTCCTCGGCGGCGCCTGCGACGGCTTCTACACCCTCGGCCTCGCCGCCATGAGCCGGACCGTGCCGCAGCGGCAGCTCGCGGCCGGCAACGCCTGCTTCGTCGCCCTGTGCGCGGCGGGCGAGGTCGCTGGGCCGCTCCTCATGGGCGGCGGGACGTCCGTCGCGGGGCCCGGCGGCTTCGTCGGCGCCTTCGCCCTGATGCTCCTTGTGTACGGCTTCTTCCTCGTACGGCAACTGGGCCCGCGCCGGAGCGGGCTGCCGCTCGAGGACCTGCGGTATCGCACGGCCTGAAGACGGTCATGCTCGCCTTTTCCCGGCTCCCACAACGTTTGCTTAAAGCGGATGCGCTATGCGTCTTGCCGGCTGGTCGGCTTTGTCCCGCCGAGGCTGGGGGTCCGTTCATGCGTCCCAGGAGGTTCTGGGGAGACCGGCGCGGCGGCGTCGTCCTGATGCTGGGGCTCGCGGCGCCGATCCTGTTCGGCGGCGTCGCCGCGGCCATCGACTACTCGTCCCTCGTGAGCCACAAGGGGAACCTGCAAAGAGCGGCGGACAGCGCGGCGCTCGCCGCAGTTCGCGAGCTGAACATCGCCAACGCCACCGATGCCCAGGTCGTGAACGTCGCGAACGTGGTGGTGGCCTCGACCCTGCGCCAGCAAGCCGACTCCCGGCTGAAGTACACCGTGACGCCCCAGGTGATCGAGAAGCGGCGCGCCGTCCAGGTCTCCATCGCGGCGACCGTCGAGACCTGGATGGGACGGCTCCTGAACATGCCGATCGGCGAGCTCTCCGTAACTGCGAAGGGCCGGCTCTACGGCAGCACGCGGCTTTGCGTGCTGACCCTCGACCCCGATGCGTCGAATGCGCTCAAGCTGGACAAGAACGCCGTCCTGACCGCGACCCAGTGCTCGGTGTACGCGGATTCGAAGAGCCCCCAGGGCCTCGTCTCGCAGGACAGCGCGATGCTGAAGGCCGAGCGCATCTGCACCGTCGGCGGCTACGTCGGCGGCGCGGGCAACATCTCGCCGGCGCCGGTCACCGAGTGCCCGATGTACGTCGACCCGCTTGCCGGCCGTCCGGCGCCGACGGCCTCGTCCCTCTGCAGCTTCACCGCCCTCGCTGTGGAGGTGACGCGCACGCTGATGCCGGGCACCTACTGCGGCGGCCTCAAGATCAGCAACGGGGCGCAGGTGACCCTGATGCCGGGGACCTACGTCATCACCGGCGGCCCGCTCACCGTCAACGGCGGCGCGACCCTCAAGGGCGAGGACGTCGGCTTTTACATGAAGGGCGACCAGGCGACCTTCGACTTCGGCCCCGACAGCACCATCAGCCTGTCGGCCCCGAAGAGCGGGACGATGGCCGGCATCCTGTTCTTCGAGGACCGCTCGGCACCGCTTCTGCGGACCTTCCAGATCAAGAGCGGCAACGCCCGCACCCTGCTCGGGACCTTCTATCTCTCCCGCGGGACCCTCGTCATCGATACCAACAAGGCCGTCGCCGATCAGTCGGCCTACACGGTCATCGTCTCACGCCAGCTCAAGCTCACGGCAAGCCCGAACCTCGTCATGAACGCCATGTACGCGAATTCCGGCGTGCCGGTGCCGGAGGGCGTCGGCCCGAACGGATCGGCGGTCATGCTCGCGCAGTGACGGCGACATGCGCTTCGACTGTGGGCGCTGATGCAAGCATGAACCCAAGATGAAGCTTAGGCCAAAGTCGCGAGAAGCTCGCGACTACTCGTGAGATCCCGATTACCGGCCTCCGGAAAGGCCCTGCAAGCCGCATCGAGCGCCTGGCGGGCGCGGTCCGGCTCGCCGCGCGCGGCGAGGAGGCCGGCAAGCTCGGTCGCGGCCCGCAGCTCCCACAGGCGCGCGCCCTGCTCGCGCGCGACGGCGACGGCGGCCTCGAGCTGCGCGGTCCGCTCGGCGTCGGAGGCGGCAAAGCGCGCCGTGATGCGCAACAGCTCGGCTTCGGACCACCGCTCGCCCGTGCGCCCGACGAGCTCGGCCGCGCGGTCGAGGAGCTGGCGCGCTCCGCCCTCGTCGCCGTGTGCGCCCTTCACCGCGGCCGCATGGGCCATGAAGAAGGGAAGGAAAACGCGGTGCCCCGCGCGCTCGAGCGCGTCGAGGCTCGCCTGCATCGCCTCGAGGAGCGCCGGGTCCGGGCGTGCGCGAAGGGCGGCCCAGGCGTGGAAGACCGACCCCTCGAGCCGGCCGAGGAAGGTCTCGTACTCGTCAGTGACGGCAAGAAGCCGCGCGGCGTGCCCGGCGACGGCCTCGACGTCGCCCTCGATCATGGCCCGGACGCACGCCCTTCGCAGCCCGAGGACGAGGCTGACCGGATGCTTCAGGTCCTCGGCGTGGCGCAGCCCCTCCTCGGTCATCGCCGCGCCCGCACCGGGATGGCCGAGCACGGTAAGGCAGATCCCGAGCGCCGTGCAGGTCGACACCTTCACGTTGCGGCTCGTCAGCACGGATCGGTGATCGCGCTCCCGCTCGTAGGTGGAGAGCAGGAGCTCCAGCTCGCCGCGCGCGGCCTCGAAACGCCCGAGCAGGAGATGCGCCAAGCCCGCCGACCGCCGCGCGATGAGAATCGTCTGCGGGTCCCCGGTGTCGGCGCCGAGGCCGGAGAGCTCGTTCGCGTAGGCCAGGACCTTCTCGGGTTCCGACAGGGTGAAGTGGTGGTTGATGAGGCTGTCATAGACCTGGATCAGCTGCTTCGGCTCCCCGAGCGCGAGGCAAAGCTCCCGGGCGCGCTCGGCGGCGACCCGGACCTCGTCGCTCGCCGAGCCCTGATGGTCGATCAGCGCCCCCGCGAGCGCCACCTGCAGGGACAGTTCGCGGCGCTTGTTCTGGGGCGAATCCGGCAGGGTGCCGAGCTGCTCCAGGCCCTTGCGCAGGTGGCTGACGATCTCGGCGAGGGCGGAGCGGCCGGCGCCGCGCTCGGCCGCCTTCAGGTAGAAGTCGATCGCCCGGTCCGCCGCGCCGCCTTGCGCGAAGTGCCACGCCAGGAGGTCCGGCTGCGTCAGCACGGGACCCGCCGGATCCTTCTCCAGGATCTCGGCGAGGCGCAGGTGGAGGGAGCGGCGGCGCTCCCGCAAGAGCGACCCGTAGGCGGCGTCCTGCACGAGGGCATGCTTGAACGTATAGGTCGCGTGGGGCGGATCCCCATGGACCGAGGCGAGGCCCGTCCTGACCAAGGCCCCGAGGCCCTCCACGACCTTGTCCCGCGGCAGGTCCGAAAGCGTCTCCACCAGCTCGAACGAGAAGTCCCGCCCGATCACGGCGCCGATCTGCGCCGTCTCCTTGCCGACCCCGAGCCGGTCGAGGCGGGCCATCAGAGAGGCGTTGAGGGAAGGTGGGACCATGTCGGGAGAGAGGGAGTCCGAGCTCGCATCCAGTATTGATTGCGTCAACTCTTCGATGAACAACGGTACGCCGTCGGCTTTGGCGACGATCCGATCGATGATATCGGCGCGGAGCATCCGGTCAACTGCGATCGACTTGACGAGCGCCATCGCCTCCCTGCGGTTGAGGCCGTTCAGTAGTTGGACGCTGACATGCGGGCGGGAGACCCAGGGCGGCTGCTCCCGCCGGGTCGTGACGATCAGGAGCTGGGGCAGCTGCTCGGCGAGCCCGGCGAGCTGGTCGAGGAGGTCGAGGGTGGTCGGATCGGCCCAGTGGATGTCCTCGAAGACGGTGAGCACCGGTCCCTTCCGCGCCAGCATCGAGAACTGGCGCAGGATCGCCGCGAGAGTGACCTCCCGCCGGCGCTGCGGGGTCAGGCTCCTGGTCACGTCGTCGGGACGGGCTGGCAGCGAAAGCAGGTCCGCCCACACCGCGAGGTCGAGGTCGGTCGTGCCCGAGGCGAGGCACCGACGCAGCTTCTCGCGCCTGAGGTCGGGAGGATCGCCACGCTGGAAGTCGGCCTTGCGCTCCATGTGGCGGATGATCGGCTGGAGCGGCGAGTCCTGGTGCTGCGGCGAGCATACGAACCGCAGGCAGGCGTGCGCGACGGGACGCACGTCGTTCTCGAAGGCGGTCACGAGGCGCGACTTCCCCATGCCGGGCTCGCCGGCGAGCAGCACGACACGACCCTCGCCTCTCCTCGCCTGCTCCCACCGGCGCAGCAGGAGATCGCTCTCCTCGCCCCGTCCGACGAGCGGCGCCTCTCCGGACCGCAGCGCCTCGAACCGGCTGTCGATAACGCTTTCCCCCAGCACGGCCCAGGCCCGCACCGGCACCGGCAGCCCTTTGAGGCCGACCTCGCCGAGGTCCTTATACTCGAAGAGCCGCCCGACGAGCCGCCGCGTGTCATCCGAGACGACCACCATCCCGGGCTCCGCGAGGGTCTGGAGGCGGGCGGCGAGGTTCGGGGTGTCGCCGACCACGGACGCCTCGAGGGACGCGCCCGAGCCGATGAGGTCCCCCACCACGACGACGCCGGTCGCGATCCCGACCCGTGCCCGGAGCGTTCCGGAGGGGCCTGCCATCGTCTCGAGGCGGGAGACGACGTCGACGATCCGCAGGCCGGCGCGGACGGCGCGCTCCGCATCGTCCTCTTCCGCGAGCGGATAGCCGAAGTAGATGAGGACCCCGTCTCCGAGATAGCGGCCGACGAAGCCCTGGTGCGCCGCCACGACGCCGTTGACCGCGTCGTAATAGCTCGCGATGACGCTGCGGAGATCCTCCGGGTCGAGGCGGGCGCCGAGCGCGGTCGATCCGACGAGATCGGCGAAGACGATGGTGAGCTGCCGGCGCTCGGGGCCCGAGGCCGCGCGATGAGACGGCGCCGCAGGGAGGGCGCCTTCGCCGGCCCGATCGCCGGGGGTTCCCTGCGGAGCCCCGCAGTCGCTGCAGAATTTCTTGCCTTGAGGATTCTCGGCGCCGCACGACCGGCAGGTCCACGGCAGGCCCGCTCCGCAGTCGCCGCAGAACCGCTTCCCCTCTCCGGCGTTCGCGCCACAGCGCGGGCAGATCATGCGCAACCCTTCGGAAGAGGCCGGCCGGCCCGGCGCTCCATGCCCGCGCACGAAACCACAGGAGTGCGGCGGCGGGCAATGCCGTCAGGCGCCGGCGACCGGCGCCATGGCCGGAATCGTGCGACTCACGGCAAGAATGCATACTTTCTGCATGAACTTGCTTGCCGCTCTACAAACTTCCGGTAACCTTCATGTCCTCGACACGTGTCTCAACGGTCGTGCAATGAGTGGAGGACCTGCCAATGTTCATGCCCGAAGGTGCCCAGGATATCGTCCGCAAGACCACGTCCGACCCCAAGAAGCTGAAGGCGATCGCGGAAGCGCTCGGCGTCACCGACGCGGGAAGCTTCAAGTCCGCGAAAGTCGAGCTGTCCCGCCAAGGTGGCGGCAGCAAGGGCGGCGGCAGCAAGGGCTCGGCGAAGAAGGCCTCGGGGAAGAAGAGCTCGGCCAAAGGACGCTGAACTCCAGGCCGGCGCGCGGCGAGGATGCTCGACGTCGGTCTCAAGCTGACGTCGGCCCTTCGCCGCGTCGGGCCCGTTGACGCTCTCACCACCATCGACGCACCCGGACGCGAGGGCGACGTCTGCGCCTTCCAGCTGGCGCAGGACGGCGCTTCGTTCGTGGTCGAGGCGGTCTCGTGCCGCTCGATGATCGTGGCGCCCGGGGACGTGTTCCTGGCAACCCCGGGCTGGCGCGAATCCACCCGCTGGGTTGCCGGAGGGATTCCGGACGGTGGATTGGTCCCGGGACGGCGCTACTGGGTGCTGGCCCCGAGCGGCGTCGTCGGCGACCTCGTGAGCGACTCGCCCCTGAACAACAGCCACCTCGCGCAAGTCGCCTTCCTCGGCGTCGTGGCGGGCCCTGACGGCGGCGGTCTCAACATCGGGCGGTTCGCGCTCGCTGCCGAGCGGTCCGCGCCAGACCTGGGCGCGCCGGTGTTCCTGGTCCTCGGCACCTCGGCCGAGGTCGGGAAGACGACCGCCGGCACGACGATCCTGCGCTCGCTTCGGCAGAAGGGCCGTCGCTCGATCGCGGTCCTCAAGGCGACCGGCACGTCCTCCCTCGGGGAGCTCGCGGCCTATCGCGACTTCGGCGCCGCGGAGGCCTTCGACTGCGTCGACTTCGGCCTGCCCACCACCTACCCCTCGGGCCGGCCGGACATCGCGAAGACCTTCGACCGGGCGCTCGGCTGGTGCCTCTCGCGGGAAGCCGACGCCGTCCTGATCGAATGCGGCGGCGACATCCTCGGGGCGAACGTGCCGACGTTCCTGAAGCGGCTGAAGCGGCGGCGTCCAAAGCCCACCGTCGTCCTCGCCGCGGCCGACGCCCTGGGCGCGGCCGGCGCCACGCGGGTGCTCGCGGAGGCCGGCCTCGCGGTCAGCCTCATCACCGGGCCGTGTACGGACACGCCGGTCCTGCGGCGGCGGACGCAGGAGCTGTGCGGCGCTCCCGCCGTGAACATGACGCGGGGCGACGCCGAGGACATCCTGGGGTGAGCCGCCGGTTCAGGAGCGCGTGTCGGCGAAGCGGGCGCGGACGGCCCAGAAATACTCCAGGAGCAGGATCTCGATCCCGTCGCAGAGCCCGGCGAGATCCGCGCGCAGCTCCTTCGGGCCGGGATAGTTCTTGACCACCTCATACTCGGCCGCTCCCACCCGGCGCATCTCGTAGCGGTTGCCGAAGCGGTCGCGCCGGCAGCAGGGAGGCCCCCAGCCGCGCCGGAAGCGCTGGTCGAGCATCAGCAGGGTGGCGTGCGGCCGCAAGCGCGCGGCGAGCCCCGCCAGGAACGCCTGCCGTCTCTCCTTCTCGACATGGGACCACCACAGGTGGGCCATGCCGACCCCGAAGGTCGCGCCGAAGTCGGGCAGCGCATAGGCGTCGGCCTGGACGAGCGTCACGTCGGGACCGAGCCGCCGCCGCGCCGCGACCGCGAGAGTCTCGGCGTTGCAGTCGGTCGCCGTGATGGCGCGCGCGAAGGGAGCCGCGGCCTCGGTCCAGTAGCCCGTGCCGGCCGCGACCTCGAGGACGCTCGCTCCCGCGACGCGGGGCTCGAGCCAGCGGCGCAGGGCCGCAAGGTCGTCCTGGTAGGCCGGGACGGCATACAGGAGATCGTACTCCGGCGCCCGCTCCCGGTAGTAGGCCTGCATCCCGCCCGCGCCCGGGCCGGATCGGGAGCGGCCGTCCGGTGAAGCCGACGTGGGTTCGTCTCCGACAGCGCGCGGCATCGGTGGGTCCAAACAATTCCGGAACACTATGCAGCGAGCCATCCGCTGCCAACTCCGGAGGAAGTCTGCCGTACGGCGATTCTTTACAGCGGGCGGCGGCGATCTATCATTGTCCCCGGGCAGGGGAGGGGAATGGCGAAGCGCGGATCGGAAGGAACGCGGAACGCCCATGCAGGCGGCCGCAGGCGGCGCGATGCCTTCGCGCCATTCCATCTGCACGTGACGGAGCCGGAGGGACGCAAGGCGCTGCGCACTCTGCGCAACGAGCGCCGGAAGCTCCCGGCCTTCGCCCTGAACACCACTGAGGCCGGCGTCCTCAACTCGGAAACGGCCGCGATCCAGATCCTGCAGCAGGCCCTCGACAGCGCGTCGCTGCCGCATTTCACGCCGCCGAAGGTCGGCGGAACGGAGAGCGGCTTCAAGAGTCTCGGCGTCGAGACCGTCCCGCTCACCGGGACGAAGTTCGTGAAGTTCCGGCAGCACGTGCACGGCATCTCGGTCTACGGGTCGCTCGTCGTGGTCGAGCTCGACGAGGCCTACGAGTGCGTGTCCCTCGATGCAAGCCTCGCGACCCCTGACGACTGCGGCCGCCTCGCAAAGGTCTCACCATTCGAGGCGAGCCGCGCCGTCGCCGAGGTGGCCGGATACGGAAAGGAGGAGCCGCCCGCGACGCCGATGCTGACCTATTATCTCGCGCGGGGCGGCAATCGGGGGGGAACTTGGCATCTCGCCTACATGCTCGAAAATGTGCCGTTGCGGAAATCGCGCGGGGCGCCTGCCGGCGCGCATCGCCATTCGTCCTTCGTCTTCGACTACGTCGTCGACGCGATGAGCGGAGCGGTGATCGAGGAGCTGCCGCGCACGCCGACGATGACCGTCATCGAGGAGCGGGCGTCGGACGTCTGCGGCGACCCGCGGAGAATCCGCGTGACCGAGGCGGACGGGGTCAAGAGCCTGCGCGATCCGGTGCTGAACGTCGAGACCTACACCTTCGGGTTCCGGGACTATCGGGCGGAGCGGGAGAAGCTGCCCGGGCGCCTCTGCAGCGCGCGCGCCTCCGAGCCCTGGAAGCCGGCCGCCGTCAGCGCCCACGCGAACGCCACGCACGTTGCCCGGTTCCTGCGCGAGGTACTGAAGCGCAACAACATCGACAACCGCGGCGGCCGGCTGATCTCGGTCATCGACTGCCTCGTCAAGGACGACGCGCAGCCCGGGAAGATCTGGCTCAACGCCTGCTGGGACGGCACCCGGATGATCTACGGCCAAGCGCTGTACAAGCGGAAGCTGCGCTCCTGCGCCACGGTCCTCGACATCGTCGCGCACGAGCTCTTCCACGGGGTGATCGGGAGCACGGCGCGGCTCGAGTACGAGGGCGAGACCGGCGCCCTCAACGAGTCGTACTGCGACATCTTCGCGATCCTGATCTCGAACTGGAAGGTCGCCGGCGGCATCGGACAATGGAACTGGCGGCTCGGCGAAGGGGTCACGGATCAATACCCGGACGGGATGCGGGACTTCGCGGACCCTGCCCGCATGAGGGGAGGGCCTGGCCACCCGGACGAGCCCTATCCGAAGCACTGGAAGGACTACCGGCACCTCGACGACGACGAGGACAAGGGCGGCGTGCACTACAACAGCGGCATCCACAACTACGCCGCCTACGGAGTGATGACCGCGAGGACGCGGGACGGCGCCTTCCTGTTCACGCCGCAGGAGCTCGCGGCGGTGTTCTACGTCGCGTTGAGCCAGCACCTCTCGCGCCAGGCGACCTTCGTCCAGAGCCGGCGCGCCGTCGTGCTGGCGGCGCGCTCCCTGTTCCGCAAGCTCCCGGGGGCCGAGATCGCACGGCGCGTCCGGGCGATCGAGCGCGCCTTCTCGGAAGCGGGGATCGAGGAGCCGTCCCCGCCCGATAACGGCCGCGCCCGGGCCTCTACTTCATCAGGGCGAGTCCGGTCCTGACCGGATCCGTCCGGCGGGCCTGGACCGCCCGCGGCTGGATCCTGCTCGCGAACGACGGCTGCCAGCCCTGCGGAGCCGAGACGGCGCTCGGGGCGCCCGTGAACAGGCCGACGAGGACGGCGAGCCACAGCGCGGTGGCGCAGACTGCGCATGCCTTGGATGGGGAGTCCATGTCGCAACTCCTTTCGCTGGCCGTGACGCGGGACCGCGGGGAGGGCGATCCCGTCCGGCCTTCGGCAGCTTGGGCCCTGCGGCGGCAGGGCTTTCCTCAATGGGCGTCGACCGGCTCCGCCAACGGCAGGTGCTTCGCCGCTTGCGTGAGATCCGAGGTCGAGATGGACGCGAGCGGCGCCTCCGGCCCGGACCAGGACCGTGGAGCGAAGGACGCCGTCATGACCGCGAGAGCGACGACGGCGGCGGGAATCAGGAGCTTGCGCATGCGATCCTCCATCGGATTGCAGTTGGCGTATGGGACCCTTCGGATCAGCCGGGGCGATGTCCTCGGCTGCGTGCTCGGTCGGCCAGGACGCGGGCCCTGCTCATGGGGCGGCGCCGAGGCATGCGCTCGAAGGAGCGTCATTCGGACCATACCGCGCCGCCGCCGCAAGGACTGTGAAGCGGTTCACACGATCGAAACGATTTGCGGCAGGCGCTTCGTGGCGCCCGAGAGTGAACGGCCTCACACGTGAGGGCTTTCGACGCTGCTATCGTCCCGACCTCACGCAAACGTGGAGGTGGGCATGCATCGCGAACGGGTCCTGGTCGAAGCGCAAGCGCAACTCGTCTCGGGAACGTCGCTCGCCGAGCTTTTGCGCGCGCGGGCGAACCTGCATGCGGCGATTCCCGATTCTCCCATCATCGTCCTTCTGGACGACAGGATCGCCCACCTGCGGACGTCCGCGGTGCACAGGCGGGAGCCGACTGGGCGTCGCGAGTTCGCGTTCCCGAGTTTGTAAGCGCAGAGCGCCACGCACCCGCCGGGCTACGGCATGGCGCTGACGAGATCCGCCAGAGCGTCGCGGTCGTTGATGACGACGGCGCCCTTCTGCAAGGCGACCCACCCCTCGCCTTCCCACTCGCGCAGGCAGCGGTTCGTGCTCTCCCGCGAGAGGCCGATCATGCGGCCGAGCTCCTTCTGGGTGATGGCGACGCTCGCCTTCCCGGCCGGCGCGGCGCCCGGCATGGCGAGGAGCCGCAGCAGCGTCTTGGCAAGCCGTTTCTGAGGCTCGGCGAAGGACATGTCCTCGACCTGCTCGCTCGTCTTCCTGAGCCGCGCCGTGACGAGCTCGAGGAGGCGCAGGGCAAGGGCCGGCTCGTGCTGGAGGACGCTGACGAAATCGCGCCGGTCGAGCGAGAGAAGCTGGGTCTCCTTGAGCGTGACGGCGTCGGCCGTGCGCGGCCCCCCGTCCAGAAGGGCAAGCTCTCCGAAGATCTCGTTGACCCCGATCAGATTGAGGACGATCTTCTTGCCCTCGTCCGAGAGAACGCTGATCTCCACGAGCCCGGAGACGACGGCGAAGAGCCCGAGGCCCTTGTCGCCTTTGCGAAAGATCTCCTTCCCGGGCGGATGGTTGCTGAGCCGCGCGTGACTGCAGAGCCGCTCGATCGTGGCGGCCGGCATTCCGTTGAAGAACTCGTGCCGGGCCAGAACGGACGACTTCAGCTCCTGCGAGCGCTCAAGGGAATCGAGCCCTCCAACTTCCACCACGTTCGCCGATCCTTCCCGCCGATAGGTCCCCGTGGCTCTTCGGTTCCAGCGGTCGCCACTTCGCTTGAATATACCCGCCTATCCGCTCCAGACCAAAGGCAACTCTAACGCGTTCGCGACAAGTTTGCAGAACTCCCTCTACTCCGGTCGGTGGAGGCGCAATCATCCCAGCGCCCACGCCATGGACTCCGACGAGCATTCCGCCAAAGTGACGGATATCCCGACCGGAGTCTGCGGTGGCGTCCACAGTGACCGGAATGTTCCGCGCGAAGCCGGCGGCCTTGGCCGGAACGATGCCGGCGTGGGTTCTTCCGATCTTGGCTCTCGCCCTGCACGGCGGGGCCGCGACGGCTCAAGGCCCGGCCGT
This sequence comes from Beijerinckiaceae bacterium, assembly GCA_036386395.1. GTDB lineage: Bacteria > Pseudomonadota > Alphaproteobacteria > Rhizobiales > Beijerinckiaceae > JAJKJG01. Next base: position 890 of record DASVVU010000008.1, on the reverse strand, counting down.
GAAGGCCGAGGGACGCCCGCCGCTTGCCTGCGAGCGCGGGCGGTCCATGGGCCGGATCGAATCCGTCATCGAGCGGGGCGAGATCAGGCTCGCGTCCGGCGAGGTCGTGAAGCTCGCCGGCCTTAGGCCCCCGGATGAGCCGGCGCATGCCGCCGCGGGTGCGGCCTTGATCGAATCGTTCAAGGACAATCCCGTCGAGGTCGCCGCGACCGCCGCCGCGCCCGACCGCTGGGGCCGCCTTGCCGCCGTCGTGACCGCCGCGACGGAGGCCGGCCCGGTCGACCTCGCCCGCGCCCTCGTGGCGGCGGGCCTCGCCCTCGTCGACGCCGGGGAGGCCGATCGGCTCTGCCCGCCGGGCCTCCTCGAAGCCGAGGCGCGGGCCCGCGCCTGGGGCCTTGGTCTGTGGCGCGGCGAGCGCTATAAGCCGGTGGCGGCAACCGATCTCGAACGCCTCAAGGACCTAGCCGGACGCTTCGCCCTGGTGGAGGGGCGGATTCGCTCCGTCGGGGAGCGGCGGCAGCGGACCTACCTCAACTTCGGAGCCGATTGGACCACCGACCTGACCGTCACCATTCCGAAACGAACCTGGCGGACCATGCGCGACCGCGGCCTCACGGCGGCTCTCTTGCGGGGCCGCCGGGTCAGGGCCAGGGGCATCATCGAGGAATGGCAGGGGCCCGCGATCACCATCATGTCGCCCGAAATGCTCGAAATCCTCGACCCCGTCACCCTGGACAGCGAATCCCCGCGCCGCCCATGAACGCCTGGACCACGCACGCCGGAACCCGGACTCTGCGCCGCCTTGCCGGCGCGGCGGCGCTCGCGCTCCTCGCCGCCGCCTGCGCGGCGGACCAGACGAGCTCGCTGATCCAGCCGTCGGTGCCGCTGCC
>DASVVU010000007.1:0-21386 GCA_036386395.1 Beijerinckiaceae bacterium | reverse complement strand
CGAGGGCCACCGCCTGCTCGCCCATCGTCCGGCGGGTTGCCTCGTCGAGGAGCGGGGACGGCGCCTCCTCGATGACCTTCTGGTTCCTGCGCTGGATCGAGCATTCCCGCTCGCCGAGATAGATCACGTTGCCGTGCTTGTCGCCGAGCACCTGGATCTCGATATGCCTCGGGTCGGTGATGAACTTCTCGATGAAGACCCGGTCGTCCCCGAAGGAACTCGCGGCCTCCGACCGCGCGCGGGCAAAGCCCTCCGCGACCTCGCCGGCCGAGGCCGCGATGCGCATGCCCTTGCCGCCGCCGCCGGCCGAGGCCTTGATCATCACCGGATAGCCGATCTCGTCGGCGATCCTGACCGCCTCCTCCGGGCTGCCGATCACCCCGAGGAACCCGGGCACCGTCGAGACCCCGGCGGCGCTCGCGGCCTTCTTCGATTCGATCTTGTCGCCCATGGCGGCGATCGCCGCGGGGTTCGGCCCGATGAACACGACGCCGGCGGCTTGAAGCGCCTTCGGGAAGGCCTCGCGCTCGGATAGGAAGCCGTAGCCCGGGTGTACCGCCTCGGCGCCCGTGCGGCGGCAGGCGTCCACGATCCTGTCGATGTCGAGGTAGGACTTCGCGGCCTCCGGCGGGCCGATGTGGACCGCCTCGTCCGCCATCTCGACGTGCAGCGCGTCCCGGTCGGCGTCGGAGAACACCGCGACCGTCCCGATCCCCATCCGCCGCGCGGTCTTGATGACCCGGCAGGCGATCTCCCCCCGGTTCGCGATCAGGATTTTTCGGAATAGTCGGGGCCGCTCAGGGCTAAGAACTTCGGTCACGACCTCGGCAGGAGACTTTCTTTCTCGTCGCCGGACAAAATCGGCAGGAATATTCACGTCTCGCAAGCGCCAAAAACCGCGATCAAGATGCGCAAAAACGTCCGCAGCTCGAAAATTGGCAGAGTCGCTTGAGTGGTCTTCAACCGTCCTTCGGACTGTGGCTTTCCACGCCGGTGTCAACTCCCGTGTGGTCGTACGCTCGATATACTCATACAGATCCTCATAGCGAGCCGCGCCCCCGAGGGTGCGCATCGCACTAACAATCTCCTCCAGCCAACTCATTAGGCCCCCGGCTATGCAGTCGAGCGACGGCTCGGCCGGGAAAAGCCAAGCCCCGTCCCCCCGTTACTGCATGAGGCAGCGTTCGGGAAGCGGGGCCGGGATCATGATAGGAGACGTTTAGGCCGCGGCGCGTTCGTGCGTCTCGACGGCGGGGCCCTGGTCCTTGCCCTGGCCGCGGTGCTTCGCGCCGCGCATGACGAAGGCGAGAAGGGTCTCGTCGACCGTCTCGGCCTCGCGCACGATCTCGAAGGCGATGCGGGCGGCGGTGGCGGTCGGCCCGCCGCGGCCCGAAAGCGTCGTCACGAGCCAGCGCGCCGTTTCGCGGTCGATGGTCCCGGTCGGGCGCGAGGTCCAGACCGCGAACTCGACGATCGACCCGACGAGGAACTCGGCCCAGGAGCCGTCGGCCGGCACGGCGACGCGGTCGAGGGCGATCAGCGCATCCGCCTCCTCGCGCGAGACGAGGCCGTCGCGAAGCGTGTCGCGGCGAAGCTCTTTCACGTCATCAGTGGAGATGTGCTTGTGTTCGAGGGCGCGGTTGACGAACGCGCGAAGGGAATTCTTGATCATCTGTCGACGCCTCCCCGGCCTGTTCTTTGCGCCGGCTTTGTCCTGTCCCGCGTCGACTGTCGCTCAACCCCTGCTGCCCGGTGGTTAACGCGCAAAGCTGAATCGGCGTTCAGGTTAAGCACGCTTTAGGCGCCGTGGTTGCCGGGAGATTGATGGGCCCTACGTCGTCATCCTCGGGCGGAGCGAAGCGGAGACCCGAGGACCTCGCGACGGGTTGGACCCTTCTGTGGAACGGGATCCTCGGGTCGCGCTGCACGCGCCCAAGGATGACGCGTGTAGGCCACCTTGCATCCACGCAAACGCACTCTTTCGGCCCTTCGCCGCGGCCTCCCCGCCCTTATCTTAGCCGCAACGGGCCGGCCTCCGCCGGCCTCGGGAGACCTCCCATGCACGGCATCCACCACGTCACCGCGATTGCCGGCGATGCGCGCCGCACCTTCGATTTCTATACCGGCACGCTGGGCCTCAGGCTCGTCAAGAAGACCGTCAACTTCGACGACCCCGGCACCTACCACCTCTACTTCGGCGACGAGACCGGCCGCCCCGGCACGATCCTGACCTTCTTTCCCTGGGCGCACGTCGCGCCGGGCCGGGTCGGCATCGGCCAGGCGCAGGAGACCGCGTTCCGGGTGCCGCAGGGGGCGATCGGCTACTGGACCCACCGCTTCGTCGAGAAGGGTGTTCCGCACGAGGCGCCCGAAAAACGCTTCGGCGAGACGGTGCTGCCGTTCCGCGATCCGGACGGCATGCCGCTCGCCCTCGTCGGCTCAGGCGGTGCCGAGGGCGAGCCGGCCTGGAGCGGCGGCGGGGTGCCGGCCGAGCACGCGATCCGGGGCTTTGCCGGCGTCACCCTCATGCTCGACGATGCGGCCCCGACCGGCGCGATCCTGACCGACATCCTAGGCCTCAAGGAGACCGGGCGCGAGGGACCGCGGGTGCGCTACCGCGGCGACGCGGGCGTAGGCAGCATCGTGGATATCCGGGTCGCGACGGGCTTCCTGCCCGGGCGCCAGGGCGGCGGCTCGGTGCACCACGTCGCTTTCCGAGCGGCGGACGACGCGGAGCAGGCCGCAATGGCGCAGCGCCTCGCCGGGCACGGCATCCGCCCGACCGAGCAGATGGACCGCAACTACTTCCGTTCGATCTACTTCCGCGAGCCCGGCGGCGTCCTGTTCGAGATCGCGACCGACGACCCGGGCTTCGCCGCCGACGAGCCGGTCGCGAGCCTGGGCCAAGCCCTGAAGCTCCCCCGTTTTCTCGAGAGCCGCCGCCGGGAGATCGAGGCGGTGCTGCCGGCGCTGGCCTGATCGAGGCAGTGGGCAGTCGGCAGTCGGCAGTCGGTCGTAAGAGCGTTCACAGCGACGGACCACTGACGACTCACGATTGCCGACTGCCGACTGCCCACTGCCGATCCTGGATCGACCATGACTCTCTCGTTCACCCACCGCTTCGAGCCCGCGAGCGACGCGGGCGCGCCGCCGCTCCTGCTGCTGCACGGCACCGGCGGCGACGAGCGCGATCTCCTCCCCCTCGGACGGACGGTCGCGCCCGGGGCCGCGCTCCTGTCGCCGCGCGGCAAGGTGATCGAGAACGGCATGCCGCGCTTCTTCCGCCGGCTCGCCGAGGGCGTCTTCGACGAGGCCGACGTGCGCCGCCGGGCCGGGGAGCTCGCCGGCTTCGTCGCCGAGGCGCGGGCCGCCTACGGCCTCGCGGCGCCGGTCGCGCTCGGCTTCTCGAACGGCGCCAACATCGCTGCGGCGCTGCTCTATCTTCGGCCCGAAACTCTCGCCGGAGCGGTCCTCCTCCGGGCCATGGTGCCGCTGTCAGAGCCGCCGCGGACCGGCCTTGCCGGCAAGCCGGTTTTGATCCTCTCGGGCTCGATGGACCCGATCGTTTCGGCCGACAACGCGGCCCGGCTCGCGGCAGAACTCGCCGACGCCGGCGCGGCGGTGATCCACCGCGTGCTGCCGGCCGGCCATGGGCTGTCGCAGGCGGACGTGACGCTGGCGAAGGCGTGGCTCGCATCCTCCTCTCCCGACGTGCCGGGAGAGGGACTCACGTCTTCAGGAAGTTCGTGACCAACGCCTCGGTCTTGTCGAACTGCTCGTCCTGCGGGAAGTGGCCGCAGTTTTCGATCCACTCGAGCGAGGCGTTGCCGACCGCCTTGCCGTTATTGATCGCGTTCTTCAGCTTCTCGCCGTCGCTCGGACCCACGAACGTGTCGTTCTTTCCCCAGACGATGAGCGTGCGCGCGTCGATCCCCTTCAGGTCGTCCTCCTTGACGGCGACCTGCGTGAGCGTCTTGGCATGGGCGATGAGCGCCTTGATCTGCTCTTTCGTGGACAATCCCTCGGCGTAGGCGATGATCTGCCCGGGCTTGACCGCTCCCGGCTTCTTGTCGGCGAAGCCCGCGGCGAGGATGATCTCGACGAGGGCGGGGCCGTAGACAGCGGAGTTGAAGCCGGGCGCATTTATCGCCTGCTCGACTGCCCCGAGGTCGAGGGGCAGCGTCGTCGGAAACGCCACCGGAGCCAGGAGGACGAGCTTGCCGATGCCCGGCCAGCCGCTCTTACCGGCCTGCTCGGCGAGGCGCAGCGCGATGCCGCCTCCCATCGAGTGCCCGACGATGTCCGCCTTGGCGAGACCTTTCAACGCCATGAAGTCGCGGACCGCGTCGGCCTGTGCCGCCATGGTATTGGCGAAGCCCGGCGGGGCGGGGCTCTCGCCGAAGCCGAGGAGGTCGACCGCGTAGACCTTCCTGCCCTTCGCCGCGAGCGCCTCGGCCAGCGGTTTCCAGGGCTTGGAAAAGGCGCCGAGGCCATGGATCAGGATGACCGGTTCGCCCGTACTCCCCCATTCCCTGGCGTACATGTCGATGGTCATGATGAGCGCCCCCCTGGTTGCAGCCGAGGAGGTTAGACGATCCGGAGGCAGCGACAAAGGCGTTCAGCCGAGCACGCCCTCGATCGCCGCCCGCAACGCCGCGGCGTCGAGCTCCGGGACGGTGACGACGCCGGGGCGGTCGCCGAGGCCGCAGGCTGCCGTCGCGATCACCGGGATGCCGGCGGCAAGCGCCCGCAGGAGGGCGCGGGGCTGGTGCTCGACGATCGCCGGCAGGACCACCGCGGCGAGCCGCTCGGGCATCGCGCCGTTCAGGGGGCGAGCCGCGAGGCCACTCCAGAAGTCGCCGTCGTGCTCCTTGGCGCCACCGGCGACCAGGAGCTCGGCGTCAAGCCCGCGCATCGCCTCGCGCAGCTCGTAGGCGCCCTTGCGCCCGAGCGCGGAAGCCGGGAACAGGACCGTGCGTCCGCCGCGCCCGAGGGGCTTTGTTGCGGAGGGCATCGCCCAGTCGAGGACGACGGCGCGGTCTCCCAGGAACGCGGCAATGGCCCGGTGCGGGGTGTAGAGCTTCTCCGCCGCGGCGAGCGCCTCCGCCTCGGCCGCAACGAGCTCCGGCGGCGCGCGGAAGTCGCCAAGCGTCGGGCTCTCGGGGTGCGCGGCGAGCGCGCCATCGAGGCGGCGCTGCAGCTCGGCGAGGGGCCAGCGCTCGACGAGGACGTCGAAGGTGCGGCCGGCGAGCGCGCCCGTTGCCCACAGGTGCGGCAGGAGGTTCTGGGCCACGACCACGTGGGTGTGGAGGTGCGAGAGCTTGCCGGCGTAGACCTCGGCAAGCCTCGCGTCGAAGGCGAGGAGACGGCTCTGGAGCGCCCTCCCCTGCGCCGGGGCGCGCCGCAGGGCCAGGGTGCGGCGGAGCGCCGTGAGCGGCGCCGTCGTCTCCGATCCGCACCGGGCGGGCCAGGCGTAGCGGGCACGGGCCGGCCGGCGCATGGGCAGGAAAAGGGCGTCGTCCTGCGTCGCCTCGCGGGCGAGGAGCGCGGAGAATTCCGGCGCGCAGGCGTCGACGAGCCATGCGGTCGGACGGCGGGTCAGCGTCGCGGTCTCCGGATCGTTGAGATGGCAGCGGGTCTGGTTGCAGGTGGTGCAGTCGTTGGCGGCGGCGCGGGGGTCGGCGCCTTCCGAGGCCGGCCCTGCCGAGCGCTCGACCGCCCCGGGCGCGGCCCGCAACAGGATCTCGAGGTGGCGGCTCATGAGCCGCGCTTCGATCCGGAACGGGCGCCGGGCGCGGAAGCGCAGGTCGACGTAGTTCCAGAACACGGTCGCATCGCGCTCGAGCGCCGCGCGCGAGCCCGGCACGACGCGGCTGTGGGCGTGGCGTTCGACGATCTCGAAGCCGGCCGCGAGCGCCGCCTCGTGGAGCGCGTTCGAGAGCTGGCACAGTCCGCCGCCGACGCTCCTGACGAGGCACCCCTCGCGCAGCTCCCGCCCCTCGACGAAGCCGCGCCGGCGCGTGGCGCGTCCGACCTGTCGCCAGAAGCTGAAGGTCTCGCCGGCCGGCACGACGACACCGTCGAGGCCGCGGAGCGCCACGCGCAGGTTCTGGATCTTGCCCGCCGTGAGCGCGTATTCCTTCGCGCCCACCGGCCCGCTCCACAGGGGCGAGCGGACGCGGGCGACGACGGGGGCGTCGCAGAGGTCGTCCGCGGGCGCGTGCCGCCGCACGGCCTCCCGGGCGAGCCCCTCCTTCGCGGCGCGCAGGGCCCGCAACGCCATCGCCTTCGCCTCGAACACGGCCATATCGAGCCGCGAAGGGACGTGCCGGTGGGCGGCGCTGGCCATGACGCTCTCCCAAGCTTTGCGCCTCAATGGCGCAGACGCGCGGGAGATGCGGTGCGCCGGCGCACCAAGCGGGGCTGTTGGTAGGTTTCCGGCGCCTATCCCTTCACCAGCTCCACCCGCCGGTTCTTCGCGCGGCCCTCGCTCGTGGCGTTGTCGGCGATGGGCTTCGCGGGGCCGAGGCCGGCGCTTTTCAGACGGTCGCGGGAAATCCCGGCGGCGGCGAGGGCGTCGACGACGGCAGCGGCGCGGTCCCGCGAAAGCTTCTCGTTTGCGGCGCGCGGGCCGATGTCGTCGGTGTGGCCCTCGATAGTGAGCTTCAGGCCCGGGTTGTCCTTGAGGAGCTTCGCAATCTCGGCGACGGCCTTGGCCTGGTCGGGCCTGAGCTTTCCGACCTCGAATGCGAGATAGAGGGGCGCGCGGCCCTCCCGGTCGAGGGCGCTCTTGAGGGCGGCCGCCTGCGGGGCGGGCGCCGCGAGGAGCTTCTCCTCGATCGTCTGGACCTCGATGTCGCTCTCCTGGCTGTAGATGCGCACCCAGATCATCTGCCCGCCCTGCTCCAGGCGCGCGACCGTGGTGCGCGGGTCGGTGTACAGCGTCGCGGCCCCGAGTCCGGAAAGGGCCGCGCGGTAGTTTTCCTGGATCTCCACGTCGCTCGCGGGCGCGGCGCCGGCCTTGAGATTGTAGGCGACGGTGTATCTCGCCCCTTGCGCCGCTACCTCGCGGACCTCGTCTTCGTCGCCGCGCACGGCGAACTTCAGCTCGTCGTAGGCGCGCCTCTCCGGCGTTGCGGGCTCGTAGGCCGGCATGCGGCCCAGCAGCCGGTAGTCGGGGCCGGCGGGCGGGAGGAGCGTGACCTTGAGCGGCTGCTTCACGACGGCGACCACGTCGATGTCGGTCTCCTGGCTGTAGACCCGGACCCACGTCTCCTCCGCGCCCTTGACGAGCTTCGCGACGGTGGTGCGGTCGTCGCGGTAGAGGACCTGCGCTCCCAGCTTCTGCAACTCGCCGCGGTAATTGGTCTGGATCTCGAGGTCGCTCGCCGGATCCTTGCCCTCCGGCGCCGCATACGACTGCCGGCACGCCCGCCCCCTCACCTCCACCTCCTCCACGTCGTCCCCCTTGCGGACGGAGAACGCGACGCCATCGTACGCGCGCGTTTCCGCCTCGCTTGTGGGATTGTAGTTCGGCATGCGGCCGAGCGGGGGGCAGTCGGCGTGGGCGGCAGAGGAACTCATAGCAGCAATACAAAATGACAAGCGTACATTAAATATCATTGTCTTTGCAGGCATAATTACACCTCAGTCCGAGTTCGGTTGTTAGTTGGTCTCGGTTCAAAGCCAGGGCCGCGTCGCGTACATGTTCTAATCAGGTCTATTGCTAAGTATGTTAAATCTACATAGCTAACGCTCCCTTGGACTCCATTGGATTCGAATTCCAGAATGTTACGTTTGGCTAAACGTTCTCGCTCTAAAATGTCAATTGTAATCGAAATATTCTTTTTTGGGTTTATTTCATTATAGAAATATGATATGTCGCCATAATGCAACACAGTTCCATGCATAATTTTACCGTATTGAAGATCAACAATCTTCAAAAACTTATTCCAAGCTTGCTTCCTAGCTTCAAATCCCGACAGCGATCCTCCTGTAAGATCAAGTTCAGAAACAAATTGTAAGATTCGAGTACGATTTTCTGCAAAATGCCCGAAAGGGTAGGATACACCTTCATGATATCTGGATGATTCAAAAATCGCATTGATAAATAGAATTTCTTCCTGACCCATTCAAGACAAGATATCAACAAAAGCTAACATCTTTGCATCATAGGCCTGAGCGGCAGATGCAAGAAGGTTTGCCCACATTTCACAAATCGTATCGGTTGGATCCCCCAGTGAGGCCTTTTCCATAAAAGGGACTAAGAATTTATTAGGGACCGGATTTAGAGGTTTATTCTCAATTTCTAGCCTTTGCTTCGCCTTCTTGGCAATTTCGATAAGAACATCCTCTCGTTGTAATCTGATCTGATCACCTCTCAAGCCTCTTCTCTCGCTGAATGGACGAAAAACATCCGTTACAGCATCTACGAACCTTCCGACAGTGGTGGTCGGCACCTCTGCTTTGATCTCAAGTTTGGCCTCTGCCTTCGCACCGAGATCAACATTTAATGGCGATTTAGGAGCTTTGTCGTTCATAGTGGCATCACAACGGTATATTATCGTGCTTCTTCCACGGCTGTTCCACTACTTTCTCCCGCAGCATCGCGAGCGCCCGCGCCACGCGGCGGCGCGTCGAGTGCGGCATGATCACCTCGTCGATGTAGCCGCGCTCCGCCGCCACGAACGGCGACATGAAGCGGTCCTCGTATTCCTTGGTGCGGGCCGCGATCGTGTCGGCGTCGCCGCCGCGGAAGATGATCTCGACGGCGCCCTTCGCGCCCATGACGGCGATCTGGGCGGTCGGCCAGGCGTAGTTCACGTCGCCGCCGACGTGCTTCGAGGCCATGACGTCGTAGGCGCCGCCGAAGGCCTTGCGGGTGATGATGGTGACGAGCGGCACCGTCGCCTGCGAGTAGGCGAAGAGCAGCTTCGCGCCGTGCTTGATCAGGCCGCCGTACTCCTGCGCCGTTCCGGGCAGGAAGCCCGGAACGTCGACGAGGGTCACGATCGGGATGCCGAAGGCGTCACAGAAGCGCACGAAGCGGGCGCCCTTGCGGGAGGCGTCGGCGTCGAGCACGCCCGCGAGCACCATCGGCTGCTGCGCCACGACGCCGACGGTGCGGCCCTCGATGCGGGCGAAGCCGGTGATGATGTTCCTCGCGAAGGCTTCCTGGATCTCGAAGAAGTCGCCCTCGTCGACGATCTTCAGGATCGCCTCCTTCATGTCGTAGGGCCTGTTCGGGTTGTCCGGCACCACCGTGTCGAGGGACAGGTCGGCCCGGCCCGGGTCGTCGAAGGACGGCCACTCGGGCGGGCCGTCCAGGTTGTTTAAGGGCAGGAAGTCCATGAGGCGGCGGACCTGCAGCAGCGCCTCGACGTCGTTGTCGTAGGCGCCGTCGGCGATCGACGACTTCGCGGTGTGGACCTTGGCGCCGCCGAGCTCTTCCGCGGTCACGACCTCGTTCGTCACCGTCTTCACCACGTCGGGGCCGGTGACGAACATGTAGCTCGTGTCGCGGACCATGAAGATGAAGTCGGTCATGGCGGGCGAGTACACGTCGCCGCCGGCGCAGGGGCCCATGATGACGGAAATCTGCGGGATGACGCCGGAGGCGATGACGTTGCGCCGGAAGACCTCGCCGTAGCCGCCGAGCGCCGCGACGCCCTCCTGGATGCGCGCGCCGCCGGCGTCGAACAGGCCGATGACGGGCACCCGCGCCTTCAGCGCCATGTCCTGGATCTTGGTGATCTTCTGGGCGTGCGTCTCGGAGAGCGAGCCGCCGAACACGGTGAAGTCCTTGGAGAAGACGAAGACCGTGCGCCCGTTGATGGTGCCCCAGCCCGTCACCACGCCGTCGCCCGGGATCTTCTGCCCGGCCATGCCGAAGTCCGTCGCCCGGTGCTGGACGAACATGTCGAGCTCCTCGAAGGAGCCGTGGTCGAGGAGGAGGTCGATGCGCTCCCGCGCGGTGAGCTTGCCGCGCTTGTGCTGCGCCTCGATGCGCCGCGCCCCGCCGCCTTGCCGCGCCTCGCTGCGCCGCGCCTCGAGTTTTTCGAGAATGTCCTTCATGCTGGTCCCTGCCGAGCCTTGTGCTTGGCTGCGACGCTTAGCATGGGCCTTGCGGGTTCGGAACGGCGGATCGCCAAGGGGCATCCCCACCCATTTTGCGAAAATTCGTGACGTAATCAGAGAGAGAATCCGAGCGGCGGGGTGCACTCGGGCTTATGACGTTGCGTCATCTACTCCCGGCGCCAATCCGGCGAGGGAGACGCTGCGCCATGGACGAGAGACGCGAGAGCCGGCGCCGGAAGACGCTTCTGGCCGGCAAGATCATCTTCGGAGCGAACCGCCTCGCGACGGACTGCGCGATCCGGGACCTGTCGGCCGGCGGGGCGCGGCTGTCCTTCGCCGACCCGCACGGGGTCCCCAACGAGTTCGAGCTCCAGCTCCCCTCCCGCGGCACCGTGTTCCGGGCGGAGGTGCGCTGGCGCCGGGGCCGCGAGATCGGCGTTAAGTTCCGCGCCGTCCTGCGCTGGCCGTCGCAGGAGCCGGAGCGGCTGGCGGCGGCGGGGTAGTCAGCCCGACAGCGCGTAGACCCTGGCGGCCGCCATAAAATCCGCCTCGCGGGCGGCGCGGCGGCGCAGCGCCTCCTCGTCCTCGCCCCAGCGGCTCTCCTGGTGGCGCTCGTCGACGTGAGCGGCCGCCCAGGCCTCGCCGGCTTCGAGGGCGCCCGCTGCCTGGGCGATGGCGATCAGCACCGAGCCGGTGAGCGTCGTCATGACGTGCAGCGCCGCGAGCCGGAACGGCGACATCTCCGTCTCGAGGCGCGCCCGCACGGCCGCGACGGCCGCCTCCGGCTGGGCGACGTGCATGACGCCCTCGCTCAGGACGAAGCGGGCGCCGAGCGCCTCGCGGGCCCAGGCGAGGACCGGGTCCCAGGCCCGGGCCTGCTCCGCGACGAGCGTCTCGGGCTCGCCGGCCCGGTAGCAGACGAGATCGGAGCCGGCGTACTTCGCCATGTCGCCGATCACCGCCTCGCGCTCGCGGGCAACCCCGTCGATGGCGGAGTTGACGATGCGGGTCAGCGGCATGGCGGCAGGATCGATCTCGGCCCCCTGCCCCCGCCACTCGGCGGCGAGCGCCTCGGCGAGCGCCCGGGTCGGCACGGCAAGCGGATTGCGCGCCGGCGTCCGCGCGGCGCGCCCGTCGAGGAGGAGATGGTGCGCGCCGTCGCGCTCCTCGACCGTGGCGGTCTCGTAGAAGCGCTTCGGCAGGGGCGGCCGCATCGCGGCTTGCGCGGCCTTCATGGGATTTGGGGCCAAAGGACTCGAAGCTTCGGCCGGGGGGAACCAGTCCCGGGTACGGTCGTCGGTCATGGCCGACAGATAGGCAGCGCGGCGCGCCTAGACGAGGGAGGGCGCAAGCAGCGTCGCGTGCAGGTAGGCCCGCAGCTCCGCATAGGAATTCACGATCGCCTCGGCCCCGGCCTCGCGCAGGGCCCCGGGGCGGTGATAGCCCCAGGAGACACCCACAGCGCCGATGCCAGCGGCGCGGGCCATCGTCATGTCGAAGGTCGAATCGCCGACCATGACGCTGGCGCTGGGATCGGCGCCGGTCTCGGCCAGGGCCTGCCCGAGCATCGCCGGATGCGGCTTCGAAGGCGCATCGTCGGCGGTCTGGATGGTGGCGAAGATCCCCTGCCAGCCCTGCCGCTCGAGGAGATGCGCGACCCCGCGGCGCGATTTTCCGGTCGCGATGCCGAGCACCACGTCGTCCCGCGCCGCAAGCTCCGCCAAGAGCTCGGCGGCGCCGGGGAAGACGGGCTCGCGGTAGGCGGGGTTTTGGCGAAGCTTCTGGAAGGCGGCCTTGTAGCCCGCGGCGAGGCTCTCGGCCGGACCATCGGGGGCGAGCACGCGGAAGGCCGGCACGAGGGACAGGCCGACGATCGACAGCGAGCGCTCCCGGCTCGGCGGCGCCATGCCGTGCGCCCGGAACGTCTCGCGTTGCGCCGCGACGATCAGGTCCTGGCTGTCGACGAGGGTGCCGTCGACGTCGAAGACGATGAGCTTCAAGGGAGGACTCACGGGCGCGCTCGCCCGCGGGAAGCGCGCCACAGGTGGGCCGCGCCGAGGACGAGAAAGACCGGTCCGAAGACCATGGCCCAGAAGATCAGCCTCGAGAGCGAGGCGGCGACGACGAGGAGCTGCCACAGCGCAAAGCCGAGCGCGGCGGCGCCGGCCGCGACGGCGACGAGCGTGACGGCCTTCAACGGGGCGGTTGCGGGGGGCGTCACGCCCGGATTTCTAGCGACGGCGGCCGGTCACGGGCGGACCTCGAGGGCCTCGAGGCGCTGCTTGATCGTCCTGATCTCGGACTTGACGCTCTGCACGTCGGCCTTGTTCTGCGACGCGAGCCCGGTGGCATAGGCGAGATAGATCTCGATCTCCTCGAACTTCTCGGTGTGCTCCGCCTGCGTCCGCTTCACTTCCGTGAGGTCGCGCTTCACGTCGGCGAGGTCCGCCTGCATCCGTTGCAGGATCGGCATCACGAGATCCTTCACTTCAGACATTCCGCCTCCGAGCCATGCGCTGCCACCTGAGCAATATAAGCCTTTTCCGCCCCTCGCACCAGCATCGGCTCCTCTCGAAGCTGTCACCGCCGCGACGGCGGGCGGGCCGCGAGAAGCTCGTCGTAGGCGTACCTCTGCTTCGCCAGCACGAACGGCACGGGGCCGCCGCGGGCGAGACGGAACAGGTCGCCGTCGCGGGCCTCGCCGAGGCCCTGGAACAGGCCGGCGCACTCCCATGTGTCGCCGTGGTGGCGCGTCACGGGATTGTAGGTGTCGGGGCCGTAGCGGTAGCAGGGCCGAAACAGGGTCCGCTCGACGATGTTGCCGCTGCCGGGCGGCTCCTCCCACAGCTTCGGCGCGTTCGGGACCTCCTCGGCCCGCCATCGTCCCGGAAGGATGACCGCGTTCCCCGGATACCACAGGAAGGCGCGCCCGTCGGCGGCATGGTACTCGATCTGCGTGCCGTGCTGCGGCGAGTAGCTGCGGTAGGTCCTGTTGGCGAGGAAGCGCCGCCCCCACTCGGCGGCGGTCTTCGGCCGCTCGCTGCTCGCGGGCTTGGCCGCCGCGGCCTTGGCCTTCGCGGGCTTCACTGCCGGCTTCGGCTTGGAGGCGGGCGAAGCCGCCGGCGGCTTCGGCGCGTCCGGAGCGGCGGCCGGCTGGGCGGACGCCGGCCCCGTCCCGGCCACGGCGCCCGCCGCGAGGACAAAGACCGCGAAGGCGCGAAGCGGCGCCCGCCGTCTCCCGATGCCCATCAGCGTGCCGCCCCCGCCGTGGCGGGCGCACCGACAGGCCGCGCTCCCGATGCCGGCGCGCCGGCAGGCAGCGCGCCGGCCCGCGCCCTCAGCGCCGCGAGGGTGACGGCCTCCCGGCCGAGCACGAAGGGCGGGGCGGGGTGGCGGGCGAGGCCGAAGACGTCGCCCGGCAGCGCCTCCCTGTGGACGAGCTGGAGCGCCCGCAGGGGCATGCAGTTGAAGCCTCCGCCCCGCTGCCCGGTCGCCGGGTTGTAGGTGTTCGCCCCGTACTGGAAGCACACGTCCGCCGACTTGAGGGACCGCAGGACCTGGCCCGCCCGCACGTAGTCGGTGACGTTCTCGCGCACCTCCCAGCGGCCCTGCAGGACGACGGCGTTGCCCGGGTACCAGAGGAAGATCGCGCCGTCCGGGCGGGCGTAGGCCACCTGCGGGCCGTGCTGGGACGAGAAGCTCAGGCGGGTCTTGTCGGCGAGGAAGGCGCGCGCCTGCGCCGCCGTCACGTCCTCCCGCTCCTTGAGGCGCTCGGCGTCGCGGTGGCCCCAGACCGCGAGGTCCGTGTGAACGACGGTCCTGCGGCTGCCGTCCGGCCGGGTCACGACCTCCTGGGTCGGCCGCTCGCGGTAGGGCCGCTCCTGGGCGACGGCCGCAAGAGGCAAAGCCGCGAGCGCGGCCGCGAGTAGAAGTTTCACACCAGCATCCCTATCGGGTTCTCGATCAGCTCCTTCGTGCCGCCGAGGTGCTCATGATCGACCACCGCCGTCTCCATTACGTATCCGCCGGGTCGGAACCGATGACGAGGGTCTCATATAATCGGTGTCTTCATTTAGTCCCGCGCCTTCGAGAGAGGAACGCCATAAATTGGAGCCATCTCAACATCGAGATAGCGATCAAGTTCAGTTATTGTACCATCTTGGAAAAGAATCTCCGCGACGCACAGGCACGAGCCGAACATCTGAGCTGTGAGGGCGAACTGCTCATTAGAAGAATTGACAACGAATTTCGATCCATAACGGCCTTCTCCCCACTTATCTCCGAAGAAATAGGTAACCTGCTTAACATCGTTAAGGCGCCCGAATTTCCGGTGTGGGTGTAAATAGATAGAGGTGTCAAACACTCTAAATCCATTGATATACTCTTCGGGCTCTGTCGGCCGGATTGTATGGACAAGCATCAAATTCCTTGATCGATCGTGTTTTTCATGTCTCTTACTCACATCCTGCTTCGATGCAGGCACAACTTTCGAGTCGCCAGCCTCGTCCCGGATTACTTGGCCAGTTTGAGTTATCATCACGCCTTTTATTTTGATAGATCCAAATTCAATTTCGCTAGATTGTTCAAATTTGCGGATCATTAAATTAACTATGGCATCTAATTTGTGGCGCAAAGCATATAATATCACTACGATAGCTACCGGCCATGCAAATCCAGAGATTGCAGCCAACAGCTCTGAGACTTGTGTCAATAGCGGCTTAGGCATTCATGCCTCCGCTCCTCGGCCATCAGAAGAGCAATTCATACCAGCATCCCCATCGGACTCTCGATCAGCTCCTTGAAGGCGCTGATGAGCTGGGCGCCGAGGGCGCCGTCGACGGCGCGGTGGTCGCAGGAGAGGGTGACGCTCATCACTGTCGCGACGGCGAGCTGGCCGCCCTTCACGACCGGGCGCTGCTCGCCGCCGCCGACGGCGAGGATGGTCGAGTGCGGCGGGTTGATGACGGCGGTGAAGTCCTTGATGCCGAACATGCCGAGGTTCGAGACCGCGGTCGTGCCGCCCTGGTACTCCTCGGGCTTGAGCTTGCGGCTCTTCGCCCGCGCCGCGAAGTCCTTCATCTGGTTTGCGATCGTGGACAGGGTCTTCGTCTCGGCGGCGCGGATGATCGGGGTGATGAGGCCGTTGCCGGGGAGCGCCACCGCGACGCCGACGTCGGCATGCTTGTGGCGCAGCATCGTCCCTTCCGTCCAGGTGACGTTGGCGTCGGGCACGCGCACGAGCGCCATGGCCAGCGCCTTGATCACCATGTCGTTGACCGAGACCTTCCAGGCGGGCTTGCCGTCCTTGTCCTTCGGAGCCGCCTTGTTGACCTGCTCGCGGAGCGCCAGCAGCGCGTCGATCTCGCAGTCCATGGTGAGGTAGAACTGCGGGATCGTCTGGCGCGCCTCGGTGAGCCGGCGCGCGATGGTCCGGCGCATGTTGTCGTGCGGGATCTCCTCGTAGGAGCCCGGCTCGAACAGGGCCTTGACCTGGGCGTCGGATGCGGACGGGGCGATCACCGGCGCGGGCGGCTTCGCGGCCGGCGCGGCGGGGGCCTGCGCAGCCGCGGCAGCGGGCTTCGCGCCGCCACCGGCGATCGCGGCGCGCACGTCCTTCTCGACAATCCGGCCGTGCGGTCCCGAGCCCTGGACCATGGCAATCTCGATGCCGGCCTCCTTGGCGATCCTCTTGGCAAGGGGCGAGGCGAACACACGCGCGCCTCCCCCGTTGGCCTTGGGGGCGGCTTGGGGGGCCGCCTGCGCCGGAGCGGCTTGCGCCGCCGCTTTTGGGACCTGATCGACGCGGGCCTCGGCCTTCTGCGCCGGCGCAGGCGCAGGCGCCGGCGCAGGAGGAGCGTCGGCCTTCGCCGGCGTCGGAGCCGGCGCGCCCCCGCCCGCCCCAACGCTCTTCGGGTCCTCGCCCTCGCCGGCGATGAGGGCGATGAGCTGGTTCACGGGCACGTCGGCCGTGCCTTCCGGCACCACGATCTTGGCGAGCACGCCCTCGTCGACGGCCTCGACCTCCATGGTCGCCTTGTCGGTCTCGATCTCGGCGATCACGTCGCCGGACTTGACCGCGTCGCCTTCCTTCTTGAGCCACTTGGCGAGGTTGCCCTTCTCCATGGTGGGCGACAGGGCGGGCATCAGGATGTTGATGGGCATCTTCGGGGGAATCCTGATCTTACGAGATGTCGGAGGCGTACTCTTTCCCTCCCCCTTGCGGGGAGGGCCGACTCGGCCGAAGGCCGAGCGGGGTGGGGGTCGCGGGCGTAAGGCTCAGGGCGCCGAAAGGGCGCCGCATCGACAGCGGAACGAAACGACAGAGGGCGGACTCCGGCCCCGCGACCCCCACCCCTGCCCCTCCCCGCAAGGGGGAGGGGAAATCGCGCACTGCCGTCGAGCGCACCATCGCACCAGCCTCAATTCATCGCCTGCGTCGAGCCGGGATCGGTCGGGCGGGCGAGCTCCGCCTCCATGCCGGCGCGGATCTGCTCCAGCGCCTCGTCCTCGGAGAGGTCGGTCTCCATGGCGTAGATGCGGGCGGCGTGGCGGGCGAGGTCGACGAGGAGCACGCCCCAGGTGAAGGGGTCGTCGAACGAGCGCCTGAGCGCCACGCTCACGCCGCCCTCGACGATGGAGGCCCGCAGCACCTCATGCCCGCCCTTCTCCAGGGCGTCGGGCGGGACCGAGAGGGCTTCGAACTTGGGGAAGGCCATTAAGCTGCCGCTCCTCTTGTTCGAGCAAGTTCCCGCTGAACGGCTCGGGCAATGTCTTCATCGATCTCCTGCATAGCCATCGCGTAACAGTCCCAGTCTCCACAAAAATAGCCAACCCGATTATGCTCAAGATCTTCAGTCCAGCGCACGTCAGCAAAGGGCAACCGCTGGGGAGAACCGCGTCGTCGATTTACGTAAAAAGCCAACATATCTTCAGGAGAGTCTGTTCTGTACCGTATCACTAGTGCTCGCAAGAATGCGAAGAGATCATTCTTATCGAGCTTCGAAACGGGAACTAACAGGTCAGAAATGACAGTCGCCTTTCGCGCGATCCGAATCTCCCATGTCGGCCGAGTGCGCATCGTATGTTACCGATACGTCACGGCCTTCACGGCCTGCACCACCTCGGCGACGTTCGGCAGCGCGAGCTTCTCGAGGTTCGCGGCATAGGGCATCGGCACGTCCTTGCCGGTGACGCGGGCGACGGGGGCGTCGAGCCAGTCGAAGGCCTCCTCCATGATCTTCATGCCGACCTCGGCCGAGACGCCGGACTGCGGCCAGCCCTCCTCGACGACGACGCAGCGGTTGGTCTTCTGGACCGAGGCGACGACCGTCGCGACGTCCATGGGGCGGATGGTGCGGAGATCCACGATCTCGGCGTCGACGCCCTCCTTCTCCAGTTCCGCCGCGGCTTTCAGGGCATAGGTCATGCCGATGCCCCAGGCGACGATCGTCACGTCCTTGCCCTGGCGGTGGATGCGCGCCTTGCCGATCGGCACCGTGAAGTCGTCGAGCTTCGGAACCGGGAAGGTCTGGCCATAAAGAATCTCGTTCTCCAGGAAGATGACCGGGTTCGGGTCGCGGATGGCGCTCTTGAGGAGCCCCTTCGCGTCGGAGGCCGTGTAGGGCATCACGACCTTGAGGCCCGGCACGTTCGAGTACCAGGCGGCGTAGTCCTGGGAGTGCTGCGCGCCGACCCGGGCCGCGGCGCCGTTCGGGCCGCGGAAGACGATGGGCGCGCCCATCTGGCCGCCGGACATGTAGAGGGTCTTCGCGGCCGAGTTGATGATCTGGTCGATCGCCTGCATGGCGAAGTTGAAGGTCATGAACTCGACGATGGGCTTGAGGCCGGAAAGGGCCGCGCCGACGCCGAGGCCGGCGAAGCCGTGCTCGGTGATCGGCGTGTCGACGACCCGCTTCGAGCCGAACTCCTGCAGGAGCCCTTGCGTGACCTTGTAGGCGCCCTGGTACTCGGCGACCTCCTCGCCGATCACGAACACGTCCTTGTCGCGGCGCATCTCCTCGGCCATGGCGTCGCGCAGCGCTTCGCGGACGGTCATGTTGACCATCTCGGTCCCTTCCGGGATCTCCGCCCCTGCGTCGTAGCCGGCCCCTTTGAGGACGGCGGGCGCCGGCTGCGTCTGGTCCGTGCCCTCGCGGGCCGCGGGCGCGGGACGGTCGGTCAGGCCCTCGGCCTGCATGTCGGGGGTCGGCGCCGGCTGGGCGTCGCCGCCCCCGCCGCCGTTCGGCTTCGGGGCGGGCGCGGCGGGCTTCGCCGAGGCGGCGGCGGAGACGTCCTCCCCCTCCCCCGCCAGGATCGCGATGGGCGTGTTGACGGCGACGTTGTCGGTGTCGTCGGGGACGAGGATCTTGGCGAGGATGCCCTCGTCGATGGCCTCGACCTCCATGGTCGCCTTGTCGGTCTCGATCTCGGCGAGGACGTCGCCCGGCTTCACCGGGTCGCCCTCCTTCTTCAGCCATTTCGCGAGCTTGCCCTGCTCCATGGTGGGCGAGAGGGCGGGCATCAGGATGTCGGTGGGCATGGAATGCTCGTGTTTCCGTGTTGCCGTCGTGGGCTAGCGGTGCTCGTGGCGCGGCCGGTGGGTGCCGCCGTTCCCGTATCCGCGCAGCTCCGTGTAGCGCCCGACCTGGCCGGGGCTCAGCGCCTCGACGGTCGAGAGGTGGTACTTCAGGTGGGCCGCGCGGAGCGCCGCTTGAGTAGCCCCGATCGCCTCCGTCGCCCGGGAGAGGCTGGCGGGACTGACGCTGCGCTCCCGGAACTGCCGTTCGAGGTCGGCCTCCTGCGCGATCAGTCTCTCGCCCAACGGGATCGCCTCGGCCTTCATGGCTTCGTAGAGGCTCTGCACCTTAACGCGCTGCGCCTCGGTAAGGCCGAGCGGCTCCGCGAGCTCCAGGACATGGATCGGCCCGGGATAGCCGTTCAGCTCCGCCGCAAGCGCAAGGCCCATGCCCCGCCCGGCCTTGAGATCCGCGACCTGCTGGTCCGAGAGGGCTTTGATCGCCCTGCCCTCGAGCCCCGCGTAGGGCTGGTGCTGGGGCCGGTGCTGAGCCTCGGCGGCGGCCGCGCAGAGGATCGCGATGCCGGCAGTGCAGAAAAGCGCGGCATGCCGCATGGCGCTTCTCCCGAGGCGGCGATGGGTCACGCCCGCGCCTCGACCAGAATATCGGTCCACAGCTCGGACACGTCCGGCTCCGGGTCGTGGGTCGCGAACTCGGCCGCTTCGTTCACGACCTCGCGGACCTTGCCGTCGATCTTCTTCAGCTCGTCCTCGGGGACCTTCCAGTCCTCCAGGAGCCGGCGGCGGACCTGCTCGATCGGGTCATGCTCCTCGCGCATGCGGGCGACCTCGTCCTTGGAGCGGTACTTCGCCGGGTCGGACATGGAGTGGCCGCGGTAGCGGTAGGTCTGCATCTCGAGGATGTAGGGGCCTTGCCCCGAGCGGCAGTGCTCGATCGCGCGGGCGCCGGCGTCCCGCACGGCGCGCACGTCCATGCCGTCGACCTGCTCGCCCGGGATGTTGAACGACACGCCGCGCTTCGAGAAGTCGGTCTGGGCGGAGGCGCGGGAGACCGAGGTGCCCATGGCGTAGCGGTTGTTCTCGATGACGTAGACGACTGGGAGCTTCCACAGCTCCGCCATGTTGAAGCTCTCGTAGACCTGGCCCTGGTTCGCGGCGCCGTCGCCGAAGTAGGTCATCGAGACGCGCCCGTCCTCGCGGTACCAGTTGGCGAAGCCGAGGCCGGTGCCGAGCGACACCTGCGCGCCGACGATGCCGTGGCCGCCGTAGAAGGCCTTCTCCTTCGAGAACATGTGCATCGAGCCGCCCTTGCCCTTGGAGTAGCCGCCGCGGCGCCCCGTGAGCTCGGCCATCACCCCCTTCGGGTCCATGCCGCAGACCAGCATGTGCCCGTGGTCGCGGTAGCCGGTGATGACCTGGTCCCCGTCCTTCGCCGCCATCTGCATGCCGACGACGACGGCCTCCTGGCCGATGTAGAGGTGACAGAAGCCGCCGATGAGGCCCATGCCGTACATCTGGCCGGCCTTCTCCTCGAAGCGGCGGATGAGCAGCATCTCGCGGTAGGCGTGGAGCTCCTCGTCCTTGGTGAAGCGCGGCTCGGCGGAGGCGGATTTCTTCGTGGCGTCGGACCGCTTGCCCTGGTCCTTGGGGGCGCCGCGTGCGGCGCGGCCTGCGCTCTTGGCAACGGCCATCGCGTTCCTCCGAATGGTCTGGAGGCCGTTCTAGCGCAGGGGGGATCGGAAAGCGAGGGCCCGACAATCCGCGGTCGGGCTATGGCCGGCAGGCTTTAAGTGCCTAGACAAACTTGCGAAATCCGGAACGCCGGATGCGGGCGGGCGGCGCTACGCGCCCTCAAGGCCCCGTGATGACGACGAGGTCGTTGCGGTGCACGCGGCCGAGCATGGTCCGGGCCTGCTCTTCGAGAAGATCGCGGTCGATCTGGTCGGCGCGCAGGAGCGCGATGCGGCGCTCCCATTGCTGGCGCTCGGCCTTCACGGCCTCGAGCTCCTGGTTGAGCTCGTAGGCCTGGATCTTGAGGGCGCGCTTCGCCTCGAGCCCGCGGTGGCCGTTGTTGGCGTGGTGCACGAAATAGGCGACCACCGCCCCCGACACGCAGTAGAGCGCGAGCGGCATCAGGAACCGGCGCAGGCGGCGCTTCACGACCATGCGCCCGAGCCTCGCAGGGCTTGGTTAAGGACGCGTTAGGGATCGCGATCGGGCAGATCCGGCGGACGCTCTGCGCCCGCCGGATCTCCGGAGCCTCAGTAGGCCCGCGAGCGGACGACGACCCGCTTGCCCTTCGCGCGGTGCTTCGTGACGTACCGGTGCCGGTAGACCGGGCCGCGCACCACCCGCCGCGGCGGGCCGTAGTAATAGCCCGGCGCGACAGCGCCGGGCGCGTAATAGCCGACCGGCGGATAGACCGGCTGGCCGGTGCGCCGGTACCACCCTTGCGCCGCGAGCTGGCCGGGCGTCGGCGGCGTGCCGGGCTGGTAGAAGTTCGTCTCGGGCCGGTAGGCCGGGCCCCAGCCGAACTCGTCGTCGCCGGCCGGATCGGGACCGGGAATGCCCGTGACGTAGCCGGTGCTCTGGGCGCTCGCCGGCGCCGCCGCCGCGAGGAAGGTCAGGCCGGCCGCGACCGCGCTGGCGAGGAGAAGAGTTGCCTTCATAAGGGTGCTCCGTGGGGCGGGCGCATCCCGTGCGCCCGCGAGAAGAGTTGAAGCCGCAAGAGGGCGGCGGGGTTCCGGGCCGTGCGTCCCCGGGACTATTCGTC
>DASVVU010000006.1:0-5544 GCA_036386395.1 Beijerinckiaceae bacterium | reverse complement strand
GGGCTGGTTGTTCTCGACCTTGATGTTCTTGAACATCTTCTCGGCGTAGCCGAGCTTCTTCGCGAGGAGGTACATGATCTCGTAGTCGTTCTTCGACTCGAAGGCCGGCTCGACGATCTTCTCGCCCCATTGCAGCGAGCGGTTCGAGGCCGTGCGCGACCCGTCCATCTCGAGCGAGGTGCAGCACGGCAGGAGGTAGGTCCCGTCCTTGCGGTCGGAGAGCGCCGCGAAGGTCGTCGGATGCGGATCGACCACGACGAGGAGGTCGATCTTCTCCATGCCCTTCTTGGCCTCGGGGATGCGGGTCACGGTGTTGCCGCCGTGCCCCATGACGATCATGCCGCGGATGTGGGAGCGCTGGTCGACCTGGTCCTCGGGGAGGTTCACCGCGTCGAACCACCGGGTCGAGGTGATCCCGGGCGTCTCCATGTTCTCCTTCTTCGAGCGCGCCTTGCGCCCGGCCTTCTCCGGCACGTCGTCGAACTGGCCCTGCAGCCACTCGTACTCGACCTCCCAGACGCGGGCCCAGTGCTTCCAGGCCGCTTCGGTCAGGCCGTAGTAGAGCGGCAGGGTGGTGTTATCGAGCCCGAGGTCGGTCGCGCCCTGCACGTTGGTGTGGCCGCGGAAGATGTTGGCGCCGGTGCCGGGCGAGCCGACGTTGCCGGTGGCGAGGCACGCGATGCAGAACGCGCGCACGTTCGCGGTGCCGACCGTGTGCTGCGTCGCGCCCATGCACCAGATGATGGTGGCGGGCTTCTCCTTGGCGAATTTTTCCGCCACGCGCTTGAGCTGCTCGCCCGGCACGCCGGTGACGCGCTCGACCTCGTCGGGCGTCCACTTCGCGACTTCCTTGCGGACGTCGTCCATGCCGTAGACGCGCTTCGCGATGAAGTCCTTGTCCTCCCAACCGTTCTCGAACACGTGCCAGAGCATGCCCCACACCAGCGGGATGTCGGTGCCGGAGCGGAAGCGGACGTACTCGGTCGCGTGCGCGGCCGTGCGGGTGAACCGGGGGTCGCAGACGATCATGTTGCCCCGGTTGATCTCCTTCGAGGCGAGCAGATGCTGCACCGCGACCGGGTGCGCCTCCGCCGCGTTCGAGCCGATGAAGACCATCGTCTTCGAGTTGCGGATGTCGTTGTAGGAGTTGGTCTGGGCGCCGTAGCCCCAGGTGTTGGCGACGCCCGCGACCGTCGTCGAGTGGCAGATGCGGGCCTGGTGATCGATCGAGTTCGTGCCCCAGAAGGCGCCGAACTTGCGCATCAGGTAGGCGGCCTCGTTGGTGAACTTCGCGGAGCCCAGCCAGAAGACGGAATCCGCGCCGTGCTTGCCGCGGATGTCCATCAGCTTGTCGCCGATCTCGTTGATGGCCTGGTCCCAGGAGATCTTCTGCCACTGGTTGTTGACGAGCTTCACCGGGTATTTCAGCCGGCGCTCGCCGTGCACGATCTCGCGGATCGCCGCGCCCTTGGCGCAGTGGGTGCCGCGGTTGATCGGGCTGTCCCAGGACGGCTCCTGGCCGGTCCACACGCCGTTCTGGACCTCCGCCGTGACGGTGCAGCCGACCGAGCAGTGGGTGCAGATGTTCTTCTTGATGACGGTCTCGACGCCGACTTTAGGCCCGTCGATGGCCTTCGCCTTGCGGACCGCCCCGAGCTGGAGCGAGCCCGCGGCGGCGAGGCCGCCGATGGCGAGCCCCGAGCGGCGCAGGAAGGTGCGCCGGTCCATGGCTTCGAGGGCGAGCCCCGCCGTGACGGCCTGGAGCTTGCCGCGGCTCGTCTCGCCGCTCTTGCGCTTGATCAGCATGGCCGCCTCACTTCTTCAGGGTCTCGTAGCCGTTGGTGCGGTAGAAGGCCTGCACGCCGGGGCTGTCGGCCTTGTAGCGCGCCTTGGTCTCCTCCCGGCCGGGGTCGTAGGCCTCGGCCTCGGTCGCGGCGATCGGGGACGCGACGGCTGCCGCCGCGACCGCCGGCGTCGCCACCGCGGCGCGCAGGAAGTTGCGCCGGTCCATCGCCTTTTTTTCTTTCTCTCGCATGGCTCGTCCCTCCTGATTGCCGCGGCGGACCCTTTAGGAGTCCATCGCGAAGGCTTGCGCCTCGATCTCCATGAAGATGCGGCCGATCGTTCCGACCGGCCGGTAGAACCGTCCGTGCTTCGACGTCTCGAGGTCGGCGAAGAAGCGCGGCGCCCAGGGCTTCAAGTGCCGCTCGAAGAAGCGCCGCTCCGCCCCCTCCTCCGCCGGAAACCGGCGGCCTGCGAGGCCCGCCATGATCTCGCAGAGGAGCGCGATATGGTCCTCAGGCTCGTGCTGCCCCTCGGCGCGCTCGACCCCCAGGATGTTCAGGTCCTCGCGGACGCGCGCCAGCGGGCGCTCGTTGAGGAAACCGGTGAGATAGTAGGAGGCGTAAGGGAGAAGCTCGCCGCGGCCGATGCCGACGAAGAGGTCGAAGAACTCGCGCGAGAGGTCGTCGGGGTCGGCGGCACTCGCTGCCTCGGCGAGGGCGATGTGGGCGAGGCCGAGCGGGCTCGCGTCGCCCTTCAGCTCCGCCACGCGGTCGAGCACGTCCCGGCTCGGCACGCGGCCGAGGAGCACGGCCAGAAGATTGTATTCGTGCGCGCGCAGAAGGTCGACCTCGTCGACCTCGGGATCGGTGTCGGGCATGGCGTAGAGGTCGGGGCGCAGGCTTGCGCGCGGCACGCCGGTCAAGGCCTCGACCGCGAGCACGCGCTCGGCCGGGACCCGCTGCCAGTTCGAGACCGACGGCTGCGAAATGCCGAGCGCGCGCGCCAGCGCCCCGATCCCTCCAGCCGCACGGATGGCGTCTTCCAGACCGCCCTCTCGCATTTTCCTTCCCGACCCTGCGCGGTGGCAGCCCCCACGAGGCCGGTCCGCGCGTGTTGTGTCGACATAATGCAAACCTATGGCGTGGCCGCAAGCAGTTTCGAGCGATTCCAGGGTGGATTCAGACGGGTTTGGCACCACCATGCCGCCTTGACGGTACGTCAGGGGGCGGTTTTGCCGCGGTTTCGGACTGCGGTGCAGCAAGAGGCGCGGCCGGGCTGGCCTGGGTTTCAGCTTCGCTGGACGGAGATTCGGCTGCTGGTTCAGTCCCCGACCGTACGGCGCCCGGCGCTTCACCCTCGGTTTCCTGCTGCGCCGCAGCGACGGAGAGGTGATCGCTGTCCGGACTCGCGGGCGGCTCACGATCCCGTGATCCTTCAACTCCGGATTGGTCCGCGGGCCGTTCCGGCGCCGGCTCGGGCTCCGACTCGCCGAACACGCGTCGCACCATGGCGGCGACGTCGTCGCCCGACCCGAGCGGCCCCGCGCCCGGCACGCCGCCTGGAATATTCCAGTCGTAGGCATAGTCGCGGGCATGGCCCTCGAAGTCGCGGATCGCCGGATCGAGGGTCCACATTTTTCGTAAGGCCGCGTTGCGCAGGGACTCTGGCACGCCGCGGCCCAGGAAAGCGGTGATGTCGGTCTCGGCCGTCAGCTCCTCGATGTTCGGCAGTTGCGCGATCTCTTCCGCCGTCAGCCCCGCCTCGGCGGGCGCGCCGCCCGCTTCGACCGGCGCCTCCGGCGGAGCCGCTTCCTCCGGCGGGACCTCGGGCGCGCGCTCGACCCGGCGCGCCTCCTGCTTGCGGCGCGACCAGCGGGACAGGAAGTCGCCGCTCATTCGTCGCCTCCCGGCTTGTCGTCTTTAGGTTTGTCGTCCCTCGGCCTGTCCTGGTCGAGCGCCCTGCCCCGGTGCCCGAGCGCCTCGGGATCGGCCCGGTCGCGCTTGCGCTTGAAGAACTGCCGCTCGACGTGGAAGGCCGTAAAGAACGCCGCGACCTTGTCCTGGATTTCTTGGGGCATCGGCACCGCCTCGATGATCTCGCCGATGCCTTCCGCCAGGGCCTCGCCCTCGTAAGGATTGGCCGTCACCGTCGCGACCTCGTGCTCGTCGCCGCCGACGGGGCGGAGCGACACCCAGAGCGACGGGCGCCCCGAGGTGAGGTTGTCGCGGTAGTGCGCCGTCTCGGAGGGGTGCAGCCGCACCTCGAAGGCGCCGGCATAAAAAAGCTCGTCCTCGCCGTCCGGCCCGAGGGACGTCCAGGGCGCGGCGGCGGGCGCGGCCGGCAGGACCGAGTGCGGCAGCCAGGCGTGGTCGGCCCAGGGACCTTTCAGCTTCTTCCGCGCGACGATCACGCCGACCTCGAAGGCGCTCTCCGGGCGATCCTCGGCCATGGCGTCACGCGGCCTTGGCGCCGGCCGCGAGCGGCAGGCCGGCGATGAGGTTCTGGGGCTTCATGCGCACGTGTCTGTCAGGCGTCATGGCCAGCAGAAGATAGACCGGGAAGCCCGCCATGCGCGGCTCGACGAAGCGCGCATCTGCGAAGGTGAGGCGGAACAGGGCAAGGATGCGTTCCCCTTCCTCGCCGATCTCCTCGCCCTGCCAGAGCGCGTTGCCGATGCGGGTCGCCTCGGCGTCGAGGCCCACGAACCAGCGCCAGTCCGGGTCCTCGATCCGCGCCGCCGGCTCGACCGCGACCTCGACGTTCAGAAGATGCGCGACGAAGGCCTCGATCGCCCGCGCCAGCCCCTCGCGGCTCCGCGGGTTCGAGCCGAGGTTGAGGGCCATGGTGAAGGCGTCGGAGCGGCTCCAGTAGGTCCAGCCGTTGCCGTCGTCGAGGACGTCGAGCTCGGCCGCGGGCTCCTGGCCGAGCATGGCGGCCAAGGGCGAGGGCCCGCGGGCCGTCTCGTGCGCCTCGATCACCTCGGCGTCGGCGAGGATCGCCGCGCCGTCGAGGAACGACACGCGCTGCGGCCGGAAGAACAGCTCGGCGGCGCGCAGCACGTAAGGGTCCTCGCAGCGGTCGAGGGCGTTCCTGAGGATCAGGTGGACGAGCTGGTTGAGGAACAGCGGCGGCGTGTTCCCGAGTCCGTTGCGCACGAGGTCGAGGTAGGCCGCCTCGACGCTGCGCGCGGCCATGAGCCTGTCGCGGAAGGCGAGCATCATGGACCAGTTCTCGCGCGCGTCCGCGTCGGCGAGCGCCGCGATGTCCTCCGGCACGACGAGGCGGCGCGGCGATTGAAGAAGACTCGCGTGCAGCGCCCGCTCGGCCTCACAGGCCTCTTCGGGCGGCACGAGCTCGGGGCGGGCCAGATAGGCGAGGATCAGCTCGTCGGTGACGGCGAGCCCGCCGCCTTCCGTGCGGGGCGTCAGGTGATGGCCGGAGGAGACCCAGAACTCGGGCATCAGCGCTTCCCGATGAGCCCGGCGAGGTCGACCCGCTCCGCCGGCTCCTCCTCGTCCGTTTCGACGAACTCGAAGGCGCGGGCGTGCGCGTGCAGCCGGTCGGCGCCGTCGATCCCCGGATCGCGCCTGTGAAGGCTGCGGAACTGCTCGCGGATCGTCTCGCCCTCCAGGGTACGGTGCATGGCGATCACCGTGCCCTCGTCCTCCTGGCACAGGGACGCTGCGAAATCGACCTCCTCCCGCGCCGCACCCCGCGCCGCCTCGTCGTGCCGGAGGACATCGCGGCGCTCGCCGACGC
>DASVVU010000005.1:0-7520 GCA_036386395.1 Beijerinckiaceae bacterium | reverse complement strand
CGTCACCGCCGCGAGCTGGTCTTTCGACCGCGGCGCCTCGACGAAGAGCACGTCGGCACCGGCCTCCGCGTAGAGCCGGGCGCGGGCAAGCGCCGCCTCGAAGCCTTCCACGGCCACCGCATCCGTGCGGGCGACGATCAGCGTCTCGTCGCTTGCCCGCGCGTCGACGGCGGCCTTGACCTTGCCGGCCATCTCGGCCGGCGGGACGAGGCTCTTGTCGCGCAGGTGGCCGCAGCGCTTAGGGAAGGTCTGGTCCTCGAGCTGGATCGCGGCCGCGCCAGCGCGCTCGAGGAGGCGCACCGTGCGCTGGACGTTGAGGGCGTTGCCGTAGCCCGTGTCGGCGTCGACGACGAGGGGCGCCCCGGTGCGGTCGCGGATCAGCTCCACCACCTCCGCCACCTCGCTCATCGAGACGAGGCCGATGTCCGGGCGTCCGAGGCGGGTGTAGGCGATCGCGGCGCCCGAGACGTAGAGCGCCTCGAAGCCCGCCGCCGCGGCGAGCGCGGCCGTCAGCGCGTCGTAGACGCCGGGCGCGACCACGGCGGGACCCCGCGACAGCCGCTGCTTCAGGCTCATCGGCTTTCCTCACATCCCGAGATAGGCTTGGCGGAGCCGGGGGTCGGCGGCGAGCGCCGCGGCCGGCCCCGAGAGGGCGAAGACGCCATTCTCCAGGATGTAGGCCCGCGACGCCAGCTTGAGCGACTGCACGACGTTCTGCTCGACCAGGAGAATCGAGAGGCCCTCGGCGTTGAGGCGTCCGATCAGGGCGAACATCTCCTCGACGAGGAGGGGGGAGAGCCCGAGGGAGGGCTCGTCGAGGACGAGGAGGCGCGGCTCCGCCATGAGCCCGCGCCCGATCGCCAGCATCTGCTGCTCGCCGCCGGAAAGGGTGCCGGCGGTCTGGCGGGCGCGCTCGGCAAGGCGCGGAAAGGTCGAGAAGACGCGTTCGAGGTTCGCGCGCCGGCGCGCCCGCCCGCGCCGGTAGCTGCCGAGCTCGAGGTTCTCGCGCACGCTCATGTTGGGGAAGACCTTGCGCCCCTCCGGGACGTGGATCAGGCCGGCCGCGACGATCGCGGCCGGGGCGGCCTTGTCGATGCGCGCGCCGTCGAAGCGGATCTCGCCCGTGCGCTGCGGCAGGAGGCCCGAGAGGGCGAGGTTGAGGGTCGTCTTGCCGACCCCGTTCGAGCCGAGGACCGTCACGATCTCGCCCGCCCCGACCGTCATGATGATGCCGCGCAGCACCTCGATGCCGCCGTAGCCGCCGCAGAGGCCGCGCACCTCAAGCACGGGCGCCCTCCCGGAACCGGTCCGCGGCGCCGTGCCCGAGGTAGGCCTCGATCACCGCGGGCGCGGCGCAGACCGCCGCCGGCGCTCCTTCGGCGATGAGCCGACCTTGCGACAGGACGCAGACCCTCTGGCACAGGTCCATCACGGCCTGCATGACGTGCTCGATCATGACGACGGTGACGCCCTCGTCCCGGATCGCGCGGATCACCGGCACCATGTCGCGGATCTCGGACGGGTTCAGTCCCGCCAGCACCTCGTCGAGGAGGAGGAGCTTCGGCTCGGTGGCGAGCGCCCGGGCGAGCTCGAGGCGCTTGCGGCCGGCGACGGTCAGGGCGGAGGCCGGCTTGTCGAGCTCCGCCCCGAGCCCGACCCGACGGGCGACCTCGGCGGCGCGGGCAAGCGCTTCGGCGCGGCGCGCGTGGCGCAGGTGCGCGCCGACCGCGATGTTCTCGACGACCGTCAGCCCGGCGAAGGGCTGCACGATCTGGAAGGTGCGGGCGATGCCGAGGCGCGCGCGTTCGTGCGGCGGCGCGGCGGTCACGTCGCGGCCCTCGAACAGCACCCGTCCGGCGGTCGGCGCGAGGAATCCCGCGACGATCGCGAAGAGGGTGGTCTTGCCGGCGCCGTTCGGGCCGATGAGCCCGACGATCGAGCCGGGCTCGACGTCGAGCGAGACCTCGCTCAGGGCGACGAGGCCGCCGAAGCGCTTGCCGACGCGGTCGACGACGAGCACGGCTTATGCCTCTGCCCGGGCGAGCCGCGCCCGCGTCCGCCGGGCGAGGCCGAGGAGGCCGTCCGGCGCGAAGGCGACGGCGGCCACGAGGACGCAGCCGAACAGGGCGAGGTCGATCCCGGGCACGCGGCCCGCGAAGAGCTTCGCCGCCTCGCCGAGCCCGTGCAGCGCAAGCGCGCCGAGGAGCGGCCCAAACGTAGTGCCGGCGCCGCCGATGATCGGCGCGAGCAGCGCCTCGACCGAGATCCAGGTGCCGTAGGCGATGTTGGCGTCGATGAAGAGGAAGTGCTGGGCGTAGAGGCAGCCGGCCGCCGCCGTGACGGCGCCGGAGAGCGCGATCGCGGCAAGCTTCACCTTGATGGAATCGATGCCGAGGGCCTGGGCCGCCTCCTCGTTCTCGCGGATCGCGACGAGCCGCGCGCCGAAGCGGGACCGCTCGATGGCGCGGGTGAGGGCGAGCGCGAATCCGACGAGCGCGAGCGCGACCCAGAAGAACGCGGCGCGGCTCGTAAACTGGAAGTTCGACGCGCGCACGTCGAGCCGGATCAAGAGGCCGGCGGCGCCGCCCGTGACCTCGGCCGCGTTCGCGAGGATGCGGAGCACCTCCGCGAAGGCGAGGGTCACGAGGGCAAAATAGGAGCCGCGCAGGCCCGACCGGAAGCTCAGGGTGCCGATGACCCAGCCGGCGAGCCCGCCCATGGCGATCCCGAGGGCGAAGCCGGCCCAGGCGTTGACGCCGAGCCGGGTCTGCAGGATCGCGGTCGCATAGGCGCCGGTGCCGAAGAACGCCGCGTGGCCGAAGGAGAACTGCCCGCCGAAGCCCCCGAGGATGTTCCATCCCTGCGCCGCGAGGGCGACGATCAGCGCAAGCGTGAGGAAGTTGAGAACCGTGTTGGCGGTCACGACGAGCGGGACGAGGGCGAGGAGCGCCACCGCGAGCGCGATGCCGAGGAAATCGCGCCGCGTCACGCCTTCGCCCCGAACAGCCCGGTCGGACGCGCGAGCAGCACCAGGATGAAGATGAGGAAGATGCCGAGCTGGCCGAGGCTGTCGCCGAAGTAGAGGCCGGACAGGCTCTCGACGACGCCGACGAACAGGGCCCCGACGAGGGCGCCGGGGATCGACCCCATGCCGCCGAGGACGACGATCGTGAAGGCGACGAGGACGAAGGCGTTGCCGACCCGCGGGTTGACGTAGAAGGTCGGCATCAGGAGGCCGGCCGCTACGGCGAGGCAGGCGCAGCCGAGGCCGAAGGTGACGGCGTAGACGTGCTCGACGTCGATGCCGACGAGGCGGGCCCCGAGCTTCTCCTTCGCGACCGCGCGGATCGCCTTGCCGGTGTCGGTGCGGGACAGCCCGAGCCACAGGACGAGGGTCGCGGCGAGCGCCGCCGCGAAGCCGATCAGGCGCGGCTTCGAGACGAGCAACGGGCCGATCTCCACCGACTGGAAGCCGTAGTCGGTCGAAAGCGTCCGCGTGTCCGAGCGGAACGCCGCGAGGAGCGCGTTCTCGATCGCGATGGAAAGCCCGAGGGTCACGAGGAGGATGTTCGAATCGCTGCCGTGGCTCGCCGGCCCTATGACGAAGCGCTGGAGGCCGTAGCCTAAGCCGAAGAACAGGGGCGTCAGCGGCAGGATCGCGAGATAGGGATCCACCCCGAGCCCCGCGTGCGCGGCCCACACGGCGAACATCGCGCAGCTGAGGAGCGCCCCATGGGCGAAGTTGATGATGTGCAGCACTCCGTAGACCAGCGTCAGGCCGAGCGCGACGAGCGCGTAGACCGACCCGGTCAGGAGCCCGTTCACGACAGCTTCGGCGACGATCGCAGGGGAATACATCGGGCGGTCAGTCGTGAGTGGTCAGCAACCAATCGGCAGTGGGCAGTTGACAGCCGGCCGTCGCATCCAACTGACCACTCCCGGGGAAGCGGGGAGAAGAGAAACTACTGCGGCCCCTTTCTCCCCACCCGCGGCGGCAGGGACTTGATATACTCGGCGATGGCGTCGCGGTCGGCTGGCGCGAGCTGCGACGTGTTGCGGACGACCTCGACCATGTTCGAGCCGACGGAGTCGCCCTCGGGCGTGAGTCCGGACGAGAGCACCTCGGCGATGTCGCCCTTAGACCAGTCGGCGAGGCCGGTCTTGTCGGGGGTGATGTTCGGGACAAAGCCCTTGCCCTCCGGGTTCGGCCCGCCGGCGTAGCGGCGCTCGGCCGGGATCATGCCGAGCGCGTTGCGGGCGCTGTGGCACTCGGCGCAGTGGGCAGCCCCCTCGACGAGGTAGGCGCCGCGGTTCAGGCTCGGGCTCTTGGCGGGATCGGGCTCGAAGACCTTGCCGTCGAGGACGGCGAGCTTCCACAGGCCGAGGCCGCGCCGGACATTGAACGGGAACGGCAGGGCGTGGTCCGGCGCCCGCCCCGGCACCGCCGGCAAGGTCTTCAGGTACGCGAAGAGGTCGCGCACGTCCGCCGGCCGCATGCGCTGGTAGGAGGTGTAGGGGAAGGCCGGGTAGTAGTGCCGCCCGTCGGGCGAGACGCCGCCGCGCATGGCGCGCAGGAACTGCTCCGGGGTCCATGAGCCGATGCCGTCGGCATGGGGCGAGATGTTCGGCGGATAGAAGGTGCCGAAGGGCGACGGCAGGGGCTTGCCACCGCCGAGCCGCGTGCGGTCGTCCTGGTTCGGGCTCAAGTGGCAGGAGGTGCAGTCGCCGGCGAAGAACAGGGTGCGCCCGTTGGCGAGGTCCGCCTCCCCCGCCGGCACCGGCTCGAGGCCGGCGCGCTGGAGACCGGGGTCGGTCAGGAACCAGAACGCCAGCGCGCCGAGGAGCCCCAGCACGGCGAGGATAACGAGCGTGCGCCGCATACGGTCCTCTCAAAGGAAAGGCGGGCGCCCGGCCCGCCTTCCGCCGTCCGTACCGGAAAGGGATCAGCTCTTCTTGATGCGGAAGGTCTCGTGGCAGCCGCCGCAGGCCTTGGTGAGGTTGCCGAAGGCGGCCTTGAAGTTGTCGAGGTTGTCGGTTTGGGCGGAGGCTTTCTTGATCTCCGCGGCCCAGTCGTCGAAGCGCTTGCGGAACTCGGCTTGGTTCTGCCAGATCGTCGGCGCCGCGGTGGTCTCGCCACCGGTCTTGGAGTTCTCCGGGAAGTAGTTGTGCATCTTGTCGGCGGCGTTGGCGTAGACCTGGAGGATCTCCTTGGCCTTTGCGGCGTCGAAGGGGGCCTCGCCCTTCGCCATGGCCGAGCCGATCTTGGTCGCGTCGCCGACCCCCTTCATGGTTTGCTTGCGCGTGGCGATGGGGTCGCCCTGGGCGAGGACGGCGGTCGCGCCGACGGCGAGGGCGGCGGTCAAGAGAACGGTGCGCAGCATCAGGGGCTCCTCTCTGGTTTGCCTTTTGGCTTAGACCTTCGTTGTGGCAGATCGTTTCGCCGATTGCCGTTGAACTATTTGTGATCGGGCCGTGATCGGGTGCCCGGCGCTCAGGCCCGCTCCAGCGGCGCCGAGGCCGCGAGCGCCTCCTGGATCGCCAAAAAGACCCGGTCCGGCGTCGCCGGCATGTCGAGGTGGCGGATGCCGTAGGCCCGGTTAAGGGCGTCGACGACGGCGTTCATGACGGCCGGGCAGGAGCCGATGCTGCCGGCCTCGCCTGCCCCCTTCATGCCGAGGGCGTTCGTGGTCGAGGGGACGTTGCGGGTCTCGAAACGGAAGTTCGGTACGTCGGCGGCGCGGGGCAGGCGGTAGTCCATGGGGGAGGCCGTGAGGAGCTGGCCCGCGGCGTCGTAGACCGTGTGCTCGTGCAGGGCCTGCCCGATGCCCTGGACGACGCCGCCGTGGACCTGGCCTTCGAGCAGGAGCGGATTGAGGGTCACGCCGAAGTCGTCCACCACGACGTAGGCGACGACTTGCGTCTCTCCGGTCTGCGGGTCGATCTCGACCTCGCAGACGTGGGTGCCGTTCGGGTAGGTGGCCTCCGGCGGTGTCCACTTGTCGGTTGTCGTCAAGAGGTTAGGGGTGGCTTTTTCAAGCTTCGCGAGATCCGCGAAGGCGACGGCGCGGTCGGTGCCGGCGACCCGCGCCGCGCCGTCGGCGAGCTCGATGTCGGCGGCGCCGGCTTCGAGGGCGTCGGCGGCAAGCTCCTTCAGGTTCTCGGCGAGATGCCGGGAGGCGTTCGAGACCGAGACGCCGCCGACCGGGATCGAGCGCGAGCCGCCGGTGCCGCCGCCGGAGCGGACGAGGTCGGTGTCGCCCTGGATCACGCGGATGCGCTCCGGCGCGAGGCCGAGGTGCTCGGCCGCGACCTGCGCGTAAGCCGTGGCGTGGCCCTGGCCGGTGGACTGGGTGCCGATCAGGATCGTGACGCCGCCGTCCGGGTCGAGCCGCAGCGTCGCCCGCTCGGCCGCGCCGCCGGCGCAGGCCTCGATGTAGGTGGCGAGCCCGATCCCCCTGATCCGCCCGGCTTTTTGCGCCTCCTTCAAGCGTTGCTCGAAGTCCGCCCAGCCGGCCGCCTCCATGGCGCGGCGCATATGGCCGGCGAACTCGCCGGTGTCGTAGATGCGGTCGGTCGCGGTCCTGTAGGGCATCCTCTCGGGCGGGATGAAGTTCGCCCGCCGCACCTCTTCGGGGGCACGGCGGGTCACCCGCGCGACGTGGTCGACGAGGCGCTCGACGACGTAGGCCGCCTCCGGGCGTCCGGCGCCGCGGTAGGCGTCGACCGGGACCGTGTTCGTGTAGTAGCCGCGCACGCGCACGTGAACGGCCGGGATGTCGTAGACCCCCGGCGTCATGCTGGCCCCGAGCACCGGGATATAAGGGCCGTACTGCGACAGGTACGCCCCGAGGTCGGCCTTGAGGTCGACCCGCATGGCGAGAAATTTTCCGCTGCTGTCCAGCGCCATCTCGGCGAGGACGAGGTTGTCGCGTCCCTGCGTGTCGCCGACGAAGTGCTCGCCGCGGTCCGCGACCCATTTTACGGGACGCCCGAGCTTCTCGGCCGCGAAGGCGCATAAGGGGTACTCGCGGTAGATGAAGGCCTTGGTGCCGAAGCCGCCGCCGACGTCGGGCGTGACGATCCGCAGCCGCTTCTTCTCGACTTTGAGGCAGCCCGCGATAGTCTCCTTGAGCGAATGGCCGCCCTGCGTGCCCAGCGTGATGGTCCAGCGCCCGCTGCCGCCGTCGTATTCGGCGACGCAGTCGCGGGGCTCGAGGTAGTTCGTCACGAGACGGTTGTTGACGAGACCGAGCGACACCACCCGCTCGGCCGCCGCGAAGGCCTTCTCAGTCTTGGCGAGGTCACCGACTATGGTGTCGAACGCAACGTTGTCCGGGATATCCGGCCAAACCGGACCGGCGTCCGGCGCTTCTGCGGCCTCGATCCCGACCACGACATCGAGGGGCTCCCACTCGACCTCGATGGCTTCCGCCGCGTCGCGGGCCTGAGGAAGCGTCTCCGCGACCACGAAGGCGACGGCGTCGCCGACGTGGCGCACCGTGTCGGGGCAGAGAAGCGGG
>DASVVU010000004.1:0-18915 GCA_036386395.1 Beijerinckiaceae bacterium | reverse complement strand
CGCGATAGCTCGATGATCGCGTTCCAGCGCTACGCCGTCGACCTCGCCGCTTTCAACCAGGAGGAGAGTCAGACGATCTACAAGCCGCGGGAGCGCTCGACGCCGCAGCTCCTGTTCCCGGACGACAAGGAACTTTACTACACCATCCAGGCGGGGCGCTTCCGCGCCGAGCTGCACGACCGGCTCTCGACCTGGCTGTTCCCGCTCGCCCTCATGTTCATCGCTTTCGCGGCCTTGGGCGATCCCCGCACCACCCGCCAGGGCCGCGGCGCCGCCATCGCGCTCGCCGTCATCGCCGTCGTGGCGCTGAGAATCGTCGCCTTCGCGGCCTCGAGCGCCGCGGTCCGCACCCCCTGGGGGCTCGTCGGCGTCTACGGGGCGCCGATCCTGGCGGTCCTGATCTCCCTCGCCCTCGCCCTGCAGGGCGCACGGATGCGGGCGCTCGGCGCCCGCCTCACGCGCTGGGCGGATACGGCCGTCGTGCCGCGCTTGCCGAGGCTGCGCCTGCCCCGGCTACGCGGAGCTTGAGGCCGCCATGCTGATCGGCTGGACCCTCGGGCGCTACCTCTCGACCCGCTTCGTCAGGACCATCCTGATGGTGTTCGGGACCGTGTTCGCCCTCGTCTACACCCTCGACTTCGTCGAGCTCATGCGCCGCGCGGGCGACGCCGAGGGGGCGACGCCGGGGCTCATGGCGCAGCTCGCTCTCTTCCGCACGCCGGCCGTCGCCGAGCAGATCTTCCCCTTCGCGGTCCTGTTCGGCGCGATGGCGGCGCTTCTCCAGCTCTCGCGCCGGCTCGAGCTCGTGGTGGCGCGGGCCGCCGGCATCTCGGCCTGGCAGTTCCTCCAACCCGGCATCCTGGTCGCGGTCCTGATCGGGGCGCTGTCGGTCGCGGCCTACAACCCGGTCTCGGCCTACCTCAAGCAGAAGGCGACCGAGATCGAGGCAAGGATCTTCGCCAAGAACCTGAAGGTGAGCTCCGGCAAGGACCTCTGGATCCGCCAGAAGAGCCGCGACGGGCAGGCGATCATCCGGGCCGAGACCGCGATCGAGCGCACGACCACGATCGCCCGCGTGACCGTCTTCACCTTCGACGATGCCGGAGTCTTCCAGGAGCGGATCGAGGCCGCCGAAGCGACCCTGCGCGACGGCTACTGGGAATTGACCGACGCCCGCGTGCTCTCGCCGGTGAACCCTCCGGAGAGCCACGGCAGCTATCTCCTGGCCTCGAACCTCGACCCGTCGCAGGTGCGGCAAACCTTCACGCCGCCCGAATCGGTGCCGTTCTGGGACCTCGACGAGACCATCCTGCGCACGGAGCGAGCCGGGCTCGACGCCACCCGATACCGCCTCCAGTACGACGTGCTGCTCGCGCGCCCGCTGCTGTTCGTCGCCATGGTGTTCGTGGCGGCTTCCGTTTCCTTAAGGTTCTTCCGCTTCGGTGGCGTGGCCAGGATGGTCCTCGGCGGCGTCGCGGCCGGCTTCCTCCTCTACGTCGCGACGTCGCTGATGCAGGACCTCGGCGCCTCGGGGCTCGTCGTCCCGGCGGTGGCGGCCTGGTTCCCGGCCGTCGTCGGGAGTTTGCTTGGGACCCTCGCTTTGTTGTACCAAGAGGACGGGTAAGAATGGTCCTCAAGGCAAGGGGCCGCGTGGGAGCGGGTATGGGAAGGGGTCGGACGATCGTGGCGTTCGCGATCGCGGCGGTGCTCATGTGCGCCGCCCGCCCGGATTCGGCCGCCGCCCAAGGCACGCTCAATGACGCGCTTGCCCGCCGGGTCCAAGGCGGCGAGGGCAAGGACCGGCTCCTCCTCGAGGCCAAGGAGATCGTCTACAACAACGACACCAACACGGTGTCGGCCGTCGGCGACGTCGAGATCAACTACCAGGGCCGCACCCTCCAGGCCGACCGGGTGATCTACGACCGCAACTCGGGCCGCGTCTTCGCCGAAGGCAACGCCCGCATGATCGAGGCCTCGGGCGCCGTCATCACGGGGAGCCGGTTCGAGCTCACCGAGGACTTCAAGAACGGCTTCATCGATTCGCTCAGGGTCGAGCAGACGGTCGTCCAGCGCGGCGCCGCGACTAGGACCTATTTCACCGCGCCCCGGGCTGAGCGCATCGAAGGCGAGCAGATGGTGTTCGAGCGCGGCACCTACACGGCCTGCGAGCCCTGCCGCGAGCACCCCGAGCGCCCGCCCCTGTGGCAGGTGAAGGCCGCGCGCATCATCCACAACAACGAAGAGCGCACGATCTACTACGAGAACGCCACGATCGAGCTCTATGGGCTGCCGATCGCCTACATGCCGTACTTCTGGACGCCGGACCCGACGGTCAAGCGCAAGACCGGGTTCCTGACGCCGCACTACATCGTTTCGAGCTCGCTCGGCACCGGCGTCGCGCTCCCGTTCTTCTGGGCGGTCGCTCCCAACATGGACCTGACGCTCCAGCCGACTATCCTGTCGCGCCAGGGCATCCTCGGCCAGGCGGAGTGGCGCCACCGCCTGCTCACCGGCTCCTACAACATCCGCGCCGCCGGCATCTTCCAGGAGGACGAGACCGCGTTCCTCAAGCCGCCGCTCGGCGCCCAGGACCGCGAGTTCCGCGGCTCGCTCGAGTCGACCGGGCTGTTCCACATCAACGAGCGCTGGCGCTGGGGCTGGGACGTCGCCCTCATGACCGACAAGTGGTTCCTGGCGAACTACCGCATCAGGAGCGAGAGCATCCAGACGCTCTATTCGAAGGAGTCGATCTCGACGCTCTACCTGCAGGGCCAGGGCGAGCGGTCGTTCTTCGACGCCCGCGGCTACTACTTCAGGGGCCTGTCGAGCTACGATTGGCAAAAGCAGCTCCCGGTCGTGCATCCGGTCGTCGACTACAACAAGCGCATCGACGGCCCGCGTCCTCTGGGCGGCGAGGTGTCGTTCGACCTCAACCTGACGAGCCTCTCCCGCGAGGTGGCGCACTTCTCGCAGATCCCGAACCTCAATTTCGGGCTGTTCAACCAGGTCGGCCCCTACAGCGCCTATTACGAGACCTGCACGGTATTCCAGCGCGGGGCCTGCATCGTGCGCGGCGCGGCGGGCACCTTCTCGCGGCTCTCGACCCAGCTCACCTGGCGCCGCAACTACGTCGACGCGGCCGGCCAGGTCTGGACGCCGTTCGCGTACCTGCGGGCGGACGGGTTCTGGAACAACTACAACACCAGCGGGTACCTGAACTCGCAGATCACCAATTTCCTCGGCGGCGACGACGAGTTCGTCGGCCGCGTCATGCCGGCGGTCGGCCTCGAGTACCGCTATCCCTTCGTGGCCCAGAGCGACAACCGGGGCATGCACGTGGTCGAGCCGATCGGGCAGTTGATCGCGCGCCCGAACGAGACCCGCATCGGGCGTCTGCCGAACGAGGACGCCCAGAGCCTCGTGTTCGACGACACCACGCTCTTCGACTGGGACAAGTTCTCGGGCTACGACCGAGCCGAGGGCGGGGTGCGCGCCAACGTCGGCGCCCAGTACAGCTTCACGGGCGTCAACGGCTTCTACGCCAACGCGCTCGTCGGCCAGTCCTACCAGCTCGCCGGGCGCAACTCGTTCCGCACCGGCGACATCATCAACGTCGGGCGCGACTCAGGGCTCGAATCCCGCGCCTCCGACGTGGTCACCCGCCTCCTCGTCAAGCCGAACGACAACTTCACCTTCTGGACCCGGGCCCGCTTCGACGAGAACGACTTCGCGCTGCAGCGGTTCGAGACCCAGCTCGCCACGAACTGGAACCCGATCCTGCCGGTGAGCACCTCGCTCACCTACGGCAAGTACGCACGCCAGCCGGAGCTCGGCTACATCCACCGCCGCGAAGGGCTGATGGCGACGGGGAGCGTTCACATCACGCCGCGCTGGAGCTTCGGCGGAAGCGTGCTGTTCGACCTCGACCGCTATCTGAACTCTCGCGACACCTTCACGGCCGCCTACACGGGCTACCTGAACACCCTTGCGGCCAATCCGCTCGCGCAGATCTCGCCTCCGGTCTACCGCCGCCCGGCCGACTACACGCCGCTCTCGAGCGGCGTGAGCCTGACGTACACGGACGAGTGCACCACCCTCGGGATCAGCTATTCGGCGAGCCCGCGCGAGATCGCCCTCAGCAACGGCGAGAAGGAGCGCGTCCAGACGCTGCTGGTGCGCCTCGAGCTGCGCACCCTCGGCGAGGCCAACGTCAGGCAGAGGGTCGGTCCCTACAACTACGCGGGCGAAGGCACCGTCGCCCCGACCACCAGCCGCTGAGGGCGGGGCTTGCCGGTCCTCGCCCTCACCCAGGGCGATCCGGCGGGGATCGGGCCGGAGATCGCCCTTAAAAGCTGGCTGCGGCGGGACGAGTTCGCTCTCCCTTTCGCCCTCGTTGGCGACCCCGCTTTCATGCGGCGGACGAGCAAGCGCCTGGGGCTCGGCGTGCCGGTCGAGGCCGTCTCCTTGAGCGACGCCGCAGCAGCGTTCCGCCGCGCGCTCCCGGTCGTGCCGCTCGGGATCGAGGTCGAAGCGGAGCCCGGCCGTCCCGACCCCGCAACCGCGGCTGCGACGATCCGCTCGATCGAGGAAGCCGTGCGCCTCGCCCAGACGGGCGAGGTCGCGGCCGTTGTCACGAACCCGATCGCCAAGCATGTGCTGCACGCGGCAGGCTTTTCCCACCCGGGGCACACCGAGTTCCTGGCGGCGCTTGCCGCAGCACCCGGTCGCCCTGCGCCGCACCCGGTCATGATGCTGTGGTGCGAGGACCTCGCCGTGGTGCCGGTGACAGTCCATATTCCGCTGGCCCGGGTCCCCGAGGCCCTCACGACGGACTTGATCGTCACGACCGGACGCATCGTCGACCGCGACCTGCGCGAGCGCTTCGGCGTGACAAAGCCCCGGCTCGCGGTGGCCGGCCTCAACCCGCACGCGGGCGAGAGCGGATCGATTGGGACCGAGGATGCGGAG
This sequence comes from Beijerinckiaceae bacterium, assembly GCA_036386395.1. Taxonomy (GTDB): domain Bacteria; phylum Pseudomonadota; class Alphaproteobacteria; order Rhizobiales; family Beijerinckiaceae; genus JAJKJG01. The sequence continues at coordinate 13,947 of DASVVU010000004.1, read as the reverse complement.
ATCATCGCGCCCGCCGTCGCGGCGCTGCGCCGGGAGGGCATCGACGCGAGCGGCCCCTGGCCGGCCGACACGCTGTTCCACGCCCGCGCCCGTGAAGGCTACGACGCGACGCTCGCCATGTACCACGACCAGGCGCTGATCCCGATCAAGACCATCGCCTTCGACGAGGGCGTCAACGTCACCCTCGGCCTTCCCTTCGTGCGCACTTCCCCCGACCACGGCACCGCCTTCGACATCGCGGGCCGGGGCGTCGCCCGCGCCGACAGCCTCGTCGCGGCGCTCCGCCTCGCGGCGCGGCTCGGCGCCCGCGCCGCCGCGCCCGCCGTGCCCGCCGCGCCGGCGAAGCCGGCCGAATGAGCCAGATCGACAGCCTTCCGCCGCTTCGCGAGGTCGTGCGCGCGCACGGGCTCATGCCGAAGAAGTCGCTCGGCCAGAACTTCTTGTTCGACCTGAACCTCACGAGCCGCGTCGCCCGCGCGGCGGGCCCGCTCGACGGCGTGACCGTGGTCGAGGTTGGCCCCGGCCCCGGCGGCCTCACCCGGGCGATCCTCGCGGCGGGCGCCAAGAGGATGATCGCGGTCGAGCGCGACCCGCGCTGCCTGCCGGCCTTGGCCGAGATCGCGGCCCACTATCCCGGCCGGCTCGAGATGGTCGAGGCGGACGCCCTCGGCTTCGACCCGCATCGGCTCCTCGGGGAAGGGCCGGCCCGGGTGATCGCCAACCTGCCCTACAACGTCGGCACCGCGCTGCTCACCGGCTGGCTCACGGCTAAAGGATGGCCGCCCTGGTGGGAGTCGCTGACGTTGATGTTCCAGCGCGAGGTCGCGGAGCGCATCGTCGCGGACGAGCGCGACCGCGCGAACTACGGGCGCCTCGGCGTGCTCGCCGGCTGGCGGACGGAAAGCCGCATCCTCTTCGACGTGCCGCCCGCGGCGTTCGTTCCGCCGCCGAAGGTCACGTCGAGCGTCGTCCTCCTCAAGCCCCGCCCGGCCCCCCTGCCCTGCCGCGTCGCCGCACTAGAGGCCGTCACCCGCGCCGCCTTCGGCCAGCGCCGCAAGATGCTGCGCCAGAGTCTCAAGACGCTGACCCCGGACGCGAGCGTGCTGCTTGCGTCGACTGGTATCCCGGAGACGGCCCGCGCCGAGGAGGTGCCGGTCGAGGGATATGTCAGGCTGGCGAATGCGTACGCCTCCCGCCTCTCCCGGACGGGAGAGGCCGAGTCGGCGAAGCCGACCGGGTGAGGCATTGCCGCAGGGGCGGAGCCGGCGCAGGCCTAACCCGCGCCTTCTGCGGATGGGCCGGGCCCTCACCCCTGCCCCTCTCCCGTTCGGGAGAGGGGTTCGCGCGTGCGTGGCTTCCCGAGCAACTGCCCCACGAACTCGGCGAGGCCCACCCGCCGCTGGCGCTTCAGCCGCTCGGCCCGCAGGATCGCGGTGAGGTCGTTGAAGGCGCGGTCGAGGTCGTCGTTGACGAGGACGTAGTCGTACTCCTCCCAGCGCTCGATCTCGGAGCGGGCGTTGTCGAGGCGCTTGGCGATCGTCTCCGGCGGGTCCTCGGCGCGGCGATCGAGGCGGGTCTGCAGCTCGGCCATGGAGGGCGGCAGGATGAACACGGTGACGACGTCCTCGGGCATTGCCTTCACGACCTGGCGCGTGCCCTGCCAGTCGATGTCGAAGATCATGTCGGCGCCGGCGGCGAGCGCCTGCTCGACGGGTTTGCGCGGCGTGCCGTAGTAGTTGCCGTGGACCTCGGCCCACTCGAGGAGCTCGCCGCGGTCGCGCAGGCCCAGGAACTCGTCCTTGTCGATGAAGCGGTAGTGCACCCCGTCGATCTCGGACGGGCGGCGCTGGCGCGTCGTCACCGACACCGAGAGCAACGCCTCGTGCTCGCGCACGATGCTGCGGGTCAGCGTCGTCTTGCCGGCGCCCGACGGCGAGGACAGGATCAGGACGAGCCCCCGCCGGGCGACGGCCTCGTTCGGTGAAGCGGAGGCTTGGGCCACCGATCCTACTCCACGTTCTGGACCTGCTCGCGGAACTGCTCGACCACGGCCTTGAGGTCGAGACCGAGGCGCGAGAGGGAGACGTCGTTCGCCTTGGCGCAGAGCGTGTTCGACTCGCGGCCCAGCTCCTGGGCGAGGAAGTCGAGCCGGCGCCCGACCGCGCCGCCCTGGGCGAGAAGCTCGCGGGCGGACGCGACGTGGGCGGTGAGACGGTCGAGCTCCTCGCGCACGTCGGCCTTGGTCGCGGCGATGACGGCCTCCTGGTGCAGGCGGTCGGGGTCGAGGGCAGGGGCGGCGCCAAGGAGGGCCGCGATCTGGGCTTCGAGCTTCGCCCGCACCGCCTCCGGCCGGCGCGCCGGCGCATTCTCGACGGCGCCGACGAGGCGCTCCATCGTGTCGAGCTGGCCCGAAAGCACGCCCGCGAGCGCCCGTCCCTCGGCGAGCCGCGCCTCGCGCAACGCCTCGACGCAACGGGCGATGCCGGCCTTGAGGTCGGCGGCGAGCGCGGCGGTGGCAGTTTCGTCCGCCTCGTCCTCGATCTCGACGACGCCGCGCACGGCGAGAAGCCCATCGACGGAGGCCGGGGTCACGCCCGGCGGCAGCGTCAAGCGCCCGACCGCGTCGGCGAGGGCCGAGAACACCTCCTCGTTGACCCGCACCTTGGGCGGGCTCGGGCCCCGGGTGACGGCGAGGTTGAGCTGGCACTGGCCGCGGGCGAAGGCCTTCTGGACTTGGCCGCGGGCGTCCTCGCCGACGGCGTCGAAGCCGGGCGGCAGGCGCAGGCGCACCTCGAGTCCGCGGCCGTTGACGCTCTTCAGCTCCCAGGCCCACTGGACGGGCCCGCTCGCCCCGGCCTCGCGGGCGAATCCCGTCATGCTCGCGATCGCCATGAAAGCGTCGGCCCCCTGCCCGTCCTTCGACGGCGCGGACCATAGTGGCGGGGGTGCGCCCTCACAAGCGGGCGGACGGACGGCGCACAGGAGATCTCCGCCCCGGGGTCAAGTCACGAAAAACCTCGCCGGCGAAGGCCGGCGAGGTCTCGCAGAACGGGCCGGCGACGCCGGCCCGGACTTCACTGACGCTTAGGGGCTCTTCGTGCCGCTGCTCGACCCGCCGGAGGACGAGCCGGAGCCGGACGAGCCCGAGCCGGACATGCTGGAGCCGCCGCTCGACCCGCCGGACGAGCCCTGCGGGTTCGCCGCCGCGCCCGAGCCGGACGAGCCGGAGCGGGTCGTGCCGGTGCTCTCAGGCCCCGAGGAGCGCTGGCCGCTCGACGTCGTGGCCGAGCCCGAGGTCGACTCACGGTTGCCGGCCGAGACGCCGGTGCGGGTCGTGGTGCTGCTGCCGCTGCGGACGGAGACGCCCGAGCGCTCGCGCACACTCGCGCCGACGCCCACCGCCACGCCGGAGCGGATGGTGCGGCGGCTGCGGACCGACACGCTCGACGGCTCGTCGTAGCTGTGCACGACCACGCGGCGCCCGCCGCGGACCACGTAGCGCGGCCCCTTCTTCTTCTTCACGACGACCTTCTTGGCCTTGGACTTGCGCTTGATCACGGTCGGGCTGTCGTCCTCGACCGAGACCGCGCGCACGCTGCGGCGGCGATTGACGACCGTCACGCTCGGGTCGTCATGGACGGTGCGGCTGCGGACCGAGACGCCGGTGCGCTCGCGGCTCTCGATGCCAACCCGGGCGCCGCCTTCCGTGCGGGTGCGGGATTCGACGCTCGCGCCGCCGCGGGATTCACCGCGGTTCTCGCTGCGGACGGAGGCGCCGGAGCGCTCCGAGCCGGAGCCCGACATCGTGCCGGAGCCGCTGGACGAGCCAGGGCTGCTGGTGCTGGAGCTGGAACTCATGCCGGAGCCCGAGCCGCCGGACGAGCCGGAGCTAGAGCCGGAAGTCTGGGCATAGACGGCCGTGCCGATCAAGGCGGCCGCAAGCCCGAGGGCAAGTGCTTTCATGGGGACATACCTCGGTTCCGTGGGAACGGTGACCGGGGAACGTCGCGCCAAAGCTTAGGTTCCGAGTCCTCGCCCGAAAGCAGCCCAAGAAGTGGTGTTAAAGGCCCGAAACTGAACGGATATTCAGCTTGGGCCAATACTGCGGTGCAGCACTGACGCTAAGCTCGGCTATTCGATCCCAAGCTTCGCCTTCAGCAGCGCGTTCACCGCCTGCGGGTTGGCCTTGCCGCCGGTCGCCTTCATGACTTGGCCGACGAACCAGCCCAGAAGCGTCGGCTTCGCCTTCGCCTGCTCGACCTTGTCGGGGTTCGCGGCGATGATCTCGTCGACCGCCTTCTCGATCGCGCCGGTGTCGGTGACCTGGCGCAGGCCGCGCTTCGCGACCAACTCGCGCGGGTCGCCGCCCTCGGTCCAAACGATCTCGAACAGGTCCTTGGCGATTTTCCCCGAGATCGTGCCCTCGCCGATGAGGTCAACCACGGCGCCGAGCTGCTCCGCGGAGACGGGCGAGTCCTCGATGCCCCTCCCCTCCTTGTTGAGGCGGCCGAACAGCTCGTTGATGACCCAGTTCGCCGCGCTCTTCCCATCACGGCCCTTCGCCACCGCCTCGAAGTAGTCGGCCGAGGCGCGCTCGGCGACGAGGACGCCGGCGTCGTATGGGGAGAGGCCGTAATCGGCGATGAAGCGCGCCTTCTTGGCGTCGGGCAGCTCGGGGAGGTGCTGCGCCAGATCGTCGACGTACTCCTGCGTGAACTCGAGCGGCAGCAGGTCGGGGTCGGGGAAGTAGCGGTAGTCGTGCGCCTCCTCCTTCGAGCGCATGGAGCGGGTCTCGCCCTTCCCGGGGTCGAAGAGGCGGGTTTCCTGGTCGATCGTGCCGCCGTCCTCGAGGATGCCGATCTGGCGGCGCGCCTCGTGTTCGATCGCCTGGCCGATGAAGCGGATCGAGTTGACGTTCTTGATCTCGCAGCGGGTGCCGAGCGGCTCGCCGGGGCGGCGCACGGAGACGTTCACGTCGGCCCGGAGCGAGCCCTTCTCCATGTCGCCGTCGCAGGTGCCGAGGTAGCGCAGGATGGTGCGCAGCTTCGTCACGTAGGCCTTAGCTTCCTCGGAGGAGCGCAGGTCCGGCTTCGAGACGATCTCCATGAGGGCGACGCCCGAGCGGTTGAGGTCGACGAAGCTGAGCGAGGGGTGGAGGTCGTGGATCGACTTGCCGGCGTCCTGCTCGAGGTGCAGGCGCTCGATCCGCACCGTGATGCTCTCGCCCTCGGGGAGGTCGACCGCGACCTCGCCCTCGCCGACGACCGGGCTCTTGTACTGGCTGATCTGGTAGCCCTGCGGCAGGTCCGGATAGAAGTAGTTCTTGCGGTCGAAGGTGCTCCTCAGGTTGACCTGGGCCTTGAGTCCGAGGCCGGTGCGGATCGCCTGGCGCACGCATTCCTCGTTGATGACGGGCAGCATGCCGGGCATCGCCGCGTCGACGAAGGAGACGTGGCTGTTCGGCTCTCCGCCGAACTCGGTCGAGGCGCCCGAGAAGAGCTTCGCCTCGCTCGTCACCTGGGCATGGATCTCCATGCCGACGATCACCTCCCAGTCCCCGGTCGCGCCGCGGATCAGCTTCTTGGGGTTGAGGGGCAGCTGGACGGGGGCGTTCATGAATGCTTCTCGGACTGCTCGGGCCGATGAGGGCCTGCACGGCAGTAAGTTCGATCCCGCGGCCCGGTCAACCCTCCGGCCTCCGCACCCGATCCGGCCCGGCCATGTCATGCATCCAGCGCAGAGCGTAGCCGCATGAATAGCGGCCAAGCTTCGTGAACTCATCCTTTAGTCGAGCGTTGTCCGGCCAATCGAAGCGAACACAGGAGCGTACAATGGCCATGGATCGCAACGACGATCTTGGCATGACCCGCCCGAACATGATGGCGGATCGTGACCCGACCCTCGACTCGACCCGGATGAACGGCGCCTACGACCGCGATACGGTGGTCTACGACCGCGACGACACCGGCGGCTCGAACTTCCTGGCGTTCCTGATCGGCGGCCTCGTGATCGCCGTCGGGCTCCTCGCCTTCCTGTTCTACGACGGCGGCAACAGCCGCGACGTGACGACGACCGGCTCGACCACGCCCCGCATCGAGCGCCCGGCGAGCCCGGCCACCCCGATGGCCCCCGCTCCGTCCGCTCCGGCGCCTGCCCCGTCGGTGCCCGCGAACCCGCAGTAGGAACCCGCGGCAAGCGGCTGAGATCGTTGAGTAACCGGGACGGTTCCGGCTCGAGCGTCGGCAACCGTCCCGCTGTTTTTGACCTCCGCCCGGCAACAAGCGTCCGCCCCGGACGTTGGTGTGACGGGCAACCGATGAAAGGATCATTCCATGGCTGTCGATCGGGATCCCTATGACACCCGGAACACCACCGGATCCGGCGCCGGGCTGAACACCGGCATGAACACCGGGCTCGACACCGGCATGAACACCGGGCTCGGCACCGGCATGGACCGCCCCGGCTTCGACCGGACGGACATGGACCGCAGCGACATGACCGACGCTTCTTACGGCCGGCGCCGCGGCAACGGGTGGGCCTGGGGCATCGGCGCCCTCGTCGTGCTCCTCGCCCTCTTCGCCCTCTTCAACTGGGGCGGCAGCGGCGGCCGCGACGTGAGCACCACGGCCACCACCACGAGCCGTCCGGCGGGCTCCGGCACCACCGGCTCGACCGCGCCGAGCACGGGCGGCGCCGCCACGACGGCCCCGTCGACGCCGGCCGCTCCTGCCCCGCCGGCGCGCCCCGCGACCCCGCAGTAAACCAGTCTCGCGTCACCGCGGAAAACGTCAGGGCCCGGTCCGCCGGGCCCTTTCGTTTGCAAGCGGCCGCCTCACCGCATCTGGCGCGTGAACGGCTCGACGGGAGTCATCGTGCGGGCGACCGCCTTGGCGCTCGTGCCCGGCAAGCGGCGCCTGAAATACTCCTCCTCGTCCGCATTGAAGGGCCGGACCGCGAAGGACAGCGTGCCCTCGCGGGTGAACAGGCCGGCCCGCGCGAAGGTGAACTCGATCACGCCGAGCTTGACGACCTCGCCCTCGCGGACCGTGAACCGCGCGACCACGCCGTTCATGATGCGCCGGGTCCGCCCCATGGTGCACGCGACGGCGTCCACGACATAAGCGCCGGCCGGCAGCGTGAGGCCGTGCATGTTCTGCTCGTTGTAGATGTAGTTGTGGATCCGAAGCGGGCGGATCCCGCTGTTGACCTTCCGCGTCGAGACCTCGGGCTGGTCCTCCTTCGTGACGGTGAGGCCCTCCTGGCTGCAGAGGTCGCTCGTCCTCGACCGGTAGACGACCGCGCCGCGGCCGGGGCCGCCGAACTCGAGCTCGCCGGCGACGTCGTGCGCGGTCGGGATCGTCGGCAGCGCGCTCGTCACGCAGCCCGCAAGGGCGAGCCCCAGAGCCGCAAGGCTCGCCCGCGCCGAAACGCGCATTCCCCTCATCCCCCACATGCCCACTCCCACCATGTTTCCGGCAGCTCGATTCGTCCCGCCGCGTCCTCGATGGCCTGCCCGGCCGCGAACAGCGTCTCCTCGTCGAACGGGCGGCCGATGAGCTGCAGCCCGAGCGGCAGGCCCTGGCCGTCGAGGCCGGCCGGGACCGCGATGCCGGGGAGACCCGCCATGTTGACCGTCACCGTGAACACGTCGTTGAGGTACATCTCGACCGGGTCGTCCGAGCCCTTCTCGCCGATACCGAAGGCGGCGGAGGGAGTCGCCGGCGTCAGGATCGCGTCGACCTGCGCGAAGGCCTCCTCGAAGTCGCGCTTGATGAGGGTGCGGATCTTCTGGGCGCGGACGTAGTAGGCGTCGTAGTAGCCGGCCGAAAGCACGTAGGTGCCGATCATGACCCGGCGCTTGACCTCGCGCCCGAAGCCCGCCGCGCGGGTGTTCTCGTACATCTCGACGACATCGCGCCCGGGCACCCGCAGGCCGTAGCGCACGCCGTCGTAGCGGGCGAGGTTCGATGAGGCCTCGGCGGGCGCGACGATGTAGTAGGCCGGCAGCGCGTACTTCGTGTGCGGCAGCGACACCTCGACGACCTCGGCACCGGCGTCCTTCAGCCAGGCGGCGCCCCGGTCCCACAGGCGCTCGATCTCCTCGGACATGCCGTCGAGGCGGTACTCCTTCGGGATGCCGATCCTGAGGCCCTTCACGCCGCGGGAGACGGCGGCCTCGAAGTCCGGCACGGCGATGTCGGCCGAGGTCGTGTCCTTCGGGTCGGGCCCGGCCATGGAGCGGAGCAGGATGGCGCAGTCGCGCACCGTGCGGGCGATCGGGCCGGCCTGGTCGAGGGACGAGGCGAAGGCGACGATGCCCCACCGCGAGCAGCGCCCGTAGGTCGGCTTGATGCCGACGGTGCCGGTGAAGGCCGCGGGCTGGCGGATCGAGCCGCCGGTGTCGGTCGCCGTGGCGCCGAGGCAGAGCCGCGCCGCGACCGCCGCCGCCGAGCCGCCGGACGAACCGCCGGGCACGAGGTGCGCCCCCTCGACCATGCCGCCTAAGCCGCCGGCGTGGACGTTCGAGCCGCGGCGCCGCCACGGCGACACCACCGGGCCGAAGGCGCTCGTCTCGTTCGACGAGCCCATGGCGAACTCGTCGTTGTTGAGCTTGCCGAGCATCACGGCGCCGTCGCGCCACAGCTGCGTCGTCACCGTCGACTCGTACTGCGGCTCGAAGCCTCTGAGGATGTTCGACCCGGCGGTGGTCTGGCAGCCCTTGGTGCAGAACAGGTCCTTGATGCCGAGCGGCAGGCCCTCGAGCGCCCCGCCCTCCCCTTTTGCCAAGCGCTCATCGGAGGCCGCCGCCATCTCGAGCGCCCGCTCCGGCGTCTCGAGCACGAAGGCGTTCAGCGCCCGCGCCTTCTCGATGGCCTCGACGTGGGCCCGCGTCAGCTCGGCCGAGGATAATTTCTTGGCGCGGAGGCCGTCGCGGGCCTCGGCGAGGGTGAGGTTCGTGAGGTCGGTCAATGCATCGTCCATTCAGCGTCATGGCCGGGCTTGACCCGGCCATCCCGGGCCGGAAGGGCGCCCGATCGGATGGAGGTCCTTGGGTCTCCGCGGAGTTTACCCTCGGGCCGGCCAAAGGCCGGACCCGGGGGCTCCGCCCGAGGATGACAGCGGTTATTCCACGACCTTGGGAACCAAGAAAAAACGGTCCTCGGTCGCGGGGGCGTTCTTCACGATGGCGTCGGGGTAGCCGCCGTCGGTGACGGCATCCTCGCGCTTCTTCATCGTCATGGGGGTGACGGAGGTCATGGGCTCGACGCCTTCCACGTCGACCTCGTTCAGCTGCTCGACGAAGGACAGGATGGCGTTGAGCTCGCCCTGGAGGTGCGGGACGTCGTCCTCGCTCACGGCGATGCGGGCAAGCCGCGCGATGCGGCGCACCGTCTCCTGGTCGACCGACATGGGCTCATGGTCCGGATTGGATGAAGGCTTGCGCGCCTATAGCACCGCCGGCTTTCGCGCCGCAACGCGCGGGCGCCGGCCCTCAGATGTCGAGCGCTTCCTCGTGGGCGAAGGCCGCGCGTTCCTGGATGAAGGCGAAGCGGGCCTCGGGCTTGTTGCCCATGAGGCGCTCGACGGTGTCGCCGGTCTCCTCGCGCGCATCGGAGACGACCGCGACCCTGAGAAGCGTGCGCTTCTTCGGGTCCATGGTGGTTTCCTTGAGCTGCGCCGCCGTCATCTCGCCGAGGCCCTTGAAGCGGCCGATCTCGATCTTGCCGTTGCCCTTGAAGGCGGTCTTGAGGAGCTTCTCCTTCTCGGCGTCGTCGCGGGCGTAGACCGTCTTCGCCCCCTGCGTCAGGCGGTAGAGCGGCGGGATCGCGAGGTAGAGGTGCCCCTTGTCGATGAGCTGCGGCATCTGCCGGTAGAAGAAGGTGATGAGAAGCGAGGCGATATGGGCGCCGTCGACGTCGGCGTCCGTCATGATGACGACCTTGTCGTAGCGCAGGTCCCCGTCGCGGTAGTGCGAGAGCGTGCCGCAGCCGAGCGCTTGCCCCAGGTCCGCGAGCTGCTGGTTCTGGACGAGCTTGTCCTTGGCGGCAGACGCCACGTTGAGGATCTTGCCGCGCAACGGCAGCACCGCTTGCGTCGCCCGGTCGCGGGCCTGCTTGGCGCTGCCGCCGGCCGAATCGCCCTCGACGATGAAGAGCTCGGAGCCGGCGGCGCCGGCGTTGGTGCAGTCGGCGAGCTTGCCCGGGAGGCGCAGTTTCCGCGTCGCGCTCTTCCGCGCGACCTCCTTCTCCTGGCGCCGGCGCAGGCGCTCCTCGGCCCGGTCGATGACCCAGTCGAGCACCTTGTTCGCCTGCTGCGGCGAAGCTGCGAGCCAGTGGTCGAAGGCGTCGCGCACCGTCGTCTCGACGATGCGGGCGGCCTCGACGGTCGCGAGCTTGTCCTTGGTCTGGCCCTGAAACTCGGGCTCGCGGATGAACACCGACAGCATCGAGGCGCAGGTCGCCATGACGTCGTCGGTCGTCACCGCCGTCATGCGCTTCGCCTGGCCGACGCGCTCGGCGTGCTCGCGCAGGCCGCGCAGGAGCGCGATGCGCATCCCGCTCTCGTGGGTGCCGCCCTCCGGCGTCGGGATCGTGTTGCAGTAGGAGGTCGAGAAGCCGTCCTCCGCCGCCATCCAGGCGACCGCCCATTCGAGCGAGCCGTGGCCGCCCGGCTTCTCGACCTTGCCCGAAAAAACCTGGTCGGCGACGAGCTCCTTGCCCTCGATCTCGCGGGCCAGATAATCCTTGAGGCCGCCGGGAAAACGGAAGCTTGCCTCCGCCGGCACGTTCTCGACGCCGACGAGGAGCGCGGGCGCGCAACGCCAGCGGATCTCGACCCCGCCGAAGAGGTAGGCCTTCGAGCGCGCCATCTTGAACAGGCGCCGGGGCTGGAAGCGCGCCTCCTTGCCGAAGATCTGCGGGTCCGGCCGGAAGCGCACCTTGGTGCCGCGCCGGTTCTGCACCCGCCCGAGCGTCTCGATCTTGCCCTGGGGCAGGCCGCGGGCGAAGACCTGCCGATAGAGCGTCTGGCCGCGGGCGACCTCGACCTCGAGGCGCTCCGAGAGCGCGTTCACCACCGAGACGCCGACCCCGTGCAGGCCGCCCGAGGTCTCGTAGACCTTCGAGTCGAATTTCCCGCCCGCGTGCAGGGTGGTCATGATCACTTCGAGGGCAGACTTCTTGGGGAACTTCGGGTGCGGGTCGACCGGGATGCCGCGGCCGTTGTCGGTGACGGTGAGCCAGCCGCCCTCCTCGAACTCGACCTCGATGAAGGTCGCGTGCCCGGCGACGGCCTCGTCCATGGCGTTGTCGATCACCTCGGCGAAGAGGTGGTGGAGCGCCTTCTCGTCGGTGCCGCCGATGTACATGCCGGGCCGGCGGCGCACCGGCTCCAAGCCCTCCAGCACCTCGATCGAGGAGGCGTCGTAGCCGGCTTCGCCCGGCGTGCCGAGGACGGGCGCAGGCGCGCGCTTCTGCTTTCCCGCGGGCGGCGGGGGAGGGGCCGCCTTGCGCGCCGGGCCGGCTGCCGTGCCGAAGAGGTCGCCGTCGCTCATGCGCTTGCCCGCGGGTGATTCGGCTCGTCTGGCATTGGTTTCATGGTCTCGATATAGGGGAACGAACTTGGAACGGGAACTCTCAACCCGTTACGCTTCAAGCGTTTTCTGTTAGGCGAACTGTCGCCGCCCAAAGGTTAAGCAGGGCTTAACCCGGGCCGACGCCGCCATTATGGCCGAACCGCCCAGCGCGCAAACCGCCGCTGGCCGGCCGTGCACAGGAGCGGATGAGCGCGTGCTCTGATCAGCCCGCGATTCTACCCCCGCCGCGCTTCGTCACCACGACGATGGACGGCCGCGGCGGCATGTCGGGGCGGAAGTCGGGCCAGCGGGTCGAGGGGTTCTCGTAGCTCGCGGGCGTGGCGTTCGGATCGTCGTCGTCGGCCTCGCCCGGGTGCTGCACGGCGAGAAAAAGAGTCTCGTCGTCGGGCGTGAAATAGGGGCCGCACATCTCGGCCCCGCTCGGGCAGCGGAAGAAGTGTTTCGCGGTCCGCCGCGCCTCGCCTTCCGTCTCCATCGCCCACAGGCCGTCGCTGCGCCCGGTGCGCGAGGGCTGGTTGCCGTCGGTCGCGATCCAGAGGCGGCCCCGGTTGTCGACGGCGCAGTTGTCCGGCATGCCGAACCAGCCGTCCTTCGTGGTCGCGGGCGAGAAGGTCGCCCCGACCTCGGCGATGGCGGGATCGCCGCACTTCACCAGGATCTCCCAGGCGAAGGCCTCCGCGGCATGGTCGCCGCCGTCCGGGATCATCTCGACGATGTGGCCGAAGCGGTTGTTCGCGCGCGGGTTCGCCGGATTCACCTGCTCGGCCGTGCGGCGGGCGTTGTTGGTCAGCATGACGTAGACCTTGCCGGTCTTCGGGTTCGCCTCCACGTCCTCCGGGCGGTCCATCTTGGTCGCGCCCAGAAGATCGGCGGCGCGGCGCGCCTCGATCACCACGTCGGCTTGGCTCTTGAACCCGTTCGCCTCGGTGAGCGGCCCCTGCCCGAACACCAGCGGCAGCCAGCGGCCGACGCCCTCGGCGTCGTAGCGGGCGACGAAGAGCGTGCCCTCGTCGAGGAGGTCCATGTTGGCGGCGCGGTTTGCGGGGTCGATCCGGCCGCGGGTGACGAACTTGTAGACGTAGTCGAAGCGCTCGTCGTCGCCGGAGTAGATCACGTAACGCCCGTCGCGGTTGACGATGCCGGCCGCGCCCTCGTGCTTGAAGCGCCCGAGGGCCGTGCGCTTCTTCGGCACGGAGGCGGGGTCGAGGGGGTCGATCTCGACCACCCAGCCGAAGCGGTTCGCCTCGTTCGGCTCCTTCCAGACGTCGAAGCGGTCGTGGTAGGCGCCCCAGTTCTGCCAGTTGCCGGGGATGCCCATGCGCCGGTAGTTGCGCGCCTCCGGGTGGTGGTCCTCGAGCTTGCCCCAGAAATAGCCGTTGACGTTCTCCTCACAGGTCACCCACGTCCCCCAAGGGGTGGTGCCGCCGGCGCAGTTGTTGAACATGCCGCGCACGCGCCGCCCGGAGGGGTCGTAGCTCGTCTTCATCCGCTCGGACCCGGCCGCCGGCCCCGTGATCGCCATCTCGGTCTCGGCCGTGATACGCCGGGCGTAGCGCGAGCCCGGCACGACGGCCCACTTGCCGTCCGGCCCGCGGGCGACCTCGAGGACCGAGCCGCCGTGCGCCATCATCTCGACCTCGGCGATCTCCTTCGTCATCTTCGGGAAGGGGACGGTCTGCTTCTTCGGGTCGCGCGCGTCCTGGCGCCCGAGGCCCGGGAACATCAGCTCCTCGTTCGTGTACTCGTGGTTGACGACGAGGAGGCCACGGCGCGAGCCGTCGAGGGGGAAGTAGCCGAGGAAGTCGTTGTTGTAGCCGAACTGGAGCGCCTGCGCGGCGGCGGTCTGGTTCGTGGGATCGAACGGCGGCGCGCCGGGCAGCACTGGGTCGCCCCAGCGGATCAGCACGTCGGCGTCGTAGCCCTCGGCCACGTGGATCCGGTCGTCAGAGCCGGCGGCGATCTCCTTGAAGTCGAAGGAGGGTGTCGCCGTCCCCCCTTGAGCCTTCGCGGCGGCGGCGAGGGCGAGCGGCGAGACCGCCGCCGCGATCGCCGTCACGGCAAGCGCGCCGCGCAGCACGTCGCGGCGGTGATAGCGAGCCGCGATGATCTCGCCCATCGTGGGATTGGGGCTGAGGTTCGAGCCGAAGTCCTCGGCCTCCTCGGCGGCTTGCGAACGGGTCAGCGGCTGGTTCGGCGATTCTTGCACGGACGTCCTCCGGCTCCTGGCGTGGCGGGCCCAGATTAGCCGTGTGCCGTCCAAGTGACATCCATCTTCAGATGGAGGTCAGGACTTTTCATCGTCCTTCAGAGTGGCGAGAGAGTCACGTGATCATCGCGCCCGGGGTGACGGT
>DASVVU010000003.1:0-6188 GCA_036386395.1 Beijerinckiaceae bacterium | reverse complement strand
ACCGCGGGCAGGATCAGGTTCTCGAGCCAGGGCCACAGGCCCTCGGAGAGCGGCGTGTAGCCCTGCACCGGCAGCCATTCGAGCTCGAGCGCGAAGACGTAGGCGAGGAGGTAGGCGACCACGAACACCGGCACCGAGAAGCCGAACACCGCAAACGCCATGATGAGCCGGTCGATCCAGGTGCCGGCCTTCCAGGCCGCGACCACGCCCATCGGCACCGCGACGACGACGGCCAGCACGAGGGTCACGGCCATGAGGGACAGGGTCGGCCCGATCCGCTGCTCGATCATCGTCCAGACCGGCAGGTTGGTGAAGATCGAGGTGCCCATGTCTCCTTGCAGAATGCGCCAGGACCACTCGCCGAAGCGGACGAGGAACGGCCGGTCGAGGCCGAGGTTCTGGCGGATCCTTTCGACGTCCGCCGGCGTCGCCTGGTCGCCGGCGATCACCGCGGCCGGGTCGCCCGGCGCGATGTAGAGCAGGCTGAACACGAACAGCGCCACGATCGCCATCACCGGGACGGTCGCGACGATGCGGCGGAGGACGTAGCCGAGCATGGCTCAACCCCTGTCATCCCGGGGCTCGCCGAAGGCGAGAGCCCGGGACCCATAAACTCTACCTTTTGAGGTTAGCGCGACTGCCCAGCCTCGGTGTTTATGGGTTCCGGGCTCTCGCCTTCGGCGAGCCCCGGAATGACAGTGAGGGGTCACGCAGAACACCACGGATCACGCCGTCTTCGACACGCCCCAGAAGAAGGGCAGCGGCCCCTTCACCACGCCGGCGACGTTCCGGCGCCAGGCCTGGTAGCTGAGGAAGAAGCCGGTCGGGCCGAAGACCACGTGCTCGAGGGCCGCCTTGTTGAGGCGGCGCATGGCGGCCTTCTCCTCGTCGAGGGTCTTGGCGTCGAACCAAGCCGTGACCTCGCGCTCGACCTCCTCGCTCTTCGGCCAGCCGAACCAGGCGCCGTCGCCGTTCGCCCGGATCGCCGTGTAGGCCGCCGGGTTGATGCAGTCGGCGCCGGCGTGCCAGGAGTGGAACATCGCCCAGCCGCCCTGGCCGGGAGGCGACTTCTGCGCCCGGCGCTGGCCGGTGGTGCCCCAGTCGGTCGCCACGAAATCGACGTTCATGCCGAGGCGCTTCAGGAGGTCGGCCGTCACGTCCCCCTGCGCCTTGGTGATCGGCTGGTCCTGCGCCACGACGCAGGTAACGGGCTGGCCGGAGTAGCCGCTCTCCGCCAGGAGCTTCTTCGCCCCCTCGATGTCGCGCATCTTCAGGATCTCGCCGCCCTCCTCGTTGTAGAGCGGCGTGTCCGGGGTGAAGTAGCCCGGCAGCGGCTTCCACAGCTTGTCGTCGGAGCCGACGATCGCGCGCATGTAGTCCTCCTGGTTCATGGCCATGAGGATCGCGCGGCGCGCCCGCACGTCGTTGAACGGCGGGTGGAGGTGGTTCATGCGGAAGGTGCCGATGTTGCCGAGCGGGTCGGCGATGTCGACCATGACGTTGCGGTTGCGCTTGAGCACCGGCACGAGGTCGGAGATCGGGTTCTCCCACCAGTCGACCTCGCCGTTCTGCAAGGCCGCCGAGGCGGTCGCGGGATCGGGCATGACGATCCACTCGATGCGGTCGACCATGATGCGCTTGCCGCCGGCGAGCCACGAGGCCGCCTCGTCCCGGGGCTTGTAGTCGGGAAAACGCTCGAACACCGCCTTCGCCCCCGGCACCCACTCGTTCCGCACGAGCTTCATCGGCCCGCTGCCGACGTATTCGGTGATCTGCGTGAAGGGGTCGGTCTTGGCGATGCGCTCCGGCATCACGAAGGAGCAGGGCGCGTTGTTCTTGGCGAGCGCGAGCAGCATCTTCGGGTAGGGCTTCTTCAAGACCCACTTGAAGGTGCGGTCGTCGACGGCGGTCAGCTCCTGCTGGATCGCCTTGATCATCAGGCCCATGGGGTCGCGGGCCGACCAGCGCGTCATGCTGGCGACCACGTCCTTCGCCAGCACCGGCTCGCCGTCGTGGAATTTCAAGCCCTGGCGCAGCTTGAAGGTCCAGGTCAGGCCGTCGTCCGAGACCTCCTCCGATTCGACCATCTGCCGCTGCGGCTGGAGCTTCTCGTCGACGCCGTAGAGGGTGTCCCAGACGAGGGCCGCGGCGTTGCGCACGACGTACTGCGTGCCCCAGATCGGGTCGAAGTTCGCGAGGTTCGCCTGCGGCACGAAGCGCAGCGTCCGCGCCGCCGCGCCTTGCGCCAGCGCCGGCATCGGAAACCCGCGGCTGCCCGCCAGCACGCCCGCGCCCGCGATGCCCTTCAGAAGAGTCCTGCGATCCATTGGTCCCGTCTCCCGCTTGTTAGACGCCTTGCCGGCAGCCAGTCTGCCCAACTCTTCGGCGCTTTGCGAGGGGGATCGAGGACGGATGCGCCGGAGCCGGTAGCTTGGCGCTCTCCCCAGCACGGCTCATGCCATGCGGGATCAGGCGGCTTGGGAGGTCCCGGTCTCGGGCGCGCTCGCCGCAGACGGCGCGAGGAGCGGCAGGAGGATGCGGGCGGTCGTGCCTTCGCCCGGGGTGGAGGCGAGCTCCAGCCTCCCGCCGTGGAGCTCGGCGATGCGGCGGGCGAGGGGCAGGCCGAGGCCGAGGCCTTCGAGGCCGCGGGTCATGGGGTCGGCGCCTTGCGCGAAGGGCTCGAGGCAGCGCGCGAGCGCGTCGGGCTCGATCCCGCGGCCGCTGTCGCGCACGCAGGCGAAGGCGCGATCGCCCTCGCGGCCGACCTCGACCTCGACGAGCGCGCCTTGCGCCGAATGGGCGACGGCGTTGGCGAGAAGCTCCTGCAGCGTCGCGCCGAGGTGGCGCAGGTCGCAGGCCGCCTCCGCCGGCTCTCCGGCCTCGACGACCCGGAGCGTCACGCCGGCTGCGGCGGCCGGGCCGCGCATCGCCCGCACGGCCTGGTCGGCCACGTGGACGAGGGATGCGGGCTCGGTTTCCAAGGCGACGCCGCCGGTCGAGACCTGGGCGTAGTAGAAGACGCGGCGCAGCTTGTCGTTGAGCGCGCGGGCGGCGTCGAGGACGTGGTCGGCGTGGGCGGCGCGGGCCGCGGGGTCGTCGGCGCCGGCCTTCAAGAGCTCGGCGAAGCCGATGATGCCGTGCAGCGGCGTGCGGGTCTCGTGCTGGAGGAGGGCGAGGAGGCTTTCCCGCAGGTCGGCGGCGCGGCGGGCCTCGTCGCGGGCGGCGCGGACCTCCGCCTCCATCCGGCTCGTGCGCATGACGTAGCGGAGCTGGTAGCCCATGAGCCGCCAGTTCACCGGCTTCGACACGAACGAGGTCGCGCCGACCTCGTAGGCCCGGTCGATGGCGAAGATGTCGTCCCGGGTGGTGATGACCACCACGGGAAGGTGGGAAAAGCGCGGGCTACTCCGGATGCGGTCGACGAGGCCGAAGCCGTTGAGCTTCGGCATCTCGAGGTCGCTGAGCACGAGGTCGAAGCCTTGTGTGTCGCCCTCCAGGATGTCCCAGGCGGCTTCCCCGTCCTCGGCGGTGACGATCTCGCAGCCCGGCTGGGCGAGCTGGGCTTGCGCGAACTCGCGCATGATCGGGTCGTCGTCGACCGCGAGCAGGCGGATCGGACGCTCGAAGACGTACTGGTGGCCGTCCGGGGTGCGGGCGAGCAGCATAAAGGACTCCGGCAATCTTCTCAGAGGACCACAAAGGTCTGAGCGTCCGGTTAAATGCCGAGGTTAGGCGAATTCTAATCAAAGGCCGCGAAACTGGGGTTCCGTGAGTTCCGGCGGCCCCATGGACCAGACCCTCAGCTACAGACGCTCCATCAACTTCAAGCTCGGGCGCCTCGTCATGATCGCGGTCGGGATCGGGCTGTCCCTCGTCGCGGCCCTCGACGTGTGGCAGGAGAGCGCCCGCTACACGGCCTCGAAGCGCGATTCCCTTCTCGCTGCCGCCAAGGTGTTCGCGGCCGCAAGCTCGAAGGCGCTGGCCGAGGGCGACGTCGCCGGCGTCCTCAAGCCCATGCGGGCGGTCGGCGACGTGCCGGGCGTGATCTTCGCACGGGTCGAGGACCGGGACGGGGCGCACGTCACCGACATCGGCATGGCGGAGCGCCTCGACGGCGACCTCAACATCGACGAGGGGGCCGAGGTCTCGCCCTGGCGGCTGCTTATGAGCCGCACCGTCGAGGTCTCGACGCCCGTGGTCAACGCCGGCGTGGTCGTCGGCCGCTTCGTGATCGTCGCCGACACGAACGATCTCTTCGAGCGCTTCCGCGCCCTCATGCTCACCTCGCTCACCGGCGCGGCGCTCGCCATGGCGATCGGGCTCATGATCTCGATCCGCCTGCAGCGCTCGATCACGAGCCCGCTCGTGGCGCTGACCCGCACCATGACGGCGATCCGGCAGAGCCACGACTATGCCGCCGCCGTGCAGGTCGCGAGCGACGACGAGATCGGCGTGCTCGCCTCGAGCTTCAACGGCATGATCGGCGAGATCCGCGAGCGCGACCACCGCCTGGAGAAGCACCGGGAAAACCTCGAGCAGGAGGTCGCCGACCGCACCCACGACCTCGTCGAGGCGAAGGAGGCCGCGGAGGCCGCGAACGTCGCGAAGTCCGAGTTCCTCGCCACCATGAGCCACGAGATCCGCACGCCCATGAACGGCATGCTGGTCATGGCCGAGCTCCTGGCCTCGGCCGAGCTGCCCGACCGGCAGCGGCGCTACGCCGAGGTCATCGCCCGCTCGGGCCAGAGCCTGCTTGCGATCATCAACGACATCCTCGACTTCGCGAAGGTCGAATCCGGCAAGCTCGAATTGGAGCGCATCGCCGTGCACCCGGCCGAGGTCGTCGACACGGTCGTGACCCTGTTCGGCGAGCGGGCGCAGTCGAAGGGCCTCGACCTCGCGGCCCTCGTCGCCCCCGACGTGCCGGAGACGATCACGGGCGATCCCGTGCGCCTGACGCAGGTGCTGAGCAACCTCGTCAACAACGCCCTCAAGTTCACCCAACGCGGACATGTGCTGCTGCGCGTCGAGCTTGCCCCCGGCGAGCCGCGCCGCTTGGCAATCCGGGTGCGCGACACCGGCATCGGCATCCCGGCCGACAAGGTGGGCGCGATCTTCACCGCCTTCTCCCAGGCCGACCAGTCGACGACGCGCCGCTTCGGCGGCACCGGCCTCGGGCTCTCGATCTGCAAGCGTCTCGCCGAGGCGATGGGCGGCGAGATCGGGGTCACGAGCGTTGTGGGCGAGGGCTCCGAGTTCTTCGTCCTCCTGCCGCTCGATGCGGAGGCTGTCGCGGCTCCCGCGCCGCGGGCCGGGGAGGGGGCGCTCCCGGTCGTGGTTGCGGTCGCGGGCAGCGCGACCCGCATCGTCCTTGCCGGGGGGCTGCAAGCCGCCGGGCTCGCCTGCGTGGTCCAGGGAGAAGGGGCTGCGGTTCCGGCCGAGGCGGATTGGGTTCTCGACGCCACTGCTCTCGTCCGGCTGGGGAGTCGCCCGGCCGGGTCGCGCCGGGTCGCCGCCATCGCGGCGATGGGCGATCCGACCGGCGGGCAGGCCCTCGACCGCGGCCTCGCCGACACGCTGCTCCGCCATCCTCTCGCCCAGAGCGAGTGGCGCTCCATCCTCGACCGCCTCGCCAGGGCTGAGCCGTTCGAGGCGCCGAGCCGGACGAGCGCGCCGGCGGCAAGCCTGCCGCAGTTCCCGGGCGCCCGGGTCCTCGTCGCCGACGACAGCGCGGTGAACCGCGAGGTCGCCTGCGAGGCCCTTTCCCGCCTCGGCATCGTGCCGGCGACGGTCGAGGACGGGCGCGCCGCCGTCGAGGCCGTGAAGGCCCAGCCGTTCGACATCGTGCTCATGGACGGCAGCATGCCGGACGTCGACGGCTTCCAGGCGACCCGCCTGATCCGCGCCCACGAGGCGGCGGCGGGGGTCGGGCGCACCCCCGTGGTGGCGCTCACCGCCCACGTGGTCGGGGCGGGCGCCGAGGCGTGGCGGGAGGCCGGCATGGACGGCGTGCTGCACAAGCCGTTCACGGTCGCGAAGCTCGCCGAGTGCCTCGCCCGCTGGGTCGACCCCGGCGCTGCCGGGCCGGCCGACACGGAGGCGTCCGCGGGGGCGGCGCCGCCCGCCACTGCGCCGGCGCCGGAGGACGACGCGCTCCTCGATGCCCAGAACCTCGCCCAGCTCGAGGA
>DASVVU010000002.1:0-12991 GCA_036386395.1 Beijerinckiaceae bacterium | reverse complement strand
CATCGGCTCTTGAGGGAAATGGCGGCTTTGAGGCTCAGCCCGCCTTACAGATGCTTTTGAGATCGCGCCACTCCTCCTCGGTGAGAAGCGGCGCCCCCGTGACCGGAACCTCGCGTACCTTCAAGGCCTCGAGCCGCGCCGCGCTCACCGGGTGGCTCGACAGGAAGGGCGGCACCACGCCCGTCCCGCTTCCGGTGAGGCGCACGAGGAAGGCGCCCATCGGCCGCGGCGAGCGCCCGAGCGCCGTCACGAGGTCCGCCGCGAAGCGGTCCGCCGCCGTCTCGGCCTCCCGGGAGTAGGAGGTGTCGACGAGGGCGCGGCCGAGGAGGAACGAGCTGCCGCCGGCTTGGATCATCCGGCGCATGCCGTCCCGGTGGGCGACGTGGCCGAGCTCGTGGGCGAGGACGCCCGCGACCTCGTCGGGGTCGTTCGCCCGGCGCAGGAGCCCCTCGAAGAGGTAGACGCGCCCGCCGGGGAGCGCGACGGCGTTCGGAATCCGCGAATCGAGCACCCGTACCTCGGCCGGCATGGGCAGGCTCGCGCGGCTCACGAGCTGGCCGGAGAGCTTCGCCAGCGCCGCCGCGCCGCGCTCGTTCCGGCAGCCTTCCCCGCCGAAGATCGAGCGCACCTGGTTGTCGACCGCCTCGCCGATGCGGCGCTCGACGGAGACCGGGATCAGCGGCGCGAGCAGGTCCGCCGCGACCGGGACGAGGTAGATCGCCGTCACGACGAGAGAGGCGGCCGCGGCAAGCGACCAGCCGACGATGCGCAGGAGGGTGCGCCGGTCGGTGACCGTGCCCTCCTCGATCTTCGGCGAGCGCCTGACGAGCTCCGCCGCCGCGGCCTCGTCCTCGACTTCCAGGCGGGCGAGCTCGGCGCCCGAGAGGCTCTTGACCCGCAAGGGGCCGGCTCCGGCGGAGAGGCGCCTGATGCCGTCGTAGGGCCAGCGCGCGGCGACCGCCCCGCCCTCGACGATCGCAAGCGCGTCCGGCTCGAAGCGCAGGGCGACGGGCCGGGGCTTCGCCGTGGCGCCGTCGTAGAAGATCGCCGGAGCGGCCTCGGCCATGCGGGTCAGATCGCGCCGACGTCGAGGGCGTCGGCGAGGCCCTCGCCGAGGCTCCCGGCGGGCTCGCCCGCCGCCGTGACGTGGTCGGCCGCCTTGAGGTTCACGACGGTGGTCGAGGCCGCCACCGCGACCCACACGCCCCGGTCGAGGAAATAGCGCTTGAGGATCGAGACCCCGATCAGGAAGGCGAGGTACAGGACGACCGTCACGGCGATGCCGCCGACGGAGGCCGCGTTCAGGCCGGCAAGGCCGGCCTCGAGCCCCTTCAGACTGCCGCCGGTCGCCGCGAAGACCACCCACGACGCTACCGCGAACGCGATGCCGAGGCCGAGATTGGCGGCGAGCCACTTGGCGTAGCAGTTCACGACGGCGCCCTTGGTGAGGGTGCTCTCGAAGGAGACGCCGCCGAAGCGCAGGCCCGCGATCAGCCACTGGATCACGAAGGCGCGGAAGAACGGCACCGAGAGCGGCAGGACGATCACGAGGCTGATCAGGGTCAGCATGCCCAGTACCGCCCCGAGGCCGCTCCGGCCGCCGAGCGCGAAGGCGGCCGTCGCGACGATGAGCCCGACCGTCAGGAGCCACAGTCCGAACCCGCGGCGAAACAGGTCGCCGCCGGTGCCGGCGAATTCGCCGGGGAGGTCGCCGAAGCGGGTGTTCTGCATCTTGTAGCGCTCGAGCGCCGCCATCCGCCACGGCAGGGCGAGGCCAAGCGAGAGGACGGTCGCGAGGTCCCACAGGATCGCCTTGCCGGCGTAGCGCCAGGCCGATCCCGTCATCCAGAACCGGACGCCGCGGAAGATGGTGCGGGTCGCCCGATACCGCCGCGCCCGGAAGGCCGCGTACTGGCCGAAGACGTAGAGGAGGAGGAACAGCGGCAAGCTCGCGAAAGCCTGCAGCCGCTCGGCCATAAGCCCCGCGACGAAGTAGGCGACGTAGATCGGCGCCAGCACGGCAAGCGCGATCATGAAGCCGATCAGGAGCTCGCGCCCGGTGCCGGTGTACTCGAGGGTTTCGCGGCCGATCCGGGTGTTGCCCCACAGGTGCCGGCGCACGTCCGTGATGAGCCAGAAGCGGTAGAAGCCCGCCGTCGGGATCTGGAGCAGGCCGCCCCTGACGAGGAGCCGCATGAAGTCGCCCGGGTTGCCGGCGAAAGCGACCGGGGTCCGGTCGGGCAGCGGCACCTGCGGCGTGATGGGCGGGGCCGGCACGGCAATGTTCATGGGGTCTGGCTCTCGTTGCGGCAATCGGGTCAGCCTAGGATGGCGCAGGTTACCAACTCATGCAGTGCGCATGCTCACGTGCCCGGCAGGCGGTAGTCGCGGAACATGGCGCGCAGCGCCGTCTTCTGGATCTTGCCGGTCGCGGTGTGCGGGATCTCCGGCACCATGACGACGTCGTCGGGCATCCACCACTTGGCGATGCGGCCCTGCATGAAGGCGAGGAGGTCGTCCTTCTTAGGCTCGCGCCCTTGCTTCGGCACGACGACGAGGAGCGGGCGCTCGTCCCACTTCGGGTGGTGGATGCCGATCACCGCCGCCTCGGCCACGTCCGGATGGCCGACGGCGAGGTTCTCGAGCTCGATCGACGAGATCCACTCGCCGCCGGACTTGATCACGTCCTTGTTGCGGTCGACGATCTGGACGTAGCCGGAGGGGTCGATGGTCGCGACGTCGCCGGTGTCGAAGAACCCTTGGCCGTCAAGGATTTCCTCGTCCCGGCGGAAGTACTGCTTTGCCACCGCGGGCCCGCGCACCTTGAGGCGGCCGAAGGTCGCGCCGTCCCAGGGCAGCTCGCGGCCCTCGTCGTCCATGATCTTCATCTCGACCGTGAACGGGGCGTGGCCGACCTTCTGCTTCACGTCGAG
Source organism: Beijerinckiaceae bacterium (assembly GCA_036386395.1). Classification (GTDB taxonomy): domain Bacteria; phylum Pseudomonadota; class Alphaproteobacteria; order Rhizobiales; family Beijerinckiaceae; genus JAJKJG01. The sequence continues at coordinate 10,058 of DASVVU010000002.1, read as the reverse complement.
CCAGGGGTCCCCTTCGAGGCCGGCGTACTCGGGCTTCATCGAGCACACGGACCCGAGCGGCGACATCTCGGTCATGCCCCAGGCGTGCATGACCTCGACGCCGTAGCGGTCGCGGAAGGTTTCGGTCACGGCCCGGGGGCAGGCGGAGCCGCCGATGACGACGCGGTTGAGGTCCGGCAGCTCGGCGCCGATCTTCTCCATGTGCTGGAGGAGGGCGAACCACACGGTCGGCACGGCGGCGCTGATCGTCGCGCGCTCGGCCGTCAGGAGCTCGTAGACGGAGGGGCCGTCGAGCTTCGCGCCCGGGAGCACGAGGGCGGCGCCGGCCATCGGGGCCGAGAAGGCGAAGGACCAGCCGTTGGCGTGGAACAGCGGCACGACCGGCATCGCGACGTCCCGCGAGGACAGGCCGAGCATGTCGGAGGCGAGCACCGCCATCGAGTGCAGCACGTTCGAGCGGTGCGAGTAGACGACGCCCTTCGGTTCCCCCGTCGTGCCCGAGGTGTAGCACATGCCGGCCGCGGTGTTCTCGTCGAAGGACGCCCAGGCGAAGTCGCCGTCGGCTTCCGCCAGCCACTCCTCGTAAGGGACGGCGCCGCGAAGCTGCGTCTGCGGCATGTTGGCGGCGTCGGTGAGCACCACGAAGCGCTTGATCGTCGGCAGCCGGTCCTGGAGCCGCTCCATGAGCGGCACGAAGGTGAGGTCGAGGAACAGCAGCCGGTCCTCGGCGTGGTTGACGATGTAGACGATCTGGTCGTCGAAGAGGCGCGGGTTGACCGTGTGATAGACGGCGCCGATGCCGGTGACGCCGTACCAGGCCTCGAGGTGCCGCCAGGTATTCCAGGCGAGCGTCGCGACCCGGTCGCCGAAGCCGACGCCGTCCTGGGCGAGTCGCTTCGCCACCTTCAGCGCCCGGCGGCGGACCTCGCTATAGGTCGTGCGGTGGATCGGCCCCTCGACCGAGCGCGACACGACCGGCCGCCCCCCGTGCTGCAGGGCGGCGTGGTCGATGATGCGATGGATCAGCAGGGGCCAATCCTGCATCAGGCCGTGCATGGGCGCTCTCCCGGTTGTTGGGCACACCATAGAAGGGGAGTGCGAGGGGAGAAAAGAGGGTGCGCCGGTCCATGGGCCGGCTGTGCCGCGGACCGCCGGCGCGTCAGGCCGTCACAGGACGATGTTGTCGTCGAAGCGATCGGGGGAGAGGGAGAGGAGGAACTCGACTGCCATGCCGCCCTGGAAATGGCGCACGACCTTGCCCGGCGTGCGCCCGAGGGTGACGGCGGTGCCGATCGCGAGCCTGTCCTTGTCGTCGACCGAGACGGCGGCGCCGGACATGGAGATGTCGACGAGGCGCACCACCATGATCCGACCGCTGTCGAGCCGAAGCTCGCAGACGGGGTTCCTCGGCACGATGCGCTCGTGGCGCCTATCCTCGGGCAGGCCGAGGTCGGTGCGGTTGCCGAGCCAGGTGAGCTGCGAGGCGATCTTGTCGCGCTTCCGCACCGTCGCGGCGATCGAGACCGTGAAGCCCTGCGGGGTGTGGCGGGTGATCTCGCCCTCGACCCGCCCGATGTGCTCGAGATAGAGCACGACGCGCTCGCCGACCGCGCCCTTCACCGGCGCGACGAGGGAGGCGCCCCCCGGCGACATGTCGGTCGTCTGGCAGGCGTACTCGCGCCGGTCCGCCAGCATGTAGCGGCCGAGCAGCGCCACCTTCATGCGGCGATGGCGGCGCCGGTCCATGCTCTGGGTGCGCGTCTCTGCGGCGGCGGTCTGCATCAACGGAATCGGTTCGGAAGAATGAGCGACCCCGCGACCTTAAGAGGGGCAGGGTTAATGCCGAATTAGAGCGGCCAGCTTTGGTTGGAAAGGGATGGAAATTCCCAGCCTTATGTGGCGGCGTGACAGGCAGGTATGCCCCCGCGCCCCATCAGATATGGTTTGACCCCCTTCGCGGAGGCCCGGAATGTACCGCTGTCTCGCGTCCGTTTTCGTTCTAGCCATAACGGCGGCGCCCGCACTTGCGTGCAGGGGAGGCTGGTTCGAGACGCGTGTACTCCTTGATAGTATCCCGCCGGCGGCAGCGAATAGTCCCATACTCGCCAAAGTCGAGATCACCGGCTATGAGCCCTGGGTCGGCGGTCCAAAACGCGTAGCTAGGGCTCGCGTGATCGAGGCCATCAAAGGCACCAAGGCCGGCCACTTCCTATTGCTGCCCGCCGGGAGACAACACTCATGCGGGGGCGGCGTGCCAGAGGCGGCTATGGGCACGCAAGCCTATATCGCGGGCGAGCTCAAGGGTGGCATATTTCGGGGCGAGTGGTCGGAGTACAGAATACAGATGCTCGAGAAACAACGCGCCTTGACAGACGCTCCTTAAGACGAGACTCGCAATTTGCAGTGTTAGTCCCGCCAATTACCTGAAGGTGTCTTCACAGTCGCCCGCCGGCGTGGATGACGAAGCGACGGCGGCGCGCGGCTGCGGAGCCGTCATGGTCGCCGCGCACGAGCCGCGCGCCCTGTCCCGAGGGCCACAGCACCCGCAGCGACGACGTCGTGAGGCTGCGGACGGGGTAGAGCCCGAGCCAGGGCGGGACCGCGGCGGGCGAGAGCGCCCCGAGGATGCGGGCGTGCGGCTTGCCGCGGTGGCGCAGCGGCAGGAGGACCATCTCGAAGTCGACCGAGGCGCCTTCGTCGGTCGCGGCGGAAAGGCCCGCGACGCAGCCGGCGGTCTCCTCGACGACGGCGTCGATCGCCCGGCGCACGTCGTTGGCGGCTTCCGCGTGCCAGAGCGCCGCGAAAGGCTCGCCCCTAAGCTCGCGCCCGAAGAAGGCGCAGATGCGGGTGCCGGCGAGGCGGATCGTCGCCGCGCGCTCCGGCCCGACCTCGAGGATGAAGGTGTCGGCAAGGACGTGCCGGATCGCGCCGGGCTCGATCTCCCCCCGCTCGGGCGCGCTGCGCTCGCCGCGGAGGCCGTCCCAGTAGGAGAAGATCAGGCGCGTCGTCGCGTGCTTCATGGGCCTTGCCTCACGGAGCCCGGGCGTCGCCGCCCGTCCCGTTTCGACGCGGAGCCCGAACCGTTCCGGGCCAGGCCGCGACGAGAATTGTCGGTCAAGACGCCATCGTGCAGGCGGCGTGCCCGGAGGGGAGGGGGACCGTCCGGAAACCCTTCGTTAAGGTTAAGAAGCCGTTGCCGTTGCGGATCGGGACGGCCTTTGCGAAGGTCGTCCCGGCCTGATTACCGGCCCCGGTTGAGACCCTCCGGGCGCCGTTTCACTGTCGACAGGGAGGTGAAGCCTCAAGCGAAGGCAGTCCGGCGCCACCCGGACGGCACGAGCCGGCTTCACCGATCTTGAGGGGAGGGCTTCGTGCTCTCCCCTTTTTTCTTGGCCCGTCCTTCACGCGGCTTGCCTTACAGCGTTCCCGCGGCGGCGTCGCCGGCCTTGTGCTCGGCGTCCGCAGCCGCGATGTAGGCCCGATGCACGTTCCCCCCGTCGACGGCCGGCGCGAGCCGATCTTCAACCTGCCGGCCGTCGTGACTGCGACGATCGCCGTCCTCGTCCTCGTCCACGCGGCCCGCTCGGCGCTGCTGACGCCCGCCGCGGATCTCGAGCTGCTCCTCGATTGGGCCGTCGTGCCGGCGCGCTGGACCGCCGCCTTCGACCCCGCCCGCGCCGAGGCGATCGTCCGGGAGGCCGGGGCCGGCTTCTCGGGTTCCGGGGCGGCGTTCCGCGAGGCGCTGGCGCAGTACGTCGTCGCCGACGGGGCGAAGCCCTGGACGGCGCTCACTTATGCCCTCCTGCATGGCTCGTGGACGCATGTCCTCGTCAACAGCGTGTGGCTCGCCGCCTTCGGGACGCCGGTCGCCCGCCGCTGCGGGGCGCTGCGGTTTCTCATGCTCGGGGCCGTCTGCGCCGTCGCGGGGGCGCTCGCCCATTGGCTGACCGATCCCTCGAGCGTCGTCCCGATGGTCGGGGCCTCGGCGGCGATCTCCGGCTGGATGGCGGCGGCGGCGCGGTTCGTGTTCGGGCCCGGCCGGCAGGGGCCTTTCGGGCGCGGCATCGAGGAGGCCCACCTGCGCCCGCGCCAGACCATCGGCGAGATGGCGCGAAACCGCGGCGCCGCCGTGTTCCTCCTCGTGTGGTTCGCCTCGAACCTGCTGTTCGGCCTCGCCGCGGCGCCGCTCGGCATGACCGACGCCGCGGTCGCCTGGGAGGCCCACATCGGCGGCTTCCTCGGTGGCCTCCTGCTGTTCCCCTGGCTCGATCGCCGGTAGTCCCGCTTGCCAGCCCGCCCGCGCGCTACCACTATGGTCTAATAGGCCGCTACGTGCGCCGGACAGCGGAGGAACGGATGAACGTCGAGCACATTCTCGCCGCCAAGGGCCGGGACGTCCTCACCATCGAGCCGGACCGCACCCTCGCCGAGGCCGCCCGCATCCTGACCGAGCGGAAGATCGGCGCCGTCGTGGTGACGGACGGAAACCGGGCCGTGCTCGGCATTCTCTCGGAGCGCGACATCGTGCGGGCGGTGGCGCGGGGCGGGGCGACGGCGCTCGAGCATCCGGTGTCGCGATACATGACCGGCAAGGTCGTGACCTGCACGGGCCACTCCAGCATCAACGAGCTCATGGAGGTGATGACCGAGCGCAAGTTCCGCCACGTGCCGATCGTCGAGAACGGGCGGCTTGCCGGCATCATCTCGATCGGCGACGTGGTCAAGCACCGGGTTGCCGAGATCGAGGCCGAGCATCAGGCCTTGCGGGAGTACATCGCGACGGCGTAAGCGCCGTCATCCCACCCGCGCGGTATCTCGCATCAGCTCGAAGAGGTCGGGGAGAGCGCGCTCGGCCGCCTGCCTGCCGATATCGATGCACTCCTGCGCCCGGTGGAACTCGAACAGGCCGATCGGCGAGAGCTTCGGGGCGATCATCACGTCGGGCGGATCGCCGGCGAGCCGCGAGCGGGCGATGCGGTCCTGGGTGATGTTGAAGGCGTCGACCATGACGCTCGCAATGCCGGGCCCCGGCGCCGCCCGCCGCCCGAGGCCGCGCACGCGGCCGGCGGCGTCGATCACCGGGTTGAGGAGGTTCCAGCGGCCGCGCTCCTCGGTCGCGGCCTCGATGATCTCGTCGGACTCCTCGATCTCGGCCGAATGCGACTGGATCACGGTGCCGCGAATGCGGAGATCCCCGTTGAGGTTGACGCACAGCACGAGGTCGGCCCCGAGCGCCCGGGCCGTGGTGATCGGGATCGGGTTCACGATCGCCCCGTCCATGAGCCAGCGCCCGCCGAGCCTGACCGGGTCGAACACGCCCGGGAGCGCGTAGGACGCCCGCAGCGCCTCGACCAACGGCCCGCGGGTCATCCAGATCTCGTGGCCGGTGCCGAGCTCGGTCGCGATCGTCGCGAAGCGGATGGGCAGGTTCTCGATGCGCAGGTCGGCGAGATTGTGCTCGAGGAGCCGGCGCAGGCGGTCGCCGGCGATGAGCCCCGAGCCCGTGATGTGGAAGTCGAGGAGGCCCATGACCCGCCGCTTCGTGAGCGACAGGGCGAACTCCTCGATGGCGTCGAGCTTGCCGGCCGCCCAGCAGGCCCCGACGACGGCGCCGACGGACGTGCCCGCGATCACCTCCGGGACGATGCCCTCGCGCTCCAGCACCCGCATGACGCCGATGTGCGACCAGCCGCGGGCGGCGCCGCTGCCGAGCGCGATGCCGATCTTGAGCTTCGTCCGAGGCTCGCGTTCCGCGACGACCTGGCTCACGGATTCCTCGCCTCCACCGCCGCCGAGCCCGAAAGCGCGACGGGCGATCCCGTCCCACAACATGGCCTTCGTCCCTTCAGCCATCGCCCGATCGTCCCACACGGCAATGAAAGCCTTATGAACAACGCCGGGTGGCCGAGTTTGGATGCGGCCGGGTGTGGGTAATTCCCAAGCTTGTGAAGAGGCGACAGCGCTCCAGCGCTCCTTCTCCGGGAGCGGGCGCCGGCGGGCGGGATGAGAGGGCACCCGGGCGGGTTGAAAGGTCTTGTTAAGGACGTTCTTCAGGAACCCCCGCCCGCTTCGCCAGGGCGATCGCCTGCGCGAGGGCCTCCTCGTCGCCGAGGTGGTTCGCGAGGATGAGCACGAGCCGCGTGTTGAGCGCCGCGCTCGCCTCGTCCGAGAGCCCGCGATGGGCGTCGATGAGCCTGCGGTATGCCCGGTCGGGGTCGGGCAGGCGGGACTCGGTCGGGAGCGGGGGCATGGCCGCTCCGTCACCTCCGGGCCGCCGGGCGCCGGCCGAGCGGCGTGCCCTTGTAAAGGTCGGCGACGCGGCAGGTGAGCCCGAAGGCGGAGAGATCGATGACGTCCTCGAAATCGCGGAGCGTCCGGCTCGTCCATCCGGCCTCGGTGCGCACGTCGAGGCGGACCTCGTACCGGTCCTGCTCGATCAGGAGCACGCATAGACAGCTCGGGTGGTCCCGATACACTGCACGCTTCTTCTCGGCCCAGACTTCGTCGCCTTTCCGCTCCTTGCGGCTGTCGCTCGCCGAAATGACCTCGGCCGCAAGATAGAACCGTTGGACGTAGCGCTGTTCCGGCTCGAACTCTGCATCCATCACGACCACGTCTGGCTCGGGCTGGTAATTGTCCATCGCGGGCGTCAGGTCGATGCCGAGCCTTTGAAAAGCTAGACGGCTCGGGTCGTGCTTCTCGAGCGCATCGTTCAGGAGTTGCTCCAGATTGCTCCCGATTCGCTGGTGCGCGATTGTCGGCGGCGTCATCAAGACGGCAACTCCATCGATCAGCTCCCAGCGTTCCTCATCGGGGCGCGATTCGACCCACGACCGGAAGAAGTCGACTGTCCAGAGAGGAGGTTTTCGTACCGCGGCGCCCGTCATTACGCTCTCCGGGTTAGACCGCCATGGTATCACGTTCGGACCCACGGTTCATCGCCAATGCCAAGACCCTTGAACCGCCGCACGGCGGCCGCGACCGCGTCGGCGTCGAACCGGCGCCAGCGCGCCGCGAGGTGCTGGTCGGGGCGGACGAGATAGGCCGCGCCGGGGGTCGCATCGAAGCGGCGGGCGAAGTGGCCGTCGCGGTCGAGGAGATCGTTGCCGACGGCGAGGCGCTTGAGGCCGGGGAGGGGAGGGAGCGCTTCGCCATTGGCGACGCAGATGAGGGTCGCGTCGCCGCCGGCGGCGTCAAGGAGCCAGACCGGGTTCCCCGCGCGGTCGAGGAGGGGCGCGTCGGGGAGCGGCGCGCCGAGGCGGGCCGCGCCGGACCATACGTCGCGGTCCGGCGTCGAGAGAGGCGTGTCGTAGACGCTCGCCGTAGAGAGGCGGCCGGAGTTGACCATGCGCTTGGCGAAGTCCGCGTGCCGGGCGAGCGACAGCGCCGCGTCCCGGAAGCGCAACTCCTGGGCGGAGCGCGGGGCAATGAAGTCGGTCGAGCGGGTCGAGTGGCCGATGTTCTCGTCCGCCGCCGCCGAGCGTTCGAGGTCGTAGGTGTCGATGAGGCCCGTCGGCGCCTCGCCGGCGAGCACCAGGGCGAGCTTCCAGGCGAGGTTCTCGGCGTCCTGGATGCCGGAGTTCGCGCCCCGCGCCCCGAACGGCGAGACCTGGTGCGCGGCGTCGCCGGCGAAGACCACGCGCCCGTGCACGAAGCGTTCGAGCCGCCGACACTGGAAGGTGTAGACCGAGACCCATTCGAGCTCGAATTGGGCGTCGGGCCCGAGCATCTGCCGCAGGCGCGGGATCACGCGCTCGGGGGCCTGCTCCGCGATCGGGTCGGCGTCGGGACCGAGCTGGAGGTCGATTCGCCAGACGTCGTCGGGCTGCTTGTGCAGGAGGGCCGAGCGGCCGGCGTGGAACGGTGGGTCGAACCAGAACCAGCGCTCCGGCGGAAATTTTTCTGCCATCCTCACGTCGGCGATGAGGAAGCGGTCCTCGAAGGCCTCGCCGACGAAGTCGAGGGCAAGGAGGCGGCGCAGGGTCGAGCGCGCCCCGTCGGCGGCGATCACCCAGTCGGCGTCAAGGCGGTAGGGCCCGTCCGGCGTCTCGACCGTGAGCCGCGCGCCGTCGTTGCGGGGCTCCAAGCCGATCACTTTGTTGCGCCAGCGGATGTCGAGGTTGTCGAGCTCGCCCGTGCGCTCGCACAGGAACTGCTCCAGGTAATACTGCTGGAGGTTGATGAAGGCCGGCATCTCGTGCCCGTCCTCGGGCAGGAGGTCGAACTGATACAGGAGCGCGTCGCGCTGGAAGACTTTTCCCACCTTCCAGGTCACGCCTTTGTCGAGGCACCTCTGGGCGACGCCGAGCCGGTCGAGGATCTCCAGCGTGCGCTTGGCGTAGCAGATGCCGCGCGAGCCCTCGCCGATGCGGTCGGCGTCGTCGAGGAGCACGACCGAGACGCCGCGTTGCGCGAGATCGATCGCGGCGCAAAGGCCGACGGGGCCTGCGCCCGCCACGACGACAGGATGATGGGCATCGCGCCGGTCCTGGTCAGGGGAACGGCGGTAGCCGAATTGGACGAGGGATTTGCGGGTGTTCACTGTGTCCCGGTACATCGATCGCCACATCCAATGGGCCGAGCTTTCTCCCGTGGCAACACAAACGATCCCGGGTCGTCAGGGCAACCCGGGCCGCCACTCGGCGTGTTATCGGCAATATTTGCAACTCGAGGCTTATCAAGCGAGACTGCCCTCAAGCGATAAGGGTTCATTGGTGGTCTTCCACTCTCGATGCCCCCGGCCGACCAGCTACTATCCGCCCAATGAGTTCGGGGCCGAACCATAAAGGGGAGAGGACAGATGATTAACCGGACATTCTTCTTCGATCACGCGAGGCTGAATCTGTTCGACGGCTCGATGTCGACGAAGCAGGTGTCCGGCATGACCGACATCCTGGACGAATGGGAGGCCAACCACGCCGCACAGGACGACCGCTGGCTCGCCTATGCGCTCGGCACGGCGCATCACGAGACCGGCCGGACGATGCAGCCGATCAAGGAATGGGGAGGCAACGCCTATTTCACCAGGATGTACGACCCGCCGCCGGCCGGGCAGCGTCCGCAGGTGGCGGCCGTGCTGGGCAACGTCAATCCTGGCGACGGGCCGCTCTTCTGCGGCCGCGGCTATGTCCAGCTGACCGGCCGGAAGAATTACACGACCTGGGGCACGAAGCTCGGGATCAACCTCGTCGGCAACCCGACCCTTGCCATGGATCCGAAAGTCGCGGTGAAGATCATGTTCGACGGGATGATCGCCGGATCGTTCACGGGCAAGAAGCTCGGCAACTACTTCTCCGGGACCGTCGAGGATTGGAGAAACGCCAGGCGCATCATCAACGGCCTGGACAAGGCGGACCTCGTCGCCTCCTACGGCAAGAAGTATTACGGCTGCATCAGCCACACCACTTAGACCGGCGCCGCGCCGGCCTTTCGCTCGCGACATGGCCGGCGGGACCGCCGCCTATCCCTGCAGCGCCGCCCACATCTCCCGGTCCCGCTCGGCCGTCCAGATCGCGGGATGGTCGATGCCGGAGGCCTCGTCGAAGGCGCGGGAGACGTTGAAGGGGAGGCAGTGCTCGTAGATGGCGAAGGCGCCGAACTTCGGATCCATGGCGGCGCGCACGGCCGCGTAGTTTTCCTTCAGCGAGCGCCCGCGGGCGACGGAAAGCTCCGCCGTACCGTAGAGGGTGTTGACGAAGTCGCGGGTCATGGCGATGGCCTCGCGCACGGTCTCGCGGCCTTTGAGCGCGTCGCCGCGGCCGGGCACCAGGGCCTTCGGGTCGAAGTCGCGGATGGCGTCGAGGGTCAGCGGCCACTCGCGAAGGTGCGCGTCGCCGCAGTAGCAGGCCGAGTGGTACTCGACGAGGTCGCCGGAGAACATGATCTCGGCGTCCGGGACCCAGGCGACGATGTCGCCCGCCGTGTGGCCGGCGCCGAGGTGCAGGAGCTTCACCTCGCGTTTTCCCAGGAACACCGACATCCCGCTCTCGAAGGTCAGCGTCGGCCAGGTGAGGCCGGGGATGGACTCGGCATCGCGGAACAGGCGCGGGAAGCGGCCG
>DASVVU010000001.1:0-7049 GCA_036386395.1 Beijerinckiaceae bacterium | reverse complement strand
GATGAAACTGCCGCCGAAACTCGGCCCCATCCACTTCATCGGCATCGGCGGCATCGGCATGTCCGGCATCGCCGAGGTGATGCAGACCCTCGGCTACACGGTGCAGGGCTCGGACGCGGCCGACAACTACAACGTCAAGCGCTTGGCCGAGAAGGGCATCCGCACCTTCGTCGGCCACAGGGCGGAGAACATCGATGGCGCCGAGATCGTCGTGGTCTCGACCGCGATCCGCCGCGACAATCCGGAGCTCGCCGCCGCCCGCGAGCGGCGGCTCCCCGTCGTGCGCCGGGCCGAGATGCTGGCCGAGCTGATGCGCTTCAAGAGCTGCGTCGCCATCGCCGGCACCCACGGCAAGACCACGACCACCTCCCTCGTCGCGACCCTCCTCGACGCCGGCGCTCTCGACCCGACGGTGATCAACGGCGGCATCATCAACGCCTATGGGACGAACGCCCGCATGGGCGCGGGCGACTGGATGGTGGTCGAGGCCGACGAATCGGACGGCACCTTCCTCAAGCTCCCGGCCGACGTCGCGATCGTGACCAACATCGATCCCGAGCACCTCGACCACTTCGGCACCTTCGACGCCATCAAGGACGCCTTCCGGCACTTCATCGACAACATCCCGTTCTACGGCTTCGCCGTGATGTGCACGGACCATCCGACCGTGCAGGACCTCGTCGGCCGCATCGAGGACCGGCGCATCCTGACCTACGGCGAGAACCCGCAGGCCGACGTGCGCCTCCTCGACGTCCAGGAAGGCGGCGGACGTACGCGCTTCTCCGTCCTGATCCGCGACCGGCGCCCGGGGATGCGCATCGAGATCGATGGCCTCGTCCTGCCCATGCCCGGCCGCCACAACGCGCTGAATGCCACTGCCGCCATCGCCGTCGCGCACGAGCTCGGCGTCGAGGCAGGGGCGATCCGCAAGGCGCTCGCGGCCTTCGGCGGGGTCAAGCGCCGCTTCACCCGCACCGGCGAGTGGAACGGCGTCGAGATCTTCGACGACTATGGGCACCATCCAGTCGAGATCGCGGCGGTGCTGCGGGCCGCACGGGCCGCGACGGAGGGGCAGGTCGTCGCCGTCGTGCAGCCGCACCGCTACACGCGGCTGTCCTCCCTCTTCAACGACTTCTGCACCTGCTTCAACGACGCCGACGCCGTGATCGTGGCGCCGGTCTATGCGGCCGGCGAGCAGCCGATCCCGGGCGCCGACCGCGACAGCCTCGTGCAAGGATTGAAGGCTCGCGGCCACCGCAACGCCATCGCCCTCGAGCGCTCCGAGGACCTCGCCGGCCTCGTGCGCGGCCTCGCCCGCCCCGGCGACTACGTCGTCTGCCTCGGCGCTGGCAACATCACTCAATGGGCCTACGCCCTCCCCGGCGAACTCGCCGGCATGGCGGAGAAGGCGGCGTGATGGGCCTGTCAAGCTGGGTTGGGAACCAGGTCTTCGATATCGACCCGGAGTTCTTCGGCGAGTCTTCTGTAGAGATGCACGTCTCCCAGGGATTCTCCCTGCTCGATGGCGGCGAGGGCCTCAAGGTCGACGCCGACCCGTTCGGCAAGAGTCTCAAGTGTGATCTTGCGTTTCTCGCGCCAGAAGGAGAGGGGGCTCGGAGCGGCAAGAAGTGCGTCGACCTCCTCGCTGGTCAGCAACTCTTCCCAGCCAGCGGCGAGCTTGGCCTGCACGCGCGACGCGGTCGCGACGTCCTCCGCGTCTTCGGCGAGTTCGCGCAAACGTTCGAACTCAGCTTCAGACATGATGACGATCGGCTCGCCCGCCGGTGTCTTGGTGCGAATGACGGTCATGGATTTCTATCCCGTCCGGGAATCTATCATGCAGGGTTCTGACCTGTCCGCCGAAATCCGCGCTGTAGCGCCCGATCTACGCGGGCGCATGGTCGCGAACGCGCCGCTCGCCGACGTGACGTGGTTCAGGGTCGGGGGGCCCGCCGAGGCGCTGGTGTCGCCGACGGACGAGGAGGACCTCGCCTATCTCCTGTCGCGGCTGCCGCCCGAGGTGCCGGTGACGGTGATCGGCCTCGGCTCGAACCTCATCGTGCGCGACGGCGGCGTGCCGGGCGTCGTGGTCCGGCTCGGCGGCAAGGGCTTCGGTACGGTGGAGGTCGAGGAGAGCCATCGCGTGCGCGCCGGAACGGCCGTGCCCGACGTGAAGGTGTCCCGGGCGGCGGCGGACGCCGCGATCGCGGGGCTCGCCTTCTACCGCGGCATCCCGGGCTCGATCGGCGGGGCGCTGCGCATGAACGCCGGCGCCCACGGCGGCGAGACCACGGACGTGCTGATCGAGGCCCGCGGCGTCGACCGGCAGGGCAACATGCGCACCTTCACCCACGCCGACATGGGCTTCGCCTACCGCCACTCCGGCGCGCCGGCCGACGTGATCTTCACGCAGGCCTTGTTCCAGGGCCGCCCGGGCGATCGGGCCGCGATCCAGGCCGAGATGGAGCGGGTCACGGAGGCGCGGGAGGCGGCGCAGCCGATCCGCGAGAAGACCGGCGGCTCGACCTTCAAGAACCCGCCCGGCCAGAAGGCCTGGAAGCTCATCGACGCCGCCGGCTGCCGCGGACTCGTCATCGGCGACGCGCAGGTGTCCGAGATGCACTGCAACTTCCTGATCAACCGGGGAAATGCGACCGCGGCCGATATCGAGACTTTGGGCGAAGAGGTCCGCCGGCGCGTGCGCGAGACCTCGGGCGTCGAGCTCGAGTGGGAGATCAAGCGGATCGGGGTTGCAAACTGATGCGCTACGCCGTCGTGATCGAGAAGTCCGCCGAGAACTGTTCGGCCTATGTGCCCGACCTGCCCGGCTGCGTCGCTACCGGTCCAACGGTCGAAGCGGTGGAAGAGCGGATTCGAGAGGCTATCAGGTTCCATATCGAGGGTTTAGAGGCGGACGGGCTGCCGGTTCCAACGCCGTCAAGCCTCGCGGAATACGTCGACGCCTAAGGGCGGCGGAGGGGGCGTTTGATGACGAAACACGTCGCGGTGCTGATGGGCGGGTGGTCGGCGGAGCGGGAGGTGTCGCTCAACACCGGCAAGGCCTGCTGCCAGGCGCTCGAAGCGGAGGGCTTCAGGGTCACCCCAATCGACGTGCAGCCCGACATCGCGACGGTGCTTGAGGCCGTGCGCCCGAAGCCTGACGTGGTGTTCAACGCCCTGCACGGACGATTCGGCGAGGACGGCACGATCCAGGGTCTCCTCGAGATCCTGCGCCTGCCCTACACCCACTCGGGGGTGCTGGCCTCCGCGCTCGCCATGCAGAAGGACAAGGCCAAGGTCGTCCTCAAGGCCGCCGGCGTCCCGGTCCCGGAGGGCGTAACGGTCCACCGCCGCGAGGCCGCCGAGCGCCACGTCCTGCCGCCTCCTTATGTCGTGAAGCCGGTCAACGAGGGCTCGTCCGTCGGGGTCATCATCGTGCGCGAGGACCGCACGCATCCGCCGCAGGAGCTCCTGCGCGAGGACTGGCCCTACGGCGACATCATGCTGGTCGAGAAGTATGTGGCCGGGCGCGAGCTCACCTGCGCCGTCATGGGCGACCGGGCCCTCGGCGTGATCGACATCCGCCCCGCGACCGGCCTCTTCTACGACTACGACGCGAAGTACGCCAAGGGCGGCTCGATTCACGTCCTGCCGGCCGAAATTAAACCGAATATTTACCAACGGGTCCAAGAGTTGGCGTTAACGGCGCATCAAGCACTTGGCTGCCGGGGCGTCAGCCGCGCGGACCTCAGATACGACGACACGCCGGGAGGAACCGGCGACCTCGTCGTGCTCGAAGTCAACACGCAGCCCGGCATGACCGAGACGAGCTTGGTGCCCGAGATCGCGGCCCACGCGGGCTACTCGTTCGGCGAGTTGGTGAAATGGATGGTGGAGGACGCCTCTTACGATCGCTGACCGCCGGCGCGCCCGGCGGCGCCGGCGCTCGCTCGAAGCCGTCCCCCGCACCATCCCCACGCACCTTTTTCATGATGGCCCGCCGCCCGCGGCGGGGACGCTCCGTCGCGGTTCCGGTCGAGCGGCGCCTGCCGCGCTTCCTCGGCACCGGGCTCGCGCTGGGGTTCCTTGGCGCCGTGGTCGGGACCGGGCTCGTCCTCGGCGGGCACTGGCAGGCGTTCCGGACCGAGCACGGCGAGCCGCACCATCTCCTCGCCCGAGCCCTCGGCCTCGGCATCGAGCGGGTGACGATCGCCGGCATCGCGCAGCTGAACGAGACCGAGGTCCTGGACGCGGCGGGCATCAGCCCCCGCGTCTCGCTCCCCTTCCTGAGCGTGCGCGAGGCGCGCGAGGGGCTGGAGCGGCTGCCCCTCGTCAAGAGCGCCGCCGTGCGCAAGCTCTATCCGGACGAGCTCGTCGTGACCCTCGTCGAGCGCGACGCGCACGCGCTCTGGCAGAAGAACGGCGAGCTGTTCGTCATCGCGGCCGACGGCACCGTCGTCGATTCGTTCGACGGCCGCTTCGCCTATCTCCCGCTCGTCGTCGGCGAGGAGGCGAACCTCCACACCAAGGACTACCTCGCCCTGATCGAGGCGGCCGGGCCCCTCAAGGGCCGCATCCGCGCCGGCACCTTGGTGTCGGGACGGCGCTGGACCCTCAAGATGGACAACGGCCTCGACGTGCGCCTGCCCGAGCACGGCGCCAAGGAGGCGCTGGCCCGCCTGGAGAAGCTCGAGCGCGAGCAGGGCATCCTGCAGAAGGACGTGATCGCCGTCGACCTGCGCATGCCGGACCGGGTGGTGGTGCGCCTCACCGAGGAGGCCGCCGCGGCGCGGCTCGACGCGCTGAAGAAGAAGCCCACGCGGGGCAAGGGGGTCGAGACGTGAGCCTCCTCCACAACGGCCTCACGCCGCGCCTCAAGCCCCTGTCGGCGCGCAAGAGCGCGACCCTGTCGGTGCTCGACATCGGCACGAGCAAGGTCGTCTGCCTCGTGGCCCAGCTCCTGCCGATGGAGAACCTCGAGACCTTGCGTGGGCGCACGCACCTCGCGCGGATCATCGGCATCGGCCACCAGCGCTCGCTTGGCCTCAAAGGCGGCGCCGTCGTCGACCTCGAGGCGGCGGAGGGCGCGATCCGGCAGGCGGTCCACGCCGCCGAGCGGATGGCCAAGGTCGAGATCCAGTCGGTGATCGTCAACCTCACCGGCGGACGGCTCGGCTCCGAGCACTTCGAGGGCACGGGCGCCGTACGGGGCGGCTCGGTCGCGCCCGCCGACGTGGAGCGCGTGCTCGCCGTCGCGAGCGGCCATACGATGCGCCCGGGGCGCGCCGTGCTGCATGCGCTTCCGACCGGCTATTCGCTGGACGGCCAGACCAGCATCGTCGAGCCCTGCGGCATGATCGGCGAGCGGCTCGGCGTCGACCTCCACGTGGTGACGGCCGAGGCCGCCGCCGCCCGCAACCTCATGCTCGCCGTCGAGCGCTGCCACCTCGGCGTCGAGGCGGTGGTCGCGACCCCTTACGCGGCCGGCCTCTCCGCCCTCGTCGACGACGAGGCCGAGATGGGCGTCGCCGTCATCGACATGGGCGGCGGCACGACGAGCGTCGGCGTCTTCGCGGGCGGCCACCTCGTCCACGCCGACGCGGTCGCGGTCGGCGGCCACCACGTCACCATGGACATCGCGCGGGGCCTGACCACCCGTGTCGCCGCCGCCGAGCGGCTCAAGACCCTCTACGGCTCCTGCCTCGCCACGAGCTCGGACGACCGCGACATGATCGCAGTCCATCAGGTCGACGAAGACGAGCGCGACGTCCCCCACCACCTGCCGAAGTCGCACCTCGTGCGCATCATCCGGCCGCGGGTGGAGGAGATTCTCGAGCTCGTGCGCGAGCGCCTGAAGAACGCGGGCTTCGCGGCCCAGGCCGGCCGCCGGGTCGTGCTGACCGGCGGCGCGAGCCAGCTCGTCGGCCTTCCCGACGTGGCGAAGAAAGTCCTGCAGGGGCAGATTCGGATCGGACGCCCGCTCGGGATCAAGGGACTGCCGGAAGCCGCCAAGGGGCCGGCCTTCTCGGCGGCGGTCGGGCTCCTCGTCTATCCGCAGGTCGCGCACGCCGAGCATTTCGAGCCGCGCTCCGGCGGCATGTTCCAGAACACGGGAACCGGCGGCTACCTCGGAAAGGTCGGCCGCTGGATCAAGGAGAGCTTTTGAGGGCGTTTGAGTTCAGGGCGCGGCGGGGCAGCCGTTGCTCGTTGTCGCAACAGCCGCGCCGGCCGGGCGCCAGTCGGAGAGACACCGAGAAGAGGGCGAGAAGACCATGACCATCAGCCTGCAAGCCCCGGACATCCGGGAACTCAAGCCGCGCATCACCGTCTTCGGGGTCGGCGGCGCCGGCGGCAACGCCGTCAACAACATGATCGAGGCAGGCCTGATGGGCTGCGAGTTCGTGGTCGCGAACACGGACGCCCAGGCCCTGACTTCGTCGAAGGCCGAGCGCATCATCCAGATGGGCCTCGGCGTGACGCAAGGCCTCGGCGCGGGCTCTCAGCCCGACGTTGGCCAGGCGGCCGCCGAGGAGGTCATCGACGAGATCCGCGACCAGCTCTCCGGCGCCCACATGGCCTTCATCACGGCCGGCATGGGCGGCGGCACCGGCACCGGCGCCGCTCCCGTGATCGCGCGCGCCGCCCGCGACATGGGCATCCTCACCGTTGGCGTCGTGACGAAGCCGTTCCAGTTCGAGGGCCTGCGCCGCGCGAAGGTCGCCGAGGCCGGCGTCTCCGAGCTCCAGGCAGCGGTCGACACGCTGATCGTGATCCCGAACCAGAACCTGTTCCGGGTCGCGAACGAGAAGACCACCTTTGCCGACGCCTTCGCGATGGCCGACCAGGTGCTTTATTCCGGGGTCGCCTGCATCACCGACCTGATGGTCAAGGAGGGCCTGATCAACCTGGACTTCGCCGACGTGCGCGCGATCATGCGCGGCATGGGCAAGGCCATGATGGGCACCGGCGAGGCCTCGGGCGAGAAGCGTGCCAACCGCGCCGCCGAGGCCGCGATCGCGAACCCGCTCCTCGACGACGTGTCGATGAAG